>JAPKYZ010000067.1 GCA_026394055.1 Acidobacteriota bacterium
TTGCTCGATGGCGGCGGCGCGAAACGTATCGGCGGCGGCCAGCAGGACTGTGCGGCCCTCGCTCTTGTAGCGATGCGCCAGCTTGCCGATGGTGGTGGTCTTGCCCGCTCCGTTGACGCCCACCACCATCACCACGGCTGGGGCTTGCTTCACTTGGACGACGGGCCGCTCCACGGATTCCAGCACCGCCAGCAACTGCTCCCGGATCAGCTGCTTCAGCTGCGCGGTGTCATCCAGCATGTGCCGGGCGGCGCGCTCGCGGACGGTGTCAATGATCTCAGAGGCGGTACGCACGCCGACGTCGGCGCTGATGAGCGAGAACTCCAGCTCATCCAGCACGTCGGCGTCGATGGTCTTCTTGCCGTGTACGACGTCATCGAGAGCGCTCACCAGACCGGTGCGGGTCTTCTGGATGCCTTGCTTCAACCGGTCCAGCAGGCTGACCGGCCCACCGGCATCGGGAGGCGTCTGCCCAAACAAAGTTTTAAACATGAGACAACTTACAGTTTAGCGGGCGCTTCGCATATCTTTGTAAAGGGGAGAATCCGCGCCACTGTCCGGAAGGGGCAGGCGCGGGATACTTGAACGGAACAACCGTGACCGGAACGCAATTCATCGGCCGCTATCAGATCCTGGGCGAACTGGGCCGCGGGGCCATGGGCATCGTCTACCGGGCCCATGATCCGGCCATTGGCCGCACCGTGGCCTTGAAGACCTTTCCCGTGGGCGCCGCCAGTGCGGAGGCCCAGCGGCTGCGGCGTGAGGCGAAGGTCACCGGCGTCCTTTCGCACCCCGGCATCGTCACCGTCTATGACATCGTCGAGGCGGGCGAGGCGGTCTACATCTGCATGGAGTGTGTGGAAGGGCCGACGCTTGAAAGCTTGATGTCGTCGGGGCGCGCGCTGGCGCCCAAGACCGTGCTCGACATCATCCGCCAGGCGGCCATTGCGCTGGACTACGCGCACTCCAAGGGCATCGTCCATCGCGATATCAAGCCCGGCAATCTGATGCTGCACCAGGACCGGGTGGTGAAGATCACCGACTTTGGCATTGCCAAGATCATGGCCGAAGACGCCACGCTGACCGGGCCCGCGTTGGGGACACCCAACTACATGTCGCCCGAACAGATCCAGATGAAGCCCGTGGGGGGCCGTTGCGACCAGTTCTCGCTGGCCGTGATCGCCTACGAGTTGCTGACGGGGCAGAAGCCGTTTGCGGGCTACTCACTGGCCTCCATTGTCTACAAGGCGTGCAATGAGCTGCCGCCGCCCGCCTCCTCCTGCAACCCCAGCCTGACACCGGCAACCGATGCCGTTCTCGATCGCGCCCTGGCCAAGGACCCGGCGGCCCGCTATGCCAACGTGGTGCAGTTCGTCTACGCCCTGGAGACGTCTCTGGCGAACTCCGGCTGGACGCCTTTGCCTCGAGGTCAGGCGGCCGGAGCGCCCACTGTGGTCGCCGACGCTGCGGCCACCACGGGCCGCACCACGCGGAACCGGGTGCCGCCTCCGAAGTCGCGCAGTTGGGCGGGTGTGGTGGCGTTCGTTTTTTCGCTGGCCGGATTTTCCGCGGTGGCCCTGGCGATCTTTCTGTTGACGCCCGGTGGCGGTCCGCTGGGTTCGTTGCGGGACGCCACGGTTGATAAGCCCACCGTCACACCCGTTGAGGGCGACAAACCGAGCGCGGCCACCGGAGCGCAGCAGACGCCCGCGGCGGAAGAGGGCGCTCCTCCGTCCACTGAGACTACGCCAACCGTCCCCGCGCCATCGGCGGAAATACCGCCACCCGTGGCTGAGAAAGTGGCCTCACCCGCCGCTGATGAATCTCCCGCGCCGGCTTCCAAGGAGCGTCCGGCCTCCGGGCCGCCTCCGTTGACTGCGCATGTATTCTCGCTGGACTCAGCGCCGGGTGGCGCTTCGGTGATGTTTGACAACATCCCCGCCTTCACCTGCAAAACACCGTGCAAGATCACGCTGGCGGCGGGGCGCCACACGCTGCGGGCCCAATTGGATGGCTACCGGCCGCTGTTGAAAGTGATCGATGTGCCGGGCGATTCCTCGCTCAACCTGGCCATGGAGCGCTCCACCGGCACGATCCTGGCCAAGTCCAATCCGCCCGGCGCGACCATTGTGGTGGATGGCCGCGAATGGCCCACTCCCACGCCGACGGTGCTGACCTTGCCCGCCGGCCGCCACCGGATCCAGTTCAAAAAAGATGGCCGCCAGGGTGAAGAATCCACCGTTGATTTGCGCGACGGTGCGGTGATGAATCTGGATATCAGCTGGCCCAACCCCTAAGACCTGCGCGACGCCGATGGCACACATTTTTGTCGTTCATTGGCGGCCTGCTGAGGCTGAAGAGTTGCTGGACCGGCTGCGGCAGGCCGGACACCACGCGCGCTTGGACGACTGGCATCTGCTGCGCAAGGAGACCACCGACGCCGTGGTGATCTCGCTGGACCGTTCGCCGGCCCATGGACGGGTGGTGGGCGTCTATCTGCGCCAACTGAAGCGCACCCGCCACCTGCCGCTGATCTTTTTAGGCGGGCTGCCGGCGAAAGTGGAGCGCGTGCGGCGGTCCTTGCCGGATGCCCATTACACGAGCCTTGAAGATCTGTCCGCCACTGTCGCCCGTGCTCTGCCGGGTGGCGCCAGCGATTCGGCGGAAGGGTCGGTCACACGGGGGGATTTGCCGGTGGTGCCGAAGGGCATGATCGACTATCAATCGCCGCTGTTAAAGAAGCTAAACATGAAGGCTGGCATGCGGGTGGCCACGATCGCGGCGCCGCCCGAATTTGAAGAGCTGCTGGGTGACTTGCCGGAAGGGATGCGGTTGCAGGAGCGGGTCCGAGGTGCGGATCTCGGGATCTGGTTCGTGCACTCGCTGGAAGAGTTGGAAGCGGGTCTCGACACGTTCATTCACCAACTGCCCCCGGGCCGGCTTTGGGTGGCTTGGCCGAAGAAGGGCGCTCGTGGTGCTGGTGGCGCTCGTGGCAGCGGGTGGGGGGCGCGAACGGAGCTGACGCAGAATGTGGTGCGCGATTTGGCCACGCCACGAGGACTGGGGATGGCCAAGATCTGCTCGATCGATGCCACCTGGACGGCCATGCTGCTGGGGCAGAAGCGAATCTCCCCGGGAGAGTGATAATGGCTGCTATGGTGATTTCGGCGGACCTACTGGTCACTCATTTTGACTACACGCTGTGGGCCACCTCAGCGCTATTAAAAGCGGCGGCGGACCTGACACCGGAAGAGCTGGAGCGCGATCTCAAGGCGTCTTACATCAGCTTACTGGGCACGCTGCGGCATATCTACTTTGCGGACCGCATCTGGCTTGCGCGGTTTGAAGCCTATGACGCCGGGACCACGGCGCGGCTTACGCTGGCGGACGCGAGTGAAACGCCCACGCTCGAAGAGTTGACCCGAGTCTGGCCCGGGGTGATCGAGGGGTTTAAGCAACGCATCCGGGACTACGGCGATCAGGGGGTGCTGGAGGCTTTCTCATTCACCAATCTGGCGGGCAAACACTTCACCATGCCGCGGTATCAGGCGATGCTGCACGTGGTGAACCACGGGACTCTGCACCGGGGTCAGGTGATGATGATGATCCGGCAGATGGGACACGTTCCGCCTTCGACGGACCTGCTGTATTACTACGTCCCGCGCTAACGTCCAGCCCGTACAGGGCCTGTTCGCGCAATCGTGCCCCACCGTGCTTGAGGACCAGCGGATTTCCGTCTCGCGGCGCCGCCTCACGCTGAGCCGCGACAGAATGGAGCGGAGTGTGGGGCCTTTCAACGACTGGCCGGGAACCAGCGCGGCCCGTCGTTGCCCGGCAATGCCTTGAACTCAGCCGCGTTCTCCAACAATCACCCGGCGCCCTACCGCAACGATGGACTCCGCTCCATTCTGTCGCGGCTCAGAGTGAGGCGAAGGCCCTTAGTGGGGCGTTTGCGGCCTCTCGGGAGTAGTGTGAACACGCCCTAGTCAGCCGGGTCGGCGTCTTCGAGCAGCTGGCCTTCGGTCTGCCGGTACGGCCTCGTCGGCAATAGCTGACCGGTGCCCGCCAGCCAGGCCCGAAACTCCAGGTCCGACAAGCCGACCGTATCCACCAGGCGGGGCAGCAAAAATGGGTTCGAACTGGTGGTACACAGCCCGGGTTCGCAGGTGGTGGCCGAAAGCAGGCCGAAATCGCGCAGGTAGCCCGGGAACTGCGGCAGGTGCACGCCGCCGGTGTAGCAGAAATGGCGCGGCTCGCGGGGGGAGAAGGTGGCCAGGCGCTGGCGGTTGTCTTCCAGTTCGCCCCACATTCTCGCCTGTCCGCGATATTCACGGTGACGGTGGGTGTGGAGTTCCAGGTCCACGCCGCGCGCCCCCATGTCCGCCGCTTCTTCCGGGTTCACCAGATGCAGCACACGGCGCTGGCACAGCTCTTCGTAATCGACGCCGAGCTTCGACGCCAACTCCGCCAGCAAGGCATCCTTCTGCCGTCCGGAAAGGTCGCGCTCCAAGGCGATCCCTTTGATGGCCCGTGCGGCTTGGCTCCGCCCCTCTTTGTCAAGCGTGACGGGCGAGCCGAACATGCCCGGCCAGTTGAGGACACCCTTGTCCCGGCCCTTCCACAGCAAGTAGCTGCACATCGGGTCGAACACCGGACGGTTGTAATCGACGTAGTAGGTGGTCAGGTAGAGAGTGACCGGAAAGCCGAACGACTCCAGCACCGGCAGGGCCACTTGGTAGAAATCCACAAACCCGTCATCAAAGGTAATCGCGACCGCGCGCTCCGGCAAAGTGTGGTTGTTCAGCCGCTGCAGCGCCTCACCCAGAGGCAGGACATGGCAGCCGGATTCGGCCAGCAGTTCCATGCGCCGCCGAAACATGGCGGAAGGAATGTACAAGCCGTCCCACTCGCCTTCATCAAAGCGGGCAATACCGTGATAACAAAGGATCAACAGCCGATCCTGCCGCCAAGCGGAGCGGGCCAGCCGGTCTGAGACGCCGGTTGCCTCCAAAACTCGGAGTAAGCCTAATTTTCCTGCTTTTAGGAGAGACATTGAGGAGAAGTCGGGCCTATTTCCCGGCCGCCAGGGCGGCCCTGCTCCCTTTCACTTCGCGCCCGCAGGCCTGGCCAGAGCTGGTGTCCAACCAGAAGAAAACATTGGTGTTATCCATCAATGCCATCGTCACCCGGGGTGCCCGGGACTGAAATCGAGGCCACCCGGCTCCATCGAACCGTCGGGCGTCCAGCACTGTACGCAATGAACAGGGATCGGGCATAGCGGAAGTGGGTGCAGCCACGACTCCTCACGGAAATCACCAGCTGTAAACACTTAATTGTACCATCGTCCAATTTCGCCACTTTCGCGACCCAATTTGCAGGAAATTACGACGGTGGGCGGCCAAAAGAACCAGTCGCGGCGCTCCATCCGGCCATCGTCTTACGGCCCGCTCCCGCCTGAGCTGAGGCCACTTCAAATTCACTCCGGAGCGCGGGTGTCCCACGCAACGACTGGGGCGAAGCTGTCAGCTCCAGCTGAACTCCAGCACGCGCCGGAAGGGGGTGAAGCCGGTGACGTAGACGCTAGGCCCGGGCAGCGGCGGCCGGGCGCCCCGGATCTCGAGATACCGGTGGTCGCAACCGCCGCCCTTGATCTTGATCGCGTGCGGCCCCAGCGTAAACACGCCCTCGCGGGCGGTCAGCAGGGAGCCTTCGGTGCCCGAGACTTTGCCGCCTTCGCGCATGTTGATCTCGACCGCCACCGGCACATTGCTGGTGCCTTCGGCGACGATCTCGACGCGCAGGCCGTTGGGGATTTCGGTCACCGTCGCCGACTGCGTCAACCGGCCCACCTGCGTCTGCGGGCGCAGCTTCTGCGTCTGGTCCCACTCGTCGGCGCCGATCACCCGGGTGGGGGTGAAGGGCTGGTAGTAGGGTGCCTCGAGCTGCTGGGTCATGGTGTACCCGGCGCCCGTGCGCGTCATCGTTTGCGGGACAAACTGGCCCTTGCCGAAGAAGGCCGAAGCAAAGCGGATGGCGTTGATCACAGCGTCGCCATTGCGGAGGCTGACCACGCGATCACGGCCGCCCGTGTGAATGGTCACCGACGCCAAGCCGCGGCGGATGCGGGCCACCTGATTGTGCGGCATCTCGTGGGCGTAGTTCTCGGGCAGCGGAGCGGTCTTCAGATCCCGGCGGTTCAGCTCAGGATAGGTCATCAACAGGCTTAAGGAGGCTGCTTTGGGCCACAGGCTCATGGCCAAATTGCCGAACCGTCCATCGCCCTGCTTCACCGCCAGATACTGCAACGGGAACCAGTAACCGGCCATCGTGCCTCGCGTGAAGGCATCCTGGCGGCGGGAGAAACTGGTGTCCACCTCGCCATCGGCGTGGATCAGGTAGAGCATGCTCTCCAGATTCTTCCTCACGGGCTCCAGATACTCCGGCCGCTTCAGCTTGTGGGCCAGCACCGTCAGCGCCTGATCGCAGATGGTGTTGTAGGTCACGGTGGAGCGTTCACTCCACTGGCCATCGGGGTCGATGTCAAAGCCTTCCGCCAGCCACTGGTCGATGCGGCGCAGATATTGCGGCTCCGGCCAGAGCTCATGCGCTTGGGCCAGCGCGGCGCTGACCACCCACCGATGGTTGGGCGTGTGGATGCCGCCCACCGCAATCGCGTCCGCCATTCGTTTCACCAGCGGCTCAATCATGCGCAGAATCTCAGTGGCTTGGTTCTGCCGCGCCACCAGCACGGTGTTGGCTGAACTGCGCACGGCGAAGGCGGAATCGGGCGGGGAATTGAAGTTGGTGATCGGCAGGTAGATGTTGCCCTCGGGCGACATCGACCGTTCGAGAAAGCCCGCCGCCAGCGCAATCCGCTCCAGCAGCTCCGCCTTGCGGTGATGCCGGGACTGCGGACATACGTAGGCGGCCGTGAAGACATCCCACAGCCCGGCGGCCGTTCCCGGAGCGTGCAGGCCATAGGCATCGGGCAGCGCTCCCCGCCACGGGCTGTTGGCGGCGGTCACTTGATTTTTCAAGTAGGAGTCCACCGCGCCATCATGGCGGCGGATCAGGTCAGCATCAAAGGTGGGTGGGGCAGGGGCGGCAAAAGCGGCAACGCCGATGGCCCCCAAACTCTCGCGGCGGGTCACAGATAGACTGTATCAATCATGCGCATTGTTGGTCTATCGCCATTTGGGCTCGGCTACCAGAAACCCCACCATTATTGGGAGATGTTCCGGGTGCTGTGGGAGAACCGGGACAATCTGCCGTATGCGTGGCGGGTGCTGAACCACGGTGTCTGCGATGGCTGCTCGCTCGGTCCGCGAGGTTTGCGGGACGATACGCTCAAGGGCTCACACCTCTGTCTGACGCGCCTGCGGCTGCTGCGCCTGAATACGATGCCCGCCATTCGCGCGGAGTTGTTCAATGACGTGGCGGCCCTGCGGAAACGCTCGAGCACGGAGCTGCGCAAGCTGGGCCGGCTGCCATTCCCGATGATCCGCAAGCCCGGCGACAAAGGCTTTACGCGTGTGAGCTGGGAGACCGCTCTCGCCGCCATTGCGGAGCGTATGAAGCCGGCCGACCCGCACCGCGTCGCCTTCTTCACCACCTCCCGCGGCTTAACCAATGAGGTCTACTACGTTGCCGCTAAGCTGGCGCGCCTCTACGGCACCAACCATATCGACAACGCCGCCCGCCTCTGCCACGCCGCCTCCACGGTGGCGCTGAAAGAGACCCTGGGCGTGGGCGCGTCCACCGTTTCAAACAAGGATTGGTTGAACTGCGAGCTGATCGTGCTGATGGGCACCAACCTGGCTAACAATCAGCCCGTCGCCATGAAGTACCTGCATGAAGCCAAGCGCAACGGCGCGCGGATCGTGGTGGTCAACCCGTATCGTGAGCCCGGTCTCGAGCGCTACTGGATCCCCTCGCTGCCGATGTCGGCCTTGTTCGGCACGCGCTTCCGCGATGAGTTTTTCCCGGTGCGGCCGGGGGGCGATGTGGCGTTCTCGAACGGCGTGCTGAAGTGCCTGATCGAGATGAAGGCGCCGGATCAAGCCTTTATCGATCAACATACGCAGCGTTGGCCAGCGCTCGTGAAGACGCTGGAGGCGCAATCGTGGCCCGACATTGAAGCTAGTGCCGGATTGCCCCGCTCGGAGATGCAGCGCTTCGCCACCATGTATGCGGGCGTCAAGTCGGCCATCTTCATCTGGTCGATGGGCCTGACGCAGCACCCGCACGGGGTCGACAATGTGAAGTCGGTGGTGAACCTGGCCATGGCTCGCGGAATGCTGGGGAAGCCCAACTGCGGCGTCGTTCCGATCCGTGGACACTCGGGCGTGCAAGGCGGCGGCGAGTGCGGCTCCGTGCCCAACCAGTTTCCCGGCGGGGCCTCGATCAATGAAGAGAGTGCTCGTGTGTTCGCCGAACGCTGGGGCGTGCCGGAGGTGCCCAGCTGGCACGGGATGCACTGCGGAGCGATGTTGGACGCGGCAGCGGCGGGCGATCTCGATGTGCTCTACGCCATCGGCGGCAACTTTCTCGAAACCATGCCGGACCCCGTGCGCATGGTGCAGGCATTGCGCCGAGTCCCGCTGCGGGTCCACCAGGACATCATGTTGAATTCGTCAATGCTGGAAGACGCGGGCGAGCTCACCGTCTTGCTGCCCGCCCAAACCCGGTATGAGCAGGAAGGCGGCGGCACGCAGACCTCTACTGAGCGCCGCCTGCGCTACACGCCCGAGATCCCCGGCCATCGCATTGAAGAGGCGCGGTGTGAATGGCGCATTCTGGTGGATCTCGGCAAGGCGTTGGGCATCGACCTGAAGCTGGAAACCGCCGAGGCGATCCGTAACGAGATGGACCGCGTGATGCCCATGTATCGCGGCATCGCTCAGCTGAAGGCCGAAGGCGATAGCTTCCAATATGGCGGGCCGCTACTCTGTTCAGCGCCTGATTTTGTGGGCCAATTCTCACCGCTTCCGCTACCGGCCCCGCGCGGCGACGGCAAGCTGTTTGTGGCGACGCGGCGAGGCACGCAGTTCAATTCGATGATCTTGAAGGAGCGCGACGCCCTCACCGGCTGCAGCCGCGACGAGATCATTGTGAGCGCCGCTGATGCCCGCCAGTACCAGCTAGCGGAGGGCGATTCGGTCGAGCTCACCTCCGCCCTGGGCCGGATGACGGCGCGAGTCAAGGTGGGTGACGTCAAGGCCGGCAGCATCCAGGCGCACTGGCCGGAGGCCAACGGCTTGATCCACCGCCAGTACGACCCGAAGTCCGGTGAGCCGGACTACAATGCAGAGGTCACCCTGAAGAAGCTTTGAGCCGTCCGCGACCAGGCGGGCCGTTCAGAGCGGTGCCTCCATTGATGAGAGACGCCACCAGCGGTTGAGAGTTTGAAGATTTGGAGCGCTCCTTGATGAGATTCGTAAGACTATTGCCCGCCTCGCTGGCCTTGCTGTCAGCCTTTCATCTGCTGGCCGCCGATAAGGCCCCGGGCGTCGATGCGGAGCGCATCAAGCGCATCCCGGCGCGCATGCAGGCCTTTGTCAATGAAGGCAAGGTGGCTGGTGTGGTGACGCTCATCATGCGTCATGGCCAGGTGGTGGAGCATGACGCGGTGGGGTATCAGGACATCGAAACCAAGAAGCCAATGGCCAAGGATTCGATCTTCCAGATCATGTCGATGACCAAGCCCGTCGTCGGCGTCGCCATCATGATGTTGGCGGAAGAAGGCCTGCTCTCGGTCACCGACCCGGTGGAGAAGCACCTGCCGGAATACAAGGGCCAGAAGGGCGGCACCCGCCCCATCACCATTCGCGATCTGATGACCCACACCTCCGGCATGCCCACGCAGCCGCCGAAGCCGATCGAAGCGCTCTACGCCAAGATGGATCTCACCCTGGCCGAAGCGGTGAAGATCTACGGCACCGTCCCGCTCGATTTTGAGCCGGGCACCAAGTGGCAGTACTCGAACATGGGCATCGATACGCTGGGCCGCATCATTGAAGTGAAGAGCGGCATGGCGTTCGAGAAGTTTCTGGAAGCGCGCATCCTGGGGCCGTTGGGCATGAAGGATAGCTTCATCTTCCCGCCCGCCGAAAAGACCAGCCGCATCGCCTTCGTGCATGAAGTCGCCGGGCCGGGCAAGCTGCAGCGCGCCAAGAGCCTCTTCTACGGCGGCGTCTCCAGCGCCTACCGCCCCAACGCCAAATTCTCCGCACCGTCCTACGGCCTCTACTCCACCGCTGCCGATCTGTCGCACTTCTACCAGATGATGCTGAACGGCGGCACCTATGGCGGCAAGCGCTATCTGTCACCCGCCGCCGTCGCCACCATGACGCAATTGCAGACCGGTGAGATCAAAGCCGGCAACGCCCAAGGCAATGGCTTCGGCCTCACCTGGGAAGTGACCAAGGAAGCGCTGGGAACCCTGAACCTGCTCTCCATCGGCACCTACGGCCACGGCGGCGCCTTCGGCACGCACGGCTGGGTGGATGCCAAGAAGGGTCTGGTGGGCGTGTTCATGATCCAGGCCAGCGGCCCCGGCGATGCCGCCTTCGTCAAGAGCGCCTTCATGACAATGGCCGGCGCGGCCGTGATCGACTAGGATATTTGAGGCGCCACAGCTACTCCTAAACGCCCGAACGGCAACCTATGTCTCACGCACTGCAAACCTTGAAAGTATGGAATCTGCTTCTGTTAATCACGTTCCAATCGACCGCTATCGATGCGATGACTTTCGCCTTTAAGCGTCTCGACGTGCCGGGTGCCCTAAACTACACCGCAGCGACTTCGATCAATAATCGGGGACAGGTGGTGGCATACTTCAGCTCCCCAGATGGATATCGAAGTTCCCTTTATGATAGGGGTCAATTTCAGACTCTTCAAATATCCTTGGATTCATACGGTGCCCTTCAGCAGGCAAATGGCATCAACGACAAGGGCCAGATCGTCGGTAGTTATTCGTATTTCGGTAATTATCTGCGAGGATTCTTGTACGAATCGGGATCATCGAGAGCCGTGGACGCATCATCGGGTATAACTACACTTTATGACATCAATAATTCAGGGGTGGTTGTCGGGTGGACAGTCGTGGGCTCATTGACCCACGGGCTGATTGTTCGCGATTCAATCGCCAACAACTTCGATTACCCAGGTGCCGAAACAACACTCCTGCGCGGTCTGAACGACGATGGGGAGCTAGTTGGGTCATATTTTGGGACCGGAACGTCGCCAATATGGGGGCAGGGATTTCTTCTTAGAGGTAAAGATAGCTTTACAACCATATCTTACCCACTTAAGGATCCTAAATCTTATTTTAGCGGTTCGATTCCTTTCGACGTGAACAATCGTGGCGACGTCGTCGGAGTTTTCTTTGATGGCGATTCTCTTGGTCACGGTTTCCTGAGGAAAGATGGGCACTACTTTCCCGTGAACTATCCGGGTGCCATCACCACGAGCGTGCTCGGAATCAACGACCAAGGGCAGCTGGTGGGGGGGTACTTTGATGAGACCGGAGTGCATGGGTTTATCGCCGTTCAGGTACCGGAGCCTGCGTCGATCTCGCTAATTGTTCTGGTCATCGTCGCTGGCGCCTTTACTTTCGTACTCCAGAACAAGCGGCGATCACTTTGGTTCTACTTCTTGCCCGCGATCTGCCACTCCGTAAAGGGCGACCGCATGCCGCGGATACGGACATTCAAACAATAGGGCACGGGCGAAGCGAACGCGCGCTCGATGGCCGGAGCCACTTCGTTGAGATGTTCGATCGTCTCGCCGTCGCCGCCAAAGCCCTTCATGATCAGGTCGTAGCGTGTGGGCGCCAGCTCACAGGCGATGTTGGGTGATCCAGCAACAGTGGCGGCCTGGAGTTCGCGCTCCAAGCCCCAACCCGCGTCGTTGCCGACGATGATTACGAACGGCAGCTTGTAGCGCACGGCCGTGTCCATCTCCGCCAAATAGAACCCCAGTGAGCCATCGCCCGTGATCATCACCACGGGCCGCTCCGGGTGCGCCAGCTTCAGCGCGATCGCATTCGGCAGCGCCGACCCAATGGTCCCCAGCGGCCCCAACCGCAGCCAACCGCCGGGTTCGCGAGCCGGAATGGTCGCCCGCCCCCAATGCGTAAAGTCGCCTCCATCCCAGGCATAGAGGACGTCCGCCGGCAAGCACTCCCGCAATCGAGCATGGAAGGCCGCCGGGTGCATGGGCGACCCCGCGTCCTCGGCCGCCAGCGCCAGCCGCTGCGTATGGTCTTGCTTCAACTCTCGCAGCCGATCAAGCCACGGCAGCGGCGCCCAGTTGTGGCGGCTCGATTCGTCGATCAACGCGAGCAGAGTCTGCTTCACATCCGCCTGGATCGCCACTGCGAGATTGCGGTTCAACCCCAACTCGGTGGCGTGGATGTCCACCTGGGCAAAGCGCGCCTCCGCCGAGAACAGCCGCGGTCCCGCCAATGCCAGCCGGTAGTCCAGCCGCTTGCCGAGCACCACCACCAGATCCGCCTCTTTGAATGCCGTGCGGACCGCGTAGTTCATCGCCGGGTCAGCATAGCCCAGACACAGCGGATGCTCATCCGGCACGCAGCCTTTGGCCATGGTGACCGTGTAGAGGGGCAGGGAAGTCTGCGCAATCCAGGTGCGCAGTTCGACCGCTGCGTCAGCCCACCATATGCCACTGCCAGCAATCACAATAGGCCGCTTGGCCTGCCGCACCAGTTCGACCAGCCCTCGAACATCCGGGCGCCCCGTCTCAGCCTGAGGCGGCTGCGGAACGCGCGCCGGTGTCTCGGTCTTTTCAAGAAAGACATTCAGCGGCACCGTGAGATGAACCGCGCCTCGGCGCCCGGAGTTGGCCTCCGAATACGCACGCCCCAAGTAGAACGGCACCTGCGCCGCGCTAGGAGCTTCCGCCGCCCACTTCACCATGCCCCGCGTCATGGAGACCTGGTCGATATCCTGAAACGCCCCGCGCTCGGCAAGGTTCGCTGACCGGCTCCCACTCACGGCGATCAAGGGGCTGCATGCCAGGTTCGCCGTCGCGATCCCCGTCAACGAATTGGTATGCCCGGGCCCGCCCGTCACCAGCGACACCGCCGGCCGCCGGTGAATCCGCGCCCACGCGTCGGCCGCATGGGTCACGCCAGATTCATGCCGCATATCGACAATCCGCATCCCCTCCCGCTGCGCCACCGCCAGCACTTCGTTCAGGTGATCGCCCACCAGCGTAAAGATCTCCCCAATCCCCAGCGATTGAAGTGTCTCGACAAAAAGCTCGGCTCCGGTAGGCATGGTTGAGATCCGTGAACTCTAGAGTTTATACTGGTTGAGGCGGGCCACCCTAGCTCAGTTGGTAGAGCAGCTGATTCGTAATCAGCAGGTCGCGAGTTCGACTCTCGCGGGTGGCTCCATGTTTCCAATCACTTGCGCCATTGGGTTTTCCCATACGTGTCGCTTTGTCCGCATTTTGTCAGCAAATCGGGTATGTTCGCGGTTCTGACAATATCAGCCGGTAGGCTATGTCCTAATAGAATCAATGAATTGGGCAAGGCGTCACGTCTCCTTTTCAAAATGGCAAGTGGGCAGACCTCCCGGGTGTGACAGCCGGGGTTTGCCATCAAGCTGACCGAAGAGACGAACCTCGGGTTCGGGATGCTGATTGCCGAATTCGAAGAAGGCGGCTACCGAGCGACCGTGAGCGGGGCCGGCCGGACATTCTATTCACCGCCTTGACCGGCGAGACTTTCCCGCTGTTTCGCCATACGCCACAAGGGTTCGTCGACGCCAACGCAGTGGAGTGACGCCGCCCACCTGCCAGCAGAAGCGGCCAGATCGCGATATCTTGAACTACAGTTAAGATTCGTGCATAGAGCCGTCCTCACCCTAGTCCTGGCTTCGACTGCGTCATACGCAGTGACTGACTTTGCGCCCATTGGATCGTTTCTCAACCAGCACTGCCTAGCCTGCCACACCGGTGCCAAGCCGGCTGCGGGCTACGACGTCCGCAAGCTCACCGAGGCCTCCTTGAATGACCAGCCGAACCTTTGGCGGCGGGCGTTCAAACGCGTTTCCGAACACGAAATGCCGCCGCGCAATGCGCCGGTTCCATCGCTGGAGGCCCGCGAAGCCTTCACGTCCTACGTTGATCACGCGCTACGAACCAAGGCTTGCGAGGACGGTATCTCTCCTGCTCGCTCCCTTTCCCGTCGGTTGAACCGTTCCGAGTACGCGGCGTCGGTTCGCGACCTGCTGAACATCCACATCAACGCGGGCGCCGCACTGCCCACTGACGGAGCCGGCGGAGAAGGTTTCGACAACGCCGCGGAAACGCTTTTTCTTTCGCCAGTTCACGCGGAGAAGTACCTCGAAGCGGCCCGCATCGCGCTCGACTACGCCATGGCCGATCCGAAGTCGCGCGAAGTGTTCCTCACGGCTACGCCAAGTGACAAGCTCACCCCAGCGGACGCGGCCCGCAAGATCATCGATGACTTTCTTCCGCGCGCCTTTCGCAGACCCGTAGACAAGAACGAAGCAGCAAAATATCTGGCGCTGTTTTCTACCGCCATCGAGCGTGGAGAATCGTTTGAGGAAGCCATCTCGTATGCGCTGCAGGCCGTGCTGATTTCACCCAACTTCCTGTTCCGCATCGAGCAGCCCAACACCACCGGCAAGCAACGGCAGGTCCCGAATTACGAACTGGCTTCGCGCCTGGCGTACTTTCTGTGGGGCTCCGGGCCGGACGCGCAGTTGTTGCGCTTCGCGAAGGAAAACCGCTTCGCCGATCCGAACATTCTGGCTGAAGAAGCCATACGCCTGCTGCGCGCCGAACGCTCCCGCGAGTTTGCTGAAAACTTTGTCGAACAATGGTTGTCCACGCGGGAACTGGGCCGCGACATCAAGCCCGATGCCAAAATGTTCCCGGACTACTACGAATCGGAAGTCGAGTCCGGCATTCGGTATGAGCCGATTCTATTCGTTCACGAGATTCTCACCGACAATCATTCGTTGTTGAATCTGATCGATTCCAATTGGACCGTCATGGCGACGCGCCTGCAAAAATACTACAACCTTCCGAAAACCGAAGGCCTTCGTCAGCAGCCGCGACGAGTGCTCTTACCGCCGGATTCGCACCGCGGCGGCCTGTTGGGCATGGCCGCGATTCTGGCGGTATCATCGGTGCCCACGCGGACCAGTCCGGTCTTGCGTGGGAAATGGATCCTCGAATCGTTCCTGGGGACGCCTCCACCACCGCCGGCTCCTAATGTTCCGCCGCTCGCAAAAGAGGACGCGGCACGCCCTTCGACCGTGCGCGAACGGCTCACGCTGCATCGCCAGAACCCGAACTGCGCCGCCTGCCACGCCAAAATCGATCCGTGGGGCTTCGCGCTCGAAAACTACGACTCGGTGGGGCGCTGGCGCGACGCGGACGGCGGAAAGCCCATCGACGCCTCTGGCGAATTGCCGGACGGTACCAAGTTCAACGGTGCAGCGCAGCTGAAGAAAGTTCTGATGGACAGGCGCGATCTGGTCGTCCGCAACTTAACGGCGAAGATGCTGGGCTACGCCTTGGGCCGTTCCCTCACCCTTGAAGATCATTGCGCTGTCGATGCCATCGTAGAACAAGTAAAGAAGGAGTACTACAGCTCTTACGCGCTGATCCGCGGCGTCGTTCTCAGTACACCCTTCCGCTTCCAGGCGCCTGAGCCAGAAGCCAAACCGCCCGTTTCCAAACCGCCCGATTCCAAGCCGCCTGTTTCCAAACCAAAGGAGCCACCCGCCAAATGAGCAGAACCCAAGCACTTTCGCGACGTACTCTCTTACGGGGTGCTGGAGCGGCGCTCGGTCTTCCGTGGCTTGAGGCGATGGCTGCCCCAACGCCCAAAGGCGAAAAGCCCACCAAGCGCATGGCGTTCCTCTACATGCCGAATGGGACGCATCCGGATTTCTGGACACCGCAGGGCGTGGGCCGAGACTTCCAACTATCGAAAACCCTGGAGCCGTTGGCGAAGTTTCGTGACGACCTGACCATCGTCACCAATACGTGGAATGCGGGTTCAAAAACCGGCGACGGCCACTATGTCAAGGTCAGCGGATTTCTAACTTCCACCACCATCACGAAGACGCTGGGCGTGGACGTAAATTGCAACGGCGTTTCGGTGGATCAGCTCGCCGCTCAGCGCACCGCCGGGGCTACGCCCTTGGCGTCACTTGAACTCGGCACCTCGCCGGTCACAACGGGCGTGGACCGCAATGTTGGCTATACCCGCGTCTACGGGTCCCACATCGCCTGGGCGGGTCCGGCGCGTCCGCTGGCCCGTGAGATCAACCCGCTGTATGTGTATGAGCGCCTTTTCCGGGCGACGCGTCCCGCCGGTGAGAACGTCAGGCGCGATACCGACTTGCTCGATACGGTGCTGGACGATGCCAGCCAGCTTCGCGGCCGGTTAGGCAAGTCCGACCAGCTGCGTATGGACGAGTACCTCGAAATCGTACGCTCGCTGGAAGAGCGGCTCAAGGCGGCAACGCTCCCCGGCCGCGCCAGCTGGCAGGCGCGCTATCCAATCGACAAGGTGCCCAAGCCCGAACCTCAGCCCAAAGACTTTGCCGACTGTACGCGACTCATGATGGACATGATCGCGCTCGCCTTCCGCACGGACACCACGCGCATCGCGACCTTCATGTTCGGCAATGAAGTGACCAATCAGAATTTCTCGTTCCTTCCCGGAATTTCGAGCGGCCACCACGATATCAGTCATCATCAGAACGACCCGGAGAAGCTGAAGCAGTATCAGATGATCGGGCAATGGCACATTGAGCAGTACGCCTACCTGCTCTCGAAGCTGCGCGAGATCAAGGAAGGCGACTCGAACGTGCTCGATCAATCCATGATCCTGTTCGGTGCGGGTATCCGCAATGGGGACCAGCACGACCCTCACAACCTACCCATCGTGGTAGCGGGTAAAGCCGGAGGCCGCCTGGCTGGCGGACAGCATCTATCGTATGCCGAAGATACGCCGCTCGCGAACCTATATCTGTCCATGCTCGACGCGTTTGACACGCCGGTTGAGCGGTTCGCTGATTCGACCGGAAGGTTGCCGGGCGTGCTGGCCTGATAGGGCAGGGAGTAGGGCACTAGCCGACACCGGAAACGGATCCGGCCGCGCGAGTAAGCCACCTGCCCGCCAGTCTTTCCCGCCGAGCCCCGCATAGGCCATCCGCCGCCGCAGTACTGTCCCGAAGCCAATTCCTGCGCTGGAAACTTCCCACAGTGGCCACCTGCGGCCACCTGCCAAGAGGAATCGTGTGATGTGACCGGTCCGTCACGACACTTGTTTGGAAAGCGACCGTGCGAAAAATCGCCCACCTCGAGTCGGAGCGAGGCGGGTTCACACTCCGAATCGCGAGACAACGGAACAGAAGGAGGCAGCGTTCTCCATGTCCCGCGAGTTCTTCCGCTCCCCCTCCGGCCTCTCCTGCGTCGTCTCGTAACCTTTCCTGAATTCTTCGCCGGCCGTGGGGACGAACGCGATGTCAGGCTGCACTAACCTGGCCCGTTTAGTAAGGGAGTCCTCTACATGCTGCCGAACTGGTTCTTCTAACGAAGCGCTGACTTCAATAACCAAGTTATGGTAGGCTCCTCAGAAGCAAAAACTCTTTGTCGGTGCTGCGTAGTCGTTTGAAGAACTGCGGCGGATGAAAGGCGCCGACGGTCTGACGAATCTCGTCCAAGCCAATCGAGCGTGGCAAAGGCGTTATCGACGAGAACTTGATTGCACAACTGGAACTCGCTCCCGCTAGATATTCCTCAAGGCGTGTGCGAGAAATGGCAACTTCTTCTGAATAGCGGTTCCAAAGAACCCCCGCCGATGCTTCGTGTACCTCCTCCACAATGCCTACAGCTTCGATCGCTGCCCTCGGAACTTTTGTATAGATCCATACTCGCGTGCCGGGCTCGATTCGCGGGCGCCTCCGGCGAACTTCGACGGTCTTGCGGCCACTTAAGAGATTGTCCGAATGTTCGACGTCGACGGATATCAAAATATCGCTACACACAGGGTTCTCCTTGAGCGATCAGCGCGAGAACCTGCCTACTGTCAATGCGCCTCGCTGTTACGACGTTGCTTCGGTCCGCACAACCCATCTGCCGCAATCCACCCAAGTCGATTGCTTTCTTGAATCGTAGTACTGAATCAAAAAGCACCACGCCAATATCACGCGAACGCGTCATCTCGTCAAACTGGTGGTTCGCGAGGACCCCTCGGGCGCGGACGCCAGTTTGGACATCCGCCTTCGGCCTAACAAACGTCTCAACACTTCTCGCGCACGCGATGACGGCACCGCGGCCCCCTCCTTTCAGTGACTCGTAGAAGAACAAGAGCGAACCAGGGCTCAACGCGGAGAGCGCACGGGGCGAACAGAAGTACGCTCGACGTCCCCGGAACGCTGCTTCAAGTGCCGGGAATAGCGCACGCTGGGTTGAGGCGACAAGCAGCTCGGTCGAAAACTGATGTCGGATCGGAACGATGGCACCGGGTCGTCCAGGAACCGCTATGATCGCGGGGGAAACCAGCTCTTCAAACTCGCCCAGAGTGATCGATAGTGGAATGCCAGCCGGACTCTGAACCGCTACAGCCTGATTGGCATGTTCGTAGTTCGGTGGGCGTTCAGGTATTCGAACCCCTGAGCGTCCACTGATCGACTCACGGATCTCCATCCAGTTCATGTCTGTGACTGCCTGTCCGAGCGCCAACTTGTAGAACACCGTGTCTCGCTCGCCATTCTCACGGTGGGCACGGCGAAATCCCGCCGAGACCAAAAGTTCTTCAAGCCACGTTTCCGCAGGGAACGTGCACAAGCGAACCATCATCGGGAAGTCCTTACAGGAATCCCGGATCAAGTGAAATAGGGCCTGTTCGACTACGGATTCAATCCGACTTAGCCCACTCCGCACCATCAACACGGATTCAACTCTCGGAGTAGCGCGACTCGGAGGATCCCAAGATATGAACACTGCGGGCCTGTTCTGCAGGGTGATCAGCAGGCGTCGGCGGGGTGACTGTACCGTCCCGGCACAGACCGCGTGGTCGACAAATTCCGACGGGCCGGCGATCTCTCTAGCAAACTGCTTGCAGGCTGCGACATCTATCTCCTCAGCTTCCGCGATTCGAATTTCCTCGCCGGACTGCGGCACGCTGGTTTCTAAGGGAGGCTCTTCCCACGCTACCGGTACCAGGGACTCGGCAAGATCGACCGGCGCAATCACGTCTAATCCGTACTTCGCCAAGATTATTAGTCGCCGGCGCAGAATCGCTTCTTCACTGGTCACGTAGCCGACCACTCGATTATGAATGGCGGTCGCGATGTGCCTGACGTCGGAGCGATCCCGCGGGCGTAGTCGGCCGGTGCTCGACCGCTCAGGGAAAATCAATGCCCCAAGTTCGAGTTCTAGCGAGGTCATTGTGTGCGATGGGGGTGGCGGATGTTGCGGAAGAGCCAAGGCGAAGTCAAGTAACGTATCGTCTTGCAATTCTGGACGAGATTTCTGTGCACGTCTTAACTCTGCCGCGAACTCCGGAGCAACAAAAAGCCTTATGAGATTGGAAAGCGCCGCAGAGAATATGCGACTGGCAGCCGTGGCGCGGGGGCGATCGCGGATCAGATCTAGCAAAACGTTTAAATCGATGCCATAGGCAGGTGAACGGCCGTAGCTGCGGTCAACTAGATGGAAGTCGTGAGCGAGAGCCTCTGCTGAGGGTGCAAGTAGATCAAAAAGACTAGGCGTGTTGAGCCGCCGCTCTCTTACAACGATTGAGCGATTCCGTGACATCCCGCCGGAACAAACACCGCTTGCCAAGAACTCCATTCGTTGCCAAAACTCGTTCGCTTCGGTGAGATCAGCGGCAACTCGAGCTACAACGTTTAGGTAACAATCCTTCTCAGCCTGTGCCACAAGTGCGTTCACAAGCAGGGCCCCGACGCCGCGGCGTCGATGACTTGCAGACACGAACACCTGAAAGACGCGCATCGTCGGAGGGCTCCCGCCAAACATGAGGTGCCCCGCGTAGGTGCGTCCAGCGGCCTCATCAACGGCAATAAGTAACTTCCCCTGAAGGGCAGCTTGCCTGTACGCGTCGTGCGGTAGGAATCCGAGTGACGTCCTTTGTTGATCCGCCTCGTGTTGAACGGTAGCAGCGAAGTTCAGGACATCTGCTGGATCGCCCAGGATCCGAAGTGAGTCGGTCACTTCGACTCCGCCGAACGGCGCGATCGACGCCGGATCACGCAAGGTGCAATCTGGTTTGCGGTGCTTTGCCTAAACTTTCGACGCATCGCGCACTTTCGGTGCGGTGTCGGCACACCGGCGTGAGAATCGGCCTTTCGCCCCCCGCGTCGACGTCCTCCAGTGCTTGGAACTCATGCTTCGTTGATTGTACTGCCAGAGCTCACCCTTTTGGGGCCCTCCATGGACCCATGTCGGGGAGCGCCTACTGCCAGAGGCGAACTTTCTCATCTAGAATTGACTCGGCGCTTGGCCGCAACGGGTCAACTCTACCACCCAGCGACGTACTGGAGCCTCAGATCCGGCCTGCCTCGCGGCAGACGTATCGTTCGCCTTCGGGAGTTGCGCCTGGCATAGAATGGTGGCTTCCTTCATGTCAGTCCCCAAACTCACCATCGAGAAGATCGAAACTGTTCAGGTTGCCCCCCGTTGGGGTCTGCTCCGCATCCTTGCCGCCGGAGGACTCGCAGGCTACGGAGAGTACACCGTCGAAGGCCAGCTCCCTTCCGCCGAAGCGGCTGTCCACCAGTTGTCGGAGTTGTTTCTCGGCCAGGACGCCCGTGGGCTGAAAGGGCTGGTGCGCGCCGCCTACGACCGCAATTTCTACCACGGTGGCCCTCACTATATGTCCGCCCTCGGCGGTATCGAAATCGCTCTTTGGGACCTTTACGGCAAAGCCGTTGGCGAGCCAATCTACCAGCTACTCGGCGGCAAGGTCCGCGATCGCGTCAAAGTCTACCGCTGGGCCGGCGGCAACAACAACTCCCCCTCGGCCGCCGCTGAGGAAGCCGCCCGCGTGGTGGCTGAAGGCGCGCGCGCCATCAAGATGAACGCCTGCCCTCCGCTGGCGGCGGTTGACACCTACGGTGGCATCCAGGCCGCGGTCGCTCGCGCCCGTGCGGTGCGCGATGCCGTGGGCCCCGATGTCGAAATCGCGTACGACTTCCATGGCCGCTGCAATGTCCCCATGGCCCGTCGTTTGGCGAAGGAACTCGAGTTCTCCCGCCCCCTCTTTTACGAGGAACCGGTCCGCCACGACTACAACCGCTGGCTCCCCGAGATCGCGCGCCTCACGCATATTCCCATCGCCACTGGCGAACGCATGTGCACCGTCGCCGAATTCTCTGACGTCGTCGCCAACCAGGGCGCTCATATCCTCCAGCCCGACTTGGTCCACGCCGGAGGCATCAGCAACTGCGCCGAAATCGCCGCCCTCGCCGAAGCGAACGGCCTCGCCTTGGCCCCCCACTGTCCGCTCTCCCCGATCGCCTTCATGGCCTGTCTCCACGTCGTCGCCCAGTCCCGCGCCGGCTGGATTCTCGAATGGTCCAAAGGCATCCACTACAACGCCTCCCAAGCCGAAGGAAACATCGACCCCTGGCTCCGCTACGTCGACGAAAGCCAGTGGCCTGCCTTCAACGTCGATTCCGAAGGCCACCTCGCGCTGCCCACCGGCCCCGGCTTGGGCCTCCACGTGAACTGGTCCGAGATCCAGAAAGCCGCCCAAACCCCGGTTACCTGGCGAGACGAATCGATGTTCCTGCCGGACGGCACCCAGGCGAACTGGTAAAGCTTCTCGAAGTGATCCGACAGGCCGATGAAACGGCGAGGCCGGCATCCTAACCCGTCGACCAGGGTGCACCGGATCGGGTAAGCGAGGCCCGCCTAGCCCCGGCTGTTTCCTGGGGTTGATGAGCCCGCGCCAAAGTTGGATGGCGTTGGCTTGCTCGACGCGATCCCGGCTGCCAGCCGAGGCAAACCGACGCCATCGCCGCGCAGTTCCTTGGCGATGGATCACGCCGAAAGGTCCCTACCGGGAATTGGCGTTCTTGCGACCGCACCAGTGAGACAGATCACGGCCAATCAGGCTTCCTAACCGATCCATTTCGCCCGCAAGCTCACTGTTGAGCTGCGCCCGGAATGCCGCTTCCAGCGGAGGCCGCGCCTGTTTCTTGACGTTTAGTCCCTTCAGCTTGTTCACCAGCTTTGTCCGAAATTCGGCGGGCAAAATGGACTGCACAGCGGCTTGAAGGGGACGCGGCGGGTTCCAGAGAAAATTGTTGAACTTGGTGCTGCGTGGGCGTGCGCTGGCATTCACGACCTCAAACCGGGGCTGAAAGCTGGGATCGATTTCCAGAAACTCAAGCAACTTCCGGTGAACTCCGGGCGTATCCGCCGCGAAATCATCGTAGAGGATGATGTGTACCCGGCTGCCAAAGACATCAAGATACCGTTTCACCTGGCTGTGATAGCGGACAGTCTCGCGGTAGAGGAGATTCTCCAGCAGGCCGGGCCGGATGCGGGGTAGATGCTGGCCGCGCTGGCGCGCCTCCTCCACTTCCAGTGCCTTGGGGAAATCCTCGATGAATTCGAACCCGTCCGCCAGAACTGTTCCGTGCAGCGCGTACATCACATCCACGGGCTCCCGCAGCATGATCACCATTTTGGGGTCGCTGCTAAAGGCCCGAATCTCCTCGGCAGCGGTGCTGGAATGCAAATACGACGTCGAGGCATCGCCCACCCATCTCTCGTTCTTGGCGCCCGCGAATAGATCCAGGTATTGCGCTTCCGTCCGAGGCTGGTGGTTGATCCGGCGGTGGTCGTGACCAAAGTAGTGAGGCTCTTTGGTGCTTGAGAACGCGATCTCCGGATGAGCCTGGAGATACGTGAACATGGCTGTGGTGCCACACTTTGGCGCACCAACCATAAAGAAATTAGGCTTTCGCATTTTGGGGAAACAAGGCCCTTATCGCGCCGAAATCAGTTCACCCTGCGCGGTGATCACCCCTAGCTCCTCCAGACGGAGAAGGATTGCCGCAACGCTTTCTTCCAGGGTTTGTGAGGATGAATCAATGGTCACCTCCGGGGCGAGCGGTGGCTCGTAGGGGTCCGATATTCCGGTGAAATGAGGAATCTCTCCCGCCAGCGCCTTTTTGTAAAGACCCTTGACGTCCCTCTCCACCAGCACATCAAGTGGGCAAGCCATATAAATCTCGACAAAGTTGCCGATGCGCGCCCTTAATTCATCGCGCCCGGCGCGGTAAGGCGAGATCGCGGCGGCAATGGCGATGACGCCATTGCGGGTCAGCAGCTCACAAACGAAGCCGATTCGCCCGATATTCTCTTCTCGATCCTCTTTGCTGAAACCCAGTCCGCGGCAAAGTTGTGTACGGATGATATCCCCATCAAAGACCTCCACCCGTTCCCCAAGCTCCCGCAGCCTGGCCCCGAGCAAATGGGACAGGGTGCTTTTGCCACTCCCAGACAACCCTGTAAACCACAATGTGCAACCGGTTTGCATTCGTCTTCCTTAGAGGGCGGTAGGGCGGATTCGGATCACTTTCGGCACAATCTGCTCCTCAGGATCGATGTTCTTCACGTCAAGCGCACTTTCCGCGTGCCGGACCGCATGGAGGCGTCCAAAAATTAACAAGTCGTCCCGCAGGCAGCTCAACCGCTCCGGCGTACTCATTTGCCTCGCGCGGAACACAACTCCCGCATCTGCCCCAGAAACGAATAGGGCAGGCGGACATTACCGTCAACGCCACTCCCCAAATGCACTCCAGGCTTGTTGTCACCGTGGAAGTCTGTGCCCCCCGTCGGGATCAAATCGAACTGCTGCGCCAAGGCAGCGTATTCCCTGCAATCAGCCGCCGAATGCTCGCTGTGGAACACCTCGATTCCGACAAGACCCGCCGACACGAGTTGTTCCACCAGCACCGCCAGATCAGCGCCACCCTGCGGAAGCCGGACGGGGTGGGCCAGTGAGGGCATGCCACCTCCTTCCACGATCTTCCGAATCCCTTCTTCGATGGTGGGCTCGTCGCGCTCGACGGCGGCCTTAGCTTCATCGCCCAGATAGATGTCAAACGCTTCCTGAAGGCTCGAGACATATCCCTTCTCGCGTAGTACCCGGGCAATGTGCGGGCGGCCGACCTGATTACGTCCGTAAACCTCGGCGTCCTCCAGAGCGATCGAAACGCCCATATTTTGGAGTTTCGCGATCAGGTCCAGATTGCGCTGACGCCTGCTCGCCTGCTGGCCTTCAAGCCACTGCCGAAACTCTGCGGTAGGAGGCGAAACCAGCCAGTATCCGAGTACATGCACTGAACGCTGGCGCTTTCCTTCTTCCCGCTGCCCACCGGGTCGCGTACTCAGTTCTACCGCGCAGATCAGCTCAAGGCCGCACTCAGAAGCCGCCGGTCCGGCGGCGTCAAAGCCCGCAAGTGTGTCGTGATCAGAAATCGCGAGCGCCTGCAAGTTCAGGGCGGCTGCCAACCGCACCAAGTCTTCCGGGGGCGTTGAGCCATCCGAACGATCGGTGTGCGTGTGTAGATCGATGAATCTCATTCCATGCTGAAGGGTCTCGAAACACGGCACCCGTACCCGTCTCATCGATCAACTGGCGCAAAACTTTGCCGGAAAGACGCACTTCGGGCCCGCCGGGCCAACATTAGCTGAGACACCCTCCCCGGTCGTCATTGCTAAGCAGGGCGAGGATGGACGCTAGCCTTGCGTGCACTAGGGCGTGTTCACACTACTAAAACAATAGTGCAGTAAAATGTTCTTAGGATGGAAATCACCGAAGAGCAGTATGCGCGGATCAAAGACAGCTTGCCGGTGCAGCGCGGAAATGTCAGCCTCAGCAACCTTCAGGTGCT
>JAPKYZ010000069.1 GCA_026394055.1 Acidobacteriota bacterium
AGCGGAGACCCCATGCTGAAATTTGCCATCCTGATCCCCACCGCGCTGCTGGCCGCTGATGTCGGCTCCATCTCTTTCCCCGTCACCGGGACGCCGGCCACCCGCGCCTGTTTTGAACGCGGCGTGGCCATGATGCACAACTTCTGGTTTGAAGAGGCGCGCGAACAGTTCCAGCAATGCACCAAGGCGGCGCCGCAGTTCGCCATGGGCTATTGGGGGGAGGCGATGACCTACAACCATTCGCTGTGGATGCGGGTCTGGCCGGAGGATGGGCGGGCGGCGCTGGACAAGATCACCGATGAATCAAAGTTGACCGCGCGGGAGCGCGCTTTCATTGCTGCTGCTCGGACCTTGTTCTCCAAGACCGGCGACAAGCTGCAGCGCGAAAAGGCGTACTCGGCGGCGATGGAGAAGATCTACCTTGAAAATCCGGGTGACTTTGAAGCGGCCACGTTCTATGCGCTCTCGCTGCTGGGCCAGGTGCGGCCGGGCGACGCGGGGTATGCTCGGCAGGCCAAGGCGGGAGCTATTGCTCTCGACGTCTACTCGAAGAACTCCAACCACCCGGGCGCCGCGCACTACATCATCCACGCTTTTGACGACCCGGACCACGCGATCATCGCTTTGCCGGCCGCGCGCCGCTATGCCGAGATCGCTCCGGAGGCGCATCACGCCCGCCACATGCCATCGCACATTTTTCTCCAGTTGGGGATGTGGGATGACGTGGTGAAGTCGAACGAATCCTCTTGGGCCGCCTCCGTCGCCTGGCAGAAGCGCAAGGGACACGCGCTGGCCGTGCGCGATTATCACAGCCAATTCTGGATGGCCTACGGCTACCTGCAGCAGGGCCGTTATGGGGATGCCTGGAAGGTGTACGAGCAGAAGAAGGCCGACATCATTGAGGCGCAGGGGGCCGGCGCGGTCTACAACTACTATCCTGATCTGGCCGCCGCCATCATCTTTGAGACTGGCGAATGGGACAAGGCCCGGACCGCCTTCGATGACCCGGTCACCATCCGCCGCAACAGCACCGAGGAGCACGCCCATGCGCCTGCGCCGAGCCATCGCGCCAGCGAAGCATTCACCAAAGGGATGGCTGCGGCCCTGAGCGGCGAATCACCCGCGGCGTGGCTCGATCTCTTGGAGCAGGCCCGGCAAATCGAAGATCAGAAGGGCGCCAAAGTCACCGCCGCCGTCTTTGAGGCGCGCATGCTGATGATCAAGGCCGCCCAGGCTCAGCGCGCCAAACAGACCAACGAGATGATCGCCCTGATGCAGCGCGCCACCCAACTGGAAGAGATGGACAAGGCCCCCAGCGGCCCGCCCGAGATCACCAAGCCGTCGCATGAACTGTTTGGCGAAATGCTGGTCGACGCCGGGCGGCCCAAAGAGGCGGCCGTGCAGTTTCGCAAGTCGCTGGACCGTCAGCGCAACCGGACCCGGTCTGTAAAGGGTCTGGCCCGGGCGCTGGCCACCGGCGGCGTGGAATCCGGTCAATAAACTACTTGGCCGCCGGTGGACCCAGCGGGCTGGGCGAGCACTTGGCCCCTTCGACGACATTAAAGAAGACACCCGAGATCTTCCAGCCGTCGGCGGTCTGGAAAAGCGTCACCGAATCGACGCCGCAATGGGTCAACTTCCCGGCGCGGTGAAAGTCGTAAGGAGCCCACAGCGTGGCGATGCCGCCTTCGATCATCACCTTCGGCTGCCACATCCGTTCAAGCAATGGCTCCTTGGCGGCGGCGATCCGCGTGGCGAAGTCGGCGCCGGTCGAGTTGGACAACGTTTGATTGGCCCGGATCGAGGCAATTTTGGCATCGCCCACCAGCACCGCCTTGATGGCCGATTCATCCCGCGCCTCCATGGCGTCGAACAGTTTTTGAACAGTTTTGATCACGTCCTGCTCCGGAGTGGCCGGGAGTGCGGGCATCGCCGTGGCGACCGCGAAAATGAGAACAGTGGCAAGGTGGCGCATGCTTCATTATGAATGGCGCCGCCCGTTGCGGCCATCCCCAACCGCCGCCGGTCAGCGGATAATGGAGCCATGATCGAAGCGACGTTTCTCGCCTACGCCCCCAAGAAGCTGGAGCAGTTGTCTGGACGCATCGCCACGTGCCTCGATACGCTCACTGAGGATCAGGTCTGGTTTCGCGGCGCCTCGAACTCGAACTCGGTCGGGAATTTGGTGCTCCACCTGTGCGGCAACGTCCGCCAGTGGATCGGCTACGGCGTCGGCCATCTGCCGGACATCCGCACCCGGGATCAGGAGTTTGCGGCTCGGGGTGGGATGTCGATCGCCGAACTGCAGGAGCGGTTGGCGGTCGTCATCACCGAAGCAGCAGCCATCATCCGGGCACTGACACCGGAACAGTTAACGCTACCGGCCTCGATCCAAGGCTACGACCTCACCGTGTTTGAGGCCGTCATCCATGTCATCGAGCATTTCTCCGGCCACACCGGCCAAATCATCTTTGCCGCCAAAGCCATGACAGAAAAGGATTTCGGCTTCTATAACTTTCCGCTGAAGCCCGAGGCGGACCACACACCGTAACCTCGATCGCCCGGCCTGCACCGGAGCGCTCAGGCGAAAGTACTATTCTTACTGAATTTTAATCAGTAATTTTTCTGATCGAGTCCATCAAAATCTCTTTCTCAGGTATCTTAAGAGAGCCGATCGCCGTCGATACGGTTGAGGACACTGTTTGTCCTAAGAGCTATGAGCCACGTTGCCTCCCGCCTTGTCGCGGTCTTCGCGTTTCTCGTTATATTATGTGCCTCCGTGCATGGTGAGGGCTTTGGCCCCAGTCTCACCGTGATCCTGGATTTCGACGACGCCCCCGCCGCCAAATCGTTGGGCGAGATGCGCCGCGAAGTGGCCGCCATCATGAAGCGGACCGGCCACTCGGTGGAAGTCCGCCTGCGCTCCGAGACGGCCCCCAATGAAGAGTTTGAAGACTTGGTGCTGGTGAAGCTGACCGGCTCCTGCCGGATGAACGGCATCCCGTACGCGGCCTTTATCGATGAGCGTGGCCCCTCGCCCTTGGCTTGGGCCCATACGGTGGAAGGCGAGATCCTCCCCTTTAGCACCGTCGCCTGCGACAAGCTCCGGCGCACCGTGGGTTCCGTTTTGTTCGGCGGACAGCGTGCGCAGGGTGATCAACTGCTGGGCCGCGCGCTGGGGCGCGTGGTGGCCCACGAGCTTTACCACATCGTCACCAAGAGCACTGTTCACGCTAAGTCCGGTGTTTTCAAGGAGTCGCTGTCCGGTGCCCAGCTGATTGCCGATCACCTGGACTTTGCCGCCCCGGACGCCCGCCGGCTGGTGGCCCATGGCGCCGCCCGGTCCCGCCCGGCCTTCGCCAAGGCGTCTGACGCCGCGCAATAAACTATTTTTATCGCCCGAATCCTCATTTCGATCTGGTAAACACGGATCCCTCTCGACTATACTTACCTGTAATCCGTCCCTGGGGGATGGCGAGCCGTTTTGGGCCTGTGGCCTAAGGCGTCTCCATAGAGGTTCTCAGTCTTTCCGCTGCCACGTGCCGCAGCCCCGAGCGCTCCCTGCCTATCGAGCGCGCAAAATTTGCAAATCAGGGGATCTAAATGAAAGCAGTCTCAAACTTTGGCAGGCTCCTACCCGTACTGGCCCTTACGGCCGGTCTCGCTGTAAATTCGTATGGTCAATCGATCTACGGTGGCGTTCGCGGGTTGGTCGTTGATGCATCCGGTGGCGCGCTCGCCAACGCGAAGGTGACTCTCACGGACGAAAGCACGAATGGCACCCGTGCGACGGTCACCAGCGCCGTGGGCGAATACAATTTCTCGTCTGTGGTTCCATCGACTTACACGATTGTCGCGGAAGCAGCGGGATTCAAGAAGGTGGAACGCAAGGGCGTCATTGTGGGCACCCAGCAGTTCCTGACGGTGGACGTGAAGCTGGAAGTCGGCAACGTGACCGAAAGCGTCATGGTGACCGAAGAAGTGCCGCTGATTGAAACGGCGACCGCTTCTCAGGGCCAGGTGATTGATCGTCAGAAGCTGATCGATCTGCCGAACCTGGGCCGCAACCCGTACATGTTCTCCCGCCTGGCTCCGAACGTGCAGCAGACCGGCAATCCGGCCTATGCCCGCATGCAGGACCAGTCTGGTTCGTCTCAAATTTCCATCGCCGGCGGCCCGGTCCGCGGCAACAACTACCTGATTGACGGCGTCGCGATCACCGACATGGCCAACCGCGCCATCATCATCGCCTCGCTGGAAGCCGTGCAGGAAGTCAAGGTTCAGGCCAACACCTACGATGCCGAAGTCGGCCGTTCTGGTGGTGGTATGTTCAACGCGTTCTTGAAGAGCGGCGGCAATAGCTACCACGGTTCGCTCGGCGGCTATGTCCGCCAGACCGATTGGCTGGCCAATAGCTTCTTCTCCAACCGCGCCGGTCAAGGCATCACCGACCAGCCCTTCCGTAACTACTACGGCAGCTTCGGCGGCAAGGTTTGGATCCCCAAGATCTACGACGGTAAGAACCGCACCTTCTTCTGGGGTACCTTTGAAGGCTATCGCGACACCCAGGCCAACTCCGGCGTCACGCAGGTTCCGACGATTGCGGAACGTTCCGGTGACTTCTCCAATTCTTTGGTCCGCGCGGGCGGTCCGGTTCGCGTGATCTATGATCCGCTGACGACCACCTCTGCAGGCGTTCGCACTCCGTTCGCGGGCAACCGGATTCCGGGCGACCGCATCAGCCCGATTGGCCGCGCCATCGCCGCCACGTTCCCGACTCCCACCAACACCGCTCGCTTCTACGGCGACAACAACATGCCCTACTTCGGCCAGCTGCCCTCCAAGGCTGACCAGAAGACCTTCAAGTTTGACCACAAGATCACCGACTGGTGGTCGGCCAATATTTCGTACCTGCGGTACAACTCTCTCGAACCCGGCGAAACGTGGTTCCCGGATTCGGTCTCGACGCCCGCCCAGTGGCGCCTGGACCGCCGTGTCGATTCGACGCAGATCAACAGCACGATGACCCTGAACCCGACCACGGTTCTCGCCATCCGCTACGGTTACAACCGCTTCCCGAACTACAGCTTCCAGAAGAGCCAAGGCTTCAACGTCGCCTCGCTGGGCTTCAACCAGGGCTTTGTGAAGGCGATTCCGTCGCAGACCTTCCCCTCGGTGGGCTTTGAGAACTTCTACGTGGGCGACAACATGGGCACCAATAGCAACTCGGTGTTCGTGCCCAACTCGAAGAACCTGCACGGCATCCTGTCGAAGTTCATTGGCAAGCACAGCCTGAAGTTTGGTGCCGACTACCGCCGCATCAAGGTCTCGGGCGCCGACTTCGGTAACTCCGCGGGCCAGTTCACTTTCAATGATCAGTTCACCCGCGCCGACTTCAACCGTGGCGACGGTACCTCGGGTTCCGACCTGGCCGGCCTCCTGCTGGGTTACCCGGCCGGGGCCAACGGCTTCGTGCCCTCGACGCTGCACAACTATGCTGACTACACCTCGGCCTTTGTGCAGGACGATTTCCGCTTCAACTCCAAGCTGACCCTCACCTTTGGCGTCCGCTGGGAACGGGAAACCGGCCTCAAGGAACGCAACAACAACATGATCACGGGCTTTGACCGCTCGGCGTTGAACTCCATCAGCACCGCCTCGGGCGTGGCCACGCGCGGCGCCGTGCAGTTTGCGGGCGTCAACGGTGCCAACACCTACGTGGGCAACCCCAACAACACCAAGCTGTCGCCCCGCATCGGCGTCGCCTACCAGGTGAACTCCAAGACCACGGTTCGTGGTGGCTACGGCATCTTCTGGGCGCCGCAGACGGCCCAGGGCGGTGTCTATCTGCCGGAAGGCTTTACGGCTTCCACCCAGCCGCTGACGACGCTTGACGGCGGCCGCACGCCGAACCCGGCCACCACGCTGGCCAACGTCTTCTCGACGGGCTATGACCAGCCGGTGGGCAACCGGTTGGGCGATCAGACGGGCATCGGCAAGGGTCTCACCATCTTCGACCCGAACGCCAAGTCGCCCTATGTGCAGCAGTACTCGGTGGACGTCCAGCGCGAACTGCCGTTCAGCATGGCGATGTCGGTGGCCTATGTGGGCTCCCGGTCCAGCCACTTGACGATCAACTCTGCCGCCATCAACGTCAATCAGGTGGAAGCCCGCTACTACGGTCTAGGCGCTACGGCCCTGTCCGGCGCGGTGTCCAACCCCTACTTCGGTAAGGGCGGCGTGGCCGGGTTGGCCGGTGCGACGGTTTCCCAGGCTCAGCTGCTGCGGCCCTTCCCGGCTTTCGGCAACCTGAACTTCCAGTTCGCCGATTACGGCAAGGCCCGGTACGACTCCATGGCCTTCCGCCTCCAGAAGCGCATGAGCCAGGGCTTGAACTTCCTCTATGCCTTTACCTGGTCCAAGAACCTGGATAACGTCTCCGGCGGCGCGGCCAACAACCTGAATGGTGGCAACGTGGCTCCGCAGAACGTCTACAATCTGGGTGCGGAATGGGGCCTGTCGAACATCGACGCGGCCACCCGCAACAGCTTGGCCGTCACCTACGAACTGCCCTTCGGTAAGGGTAAGCAGTTCGCCGGTAGCGTCAACCGCTGGGCCGATATGGCCATCGGTGGCTGGACGATCAACTCGGTGGCCGTCATCAACTCCGGCTTCCCGATCCAGATCCGCCAGAACTCGAACAACAATGGCGTCATCTTCGCCTCCAGCCAGCGGCCCAACGCCACCGGCGTTGATCCGTACGCGGGCGGCGACAAGACGCAGTGGACCGATGGCACTGGGTACCTGAACCCCGCCGCCTTCTCCATCGCTCCGGCGCTGACCTTCGGTAACGTGAGCCGCACCATCTCCACCCGGACGCTGCGGCAGAACAACTGGGACATCTCGTTGTTCAAGAACTTCACCATCACCGAACGCTTCAAGGCTCAGTTCCGCGCTGAGGCGTTGAACGCCATGAACACTCCTATGTTCCGTGCGCCCAACGTCCAGGTCGGCAACTCGTCTTTCGGTAAGATCAATTCGCAAGCCAACTTCTCGCGAATGATGCAACTCGGTCTCCGTCTCTACTTCTAGTCCGGGCAACCGGCTGGAGCTTGTTTCGGAAAAATTTCAATCCTGGGCCGCCGGTGTCACAACCGGCGGCCTATACTAATAGAATCAGTAGCCATCTCTTTCGAGAGGAAAGATAAACGCCATGAACGATCTGCTCAATACCGAGGTTTCTCGGGACATTCTGAAGCGCGGCTTCTCCCGCCGGGCTTTTGGAAAATTCACCACCCTCATGACGGCTGGCGCCAGCCTGCCGTTCTACAATGAAGCCGCCCTGGCCCAGGGCCTGTCCGCCATGCGTGGCCTTCCTCCGGATGCCGTTCGCATCAACGCCAATGAAAACCCGCTCGGCCCTTGCAACGAAGCCGCCGAAGCGATCTATGGTGTGGTGAAAAAGGGCGGCCGTTACCTTTATGAAGAGACCTTCGGCTTCACCAAGCTGCAGGCCGACCTGGAAGGTTTGAAGCCCAACTACGTGGTTCCGTTTGCCGGCTCCAGCGCCCCGCTGCACCATGCCGTGATGGCGTTCACCTCGCCCTCGCGTCCGCTGGTGATGGGCGACCCCGGCTACGAAGCTGCTGACCGGGCCGCGAAGTTCGTGGGCGCCAAGACCATCAAGGTCCCGCTCGCCAAGGACTACTCGCACGATGTGAAGGCCATGGTGGCGGCTTCCCCCACTGCCGGCGTCATCTACATCTGCAACCCCAACAACCCCACCGGCACGCTGACCAAGCGCAAGGACATTGAGTTCGTCCTGGCCAACATGCCCAAGGGTGCCATCCTGCTGCTCGACGAAGCCTACATCCACCTCTCCGGTGAAGGCGCTGGTTCCGACCTCGTCGCCGCGGACAAGGACATCATCATCCTCCGCACGTTCTCCAAGCTCTACGGCATGGCTGGCCTGCGCGCCGGTGCGGCTTTCGGCCGTCCCGACCTGCTGGCCAAGATGACCCCCTACGGCGCCGGCGCTCTGCCCGTCACCGGTGTGGTGGGTGCCACCGCCAGCTTGAAGGTGTCCAAGACCCTGGTTCCGGAGCGCGCCGCCATCATCGGTGCCGTCCGCCAGGACGTCATGAACTACCTGTCGCAGAAGAAGATCGCCTACGTGCCTTCGGTCTCCAACAAGATCATGATCGACGTGAAGCGCCCCGGCGCCGAAGTGTTCGAAGCCATGGTCAAGGAAAAGGTCGTCATCGGCCGTACCTGGGCTGCCTGGCCGAATCACGTTCGCGTGTCGATCGGCACCAAGGACGAAATGGAGAAGTTCAAGACGGCTTTCTCCAAGGTCATGGGCGTCTAGTTTTTCCCCGGTCGGGGGCGGAGCCCAGCGCTTCGCCCCCGTCGCTGCTTACCCTCTCACTTCTGGCCAGCCCTCGTCGGTCTGCCTAATTGTGCCCCGTCCCCGGTCCGGACAGGCTTCTTTCAAGGTCTTGCAATCGATGAACTCCTGGAAGCTTCCGGCCTACTCGTTTAAGGCCTTTATTGGCGACGCCTTTGGTGGCGTCATTGCCGCGCTGATCGCGCTCCCTTACGGTTTGGCGATGGCGACCCTGATGGGTCTGCCTCCCGCACTTGGACTCTTTACCTCCCTTCTTACCGCGCCCATCACGGCTTTCCTGGGCCGCAATCCCGTTCTGATTGGTGGAACCTCCACCGTCACCGTTCCCTTTTTGGCGATCGCGGTCAAACAGCAGGGTATTGGCGGCGCCGCCAAGGTGACCCTGGTGGCGGCCGTCTTCATGATGGCTTTCTCCGTGCTCCGCCTGGGCCGCTTTATTGGCAAAGTTCCCCAAGCCGTGGTGAGCGGCTTTTCGGTGGGCATCGGCGGGATGATGGTGATCTCACAGCTGAAAACGATCTTCGGCTTGAACATCCCCGTCACCGGAGCCACCGCGATTATTGTCCAGTTCACCGAAGTGATGCTGCACATTGCGGAGATGCGCTGGCAGCCGTTTGTGTATGGTGGGGTTGTCATCATCCTGGCGTTTCAGGTGACGCGCTTCACCAACAAGGCGCCGGCGCCGTTGATTGGCGTCATCGGTGCGATTGCCGTGGGCGCCATCTTTGGTCTTCATGAGAAGGAAGTGGGCGTGCTGCCGCTGGAGATTCCGCCGTTTGCCGGGTTTACCTGGTCTCCGGCTGACGTCTACCAGGTGCTGCCCTCGGGGCTCGCGCTGGCTTTTGTGGCCTCGATTAATCTGCTGATCACTTCGCGCGTGGTGGAACACTTCCGGGGCCGCCATCGCCCCATGCGTCCCATTGATGCTGATTCCGAACTGGGCGCCTACGGGATCGCCAACATCTGCGCGGGCGTTTTTGGCGCGCCAATGTCGGTGGGCATTCCGGCCCGCTCATTGGCGAATGTCCGGTGCGGCGGCACCACTCGGGTTTCGAACCTGATCCACGGCGCCGCGCTGCTGCTCTGCCTTTCGTTGGGTGCGGAGTTTGTCGCCCACATCCCGATTCCGGCACTGGCGGGCGTCACCGCCTATGTCGGCATTCTGCTGCTCGAATGGGGCACTTGGCGCCGCCTGGCGAAGATGCGGCGGGTGGATGCCGCGGCCTTCCTTTCTACGGCCGCAATGACGCTGCTGGTGAATGCCGCGGCGGCTGTCGCCGCTGGCTGCGCGATGTACGGAATTCAATGGCTGATCGACCAGTACCGGGCCAGCCACCCCGGCACACTGAACCAATTGAGCGCCGCCAAGGCCAACGATTAAAAAAACCGCTGGCCCGGCCCCGAGCGTCTCAACTCGCACCAAATCCGTCCGATAATCCTCTTGGGTAACGCTTTTCACCCGGCAGCCACTATCTACTGAGCAACGGTAACGTTGCCGACATGGTGGCGTCTTACAAGTGTGGGTTCGATCCTCAAATCGGATCCGCAGTCGGAGGTGTTTCGTTGTCCCGACCTGTCTTTTCTATTCGTCTGCCTTGGCCGCACGCGGTTCTGCTGCTCCCCCTTTTCGCCAGCCTCGCTTTTGGCGCTGATGCCTTGGAGCTGCGCACCTCGCTGCCTTCTCCCCAGCCCGTCGGAACCCTGGTTACCTGGACGGCGAGTGCCGAACCGGGAAGCTCACCGGCCTACTATCGCTTCCGGCACCGGACGCCTGGTGGCGAGTTCCGCACCATCCGTGATTTCGGCCCCGGCGACAGCATCGACTGGATGATGCCCGACGCCGAAGGCTACGCCGAAATGGAGGTAGCGCGAATGGATCTGGCGAGCGGGGAGATCACCACCGCCGCGCAGTACTTTTCCTGGACCAGCCTCGCCACCGACGGCCAACCGGCGATGGCCGCCACCGGGCATCCCCTGGTCTGGCTGTTCAGCGCACCTCCTTGCGAGGCCGGGGCATTTATGGCCGTCGAATACGGCACCGGAAACCGGGCCGTCTCTTCGACGCCCTTCCACGCCTGCCGGGAGGGGGTCAGCCTGACCTTTCAGTTGGCGGGCCTGTTGCCCTCCACCGCCTATTTCGCCCGGGCCATATTGGCCACAGCGGAACAGCCTTTGCGCTACGGGCCAGGTGTCGACTTCCGCACCGGCGAGATTCCGGCCGACCTGGTGAGCCATACCGTCGCCCGACCGCGCAGCCGGTTCACCGATCAAGAGATCATTCTGGAAGCGCCCATCTTTCCCAACCGGCCGACCGCGGTCGACTTGGCCGGCAACGTCCTTTGGTACTACCCGGGCGCAATCTCGGTGCTCGCGCGACCCGGCCGGGAAGGCACCTTTTGGGGCTATGTCCAAAGCCCGGGTGGACCTGAGATGCAAGCGATCCGCGAATTCGACCTGATGGGCATGACTCGCCGGGAGACCAACGCGGCCCGGGTGAACCAACAACTGGCCGCTCTGGGCCGCCGCCCCATCAACGGTTTCCACCATGAGGTGCGGGAGCTTCCGGACGGCCGGATCGTCGCGCTGGCGGGCGTGGAGCAGGTCCTCACCGACGTCCAGGGCCCCGGCCCCATCGACGTGGTGGGTGACATGATCATCGTCTTTGATCAGGACTTGCAGGTGGTCTGGACCTGGGACGGGTTTGACCACCTGGACCCGAGCCGCGCCGCCATTCTCAATGAGCGCTGCTCCCAAGGCAGCTGTCCGACGCTCTACCTGGCCGACGACGGCAACGATTGGACCCATGCCAACTCCGTCCAACTGGCGCCCGACGGCAACTTCATCGTGTCCATGCGGCACCAGGACTGGGTGCTCAAGATTGACTACCAGAACGGCCTCGGCGCTGGCAACATTCTGTGGCGATTTGGAAAAGATGGCGACTTCCGGCTTAGCACCGGCGTTGACGCGGACTGGTTTTCCCACCAGCATGATTCGGAATTTGAGCCGAACAACACCACCCTGACGCTGTTCGATAACGGCAACACCCGCCGCCAAGCTGATTCGAGCGTCACCAGCCGCGGCCAAGTATTTGAGATGGATGAGGCCAGCCGCACGGCGCGCGTCGTGCTGAATGCGGACCTGGGCGTCTTCTCCTTCGCCCTCGGCTCCGCCCAGCGCCTGCGCAACGGGTATTACCACTTCGACGCGGGCTGGACCCTGCCCGCCAACAACGCCTTCTCGCTGGAAGTGGACCCAACGGGAAAGATCAGCTATTCACTTCAGGCCGCCGCGCCCCAGTACCGTACTTTTCGCATGCGCGACCTATATACGCCGGAGTAGACTTCTGACGATACTAGGTGGGTCGGAGCTGACCCGCCCCAGTGAATCGACGCAGTTTTCTCGGTACCACCGCCGCCGCATTGACGTCAACGTTTGTCCGCGCGCAGTCTTCGCCGCGCCCGAACGTGGTGCTGATCTGCGCCGATGACTTGGGCTACGGCGACCTGGGCTGTTACGGGTCCCGCATCGCCACCCCCAATATTGACCAGATGGCGGCCGAAGGCGTTCGCTTTACGCAGTTCACCTCAGCCAGCTCAGTCTGCTCCCCGGCCCGTGCGGGATTGTTGACCGGCCGCTACGCCACCCGGTCCGGTGTGCCGGGCGTGTTGTGTCCGGGTGACGATGGGGGCTTGGCGGCCGGCGAAGTCACCATCGCCCAGATGCTGAAATCCGCTGGCTACCGGACGGGCCTGACCGGCAAGTGGCATCTGGGCGATCGGCCCGGCTTTGCGCCCAATGACCGCGGCTTTGACGAGTTCTTTGGCCTACTGCACAGCCACGACATGTGGCCCCGGCCGCTGATGTCGAATCGCGACGTGATCGAGGAGCCAGCCAGCCTCGACACCCTCAGCAGCCGCTTCACCGCGCAAGCCACCCGCTTCATCCGCGACAATCGCGCCAACCCGTTCTTTCTCTATCTGCCGCATGTCGCGCCGCATATTCCTCTGGTGGCGGGGCGCAGCTTCCAGAAGAAGTCCCCGCTGGGGCCTTATGGCGATGTGATGGCCGAATTCGACTTCGGCGTGGGCGAAGTGCTGAGAACGCTTCGTGAAACCGGTCAAGACGAGAACACCCTCGTGCTGCTGACCAGCGACAACGGCCCCTGGTATCAAGGCAGCCCGGGCCGGTTGCGTGGCCGCAAGGGCGAAAGCTACGAGGGCGGTCTACGCGTACCGCTGATCGCGCGGATGCCGGGCCGGATCGCAGGCGGTCAGGTGAACGACGGCTTCGTGTCCGCCCTCGATCTCCTGCCCACGATTGGTGCGTTGACGGGCGCCGCGCTTCCGGCCAAGCCGCTTGATGGGATCGACATCAGCGCGCGCTTCACCGGCGACAACGGCGAACTGCACCGCGACCCATTTCTCTATTTCGACTACTGGAGCCTCCAGTGCGCCCGCCTGGGCCGCTGGAAGGCACATTTTTCGCGCTACAACTCGCGCCCCTGGTCGCCTGAGCCCGTCGGCGGCCGGGTAAACCTACCGCTGCCTCGTCCGGAACTGTATGACCTTTCAAGCGACCCGGAGGAGAGCTACGACTGTTCCGAGCTGCAGCCCCATGTGATCGCGGACATTCGCGCTCGGGTCGAAAAGGCCCTGCTGAGCTTCCCCGACGTCGTACAAGGCACCTGGCAGTCGACCATGGCGCAACCGGTGGATGGCAGCACGCCCGCTGGTGCGCTTCCCCTGGCAAAACCTTAGGCGCGATAGTTTTTGCACGGAGGCGAGAAAGTTTTCCTACAATAGATGTGATCCTGACATCCTGATAGTAGAGGCTCATCATTGGCATCCGCCGCGCTAGACAGTAAGCTTCATCGCACCCTCCGTTTCTACGAAGCCACCAACGGCAAAAAAACCGTCATGGCGATCACGGGTGCCGCCCTTTGGGGCTTTGTCATCATTCATTTGCTGGGCAACCTGCAGGTCTTTCTGGGGCCGGGCAAGCTGGACCAATATGGTCAAGCGTTGCGCGCCACCGGCGGCTTGCTATGGGTGGCCCGTGGCGGCCTGTTGTTGTGCGCCGTGCTCCACATCACCGCCGCGCTGCAGTTGATGGCGCTAAAGGCGAAGGCGCGCCCGCAACCTTACGTGAAGAAGGTGCCCACCACGTCCAGCTACGCCTCGCGCACGATGTATCTGTCCGGCCCGGTGATCTTGGGCTTCATCATCTATCACTTGATGCACTTCACTTTTGGCGTTCCGGGCATCCACCCGGACTTCGTGGAAGGTGCTGTCCACGCCAATCTGGTGAAGGGCTTAAGCCAGCCGCTGGCGGCCGTGCTCTATCTGGCCACTATGTCGATGCTGTTGTTCCACCTCTACCACGGCATCTGGAGCATGTTCCAAACCATGGGCTTAAGCCACCCGCGCTACACGCCGCTGGTGAAGAAAGCCGCCGCTGGTATGGCGATCGTGCTGGCTGGTGGCAACATCGCCATCGTGGTCTCCGTTCTGCTGGGAATCGTGAAATGAATCTGAACGCCCGCATCCCCTCCGGTCCCATTGAGCAACGCTGGGACAAGGCGCGCTTTGACTTGAAGCTGGTGAACCCGGCCAACAAGCGCAAGTACAACGTGATCGTCGTTGGCTCCGGTTTGGCTGGTGGCTCCGCTGCCGCCACGCTGGGCGAGCTCGGCTACAACGTCAAGTGCTTCTGCTTCCAGGATTCACCCCGCCGCGCGCACTCCATCGCCGCGCAGGGTGGCATCAACGCCGCCAAGAACTATCAGAACGACGGTGATTCGGTCTACCGGCTCTTCTACGACACGGTGAAGGGCGGCGACTTCCGGGCTCGCGAATCAAACGTCTACCGGTTGGCGCAGGTCTCGGTGTCGATCATCGACCAGTGCGTGGCCCAGGGCGTGCCCTTCGCCCGAGAGTACGGCGGCCTGCTGGCGAACCGTAGCTTTGGCGGCGCTCAGGTGTCGCGAACGTTCTATGCTCGAGGCCAGACGGGACAGCAGCTGCTGTTGGGCGCCTATCAGGCACTGGAACGGCAGATCGATGCCGGCAAAGTGAAGATGCTGCCGCGCACGGAGATGCTGGACCTGATCGTCATCGACGGCAAGGCTCGCGGCATTGTGGCGCGCAACCTGGTCACCGGCCGGATTGACGTCCACATGGCCGATGCCGTGGTGCTGGCCACTGGCGGGTACGGCAACGTCTTCTATCTCTCGACCAACGCCAAGGGCTCAAATACGACGGCGATCTGGCGTGCCTACAAGCGCGGCGCCGCGTTTGGGAACCCCTGCTACACGCAGATCCACCCCACCTGCATTCCGCAGTCGGGCGATTATCAATCGAAGCTGACGCTGATGTCAGAGTCGCTCCGCAATGACGGCCGGATCTGGGTGCCGCTGAAGCAGGGTGACACTCGTACGGCGGATCAGATCCCCGAGTCCGAGCGCGACTATTACCTGGAGCGCATGTACCCTAGCTTCGGCAACCTGTCGCCGCGCGACATCGCGAGCCGCGCCGCCAAGCGTGTCTGCGACGAAGGCCGCGGCGTGGGGCCGGGCGGTCTGGGAGTGTATCTCGACTTCTCGGACGCCATCCGGCGCCTAGGCCAGAAGACGATCGCCGAGCGTTACGGCAACCTGTTTGAGATCTATGAGCGCATCACCGGTGAAGATCCCTACACCGTCCCCATGCGCATCTACCCGGCCGTGCACTACACCATGGGCGGCCTGTGGGTGGACTATCACCTGATGTCCACTGTTCCGGGCCTGTTCGTGCTGGGCGAAGCCAACTTCTCCGACCACGGCGCCAACCGTCTGGGCGCTTCGGCCCTGATGCAGGGTCTCTCCGACGGCTACTTCGTGATCCCCTACACCTTGGGTAACTACCTGGCGTCCGAAAAATTCGCCAAGGTGGACGAGACGCATCCGGAAGCCGTCGCGGCTTTGGCGCAGACGCAGTCGATGACCAAGCAACTGCTCGCCATCAAGGGCAAGCGCACGGTGTCGAGTTTCCATCGCGAACTCGGCAAGCTGATGTGGGATTTCTGCGGCATGGCCCGCAACGCCAAAGGCCTGGAGCATGCCGCCGACAAGATCGCTGGGCTCCGGGAGGAGTTCTGGAAGAACGTCAATGTTGCCGGCGAAGCGGGTGACCTGAACCAGAACCTCGAATCGGCCGGTCGCGTGGCGGACTTTTTGGAGCTGGGCGAGTTGATGTGCCACGACGCCCGGGTCCGCGAAGAATCCTGCGGCGGCCACTTCCGCGAAGAGTATCAGACCTCCGATGGCGAAGCCCAGCGCAATGACGAGAGCTTTTCCCACGTCGCGGCCTGGGAGTATCAGGGACCGAATCAGAAACCGGTCCGCCATCAGGAAGAGTTGCAGTTTGAGTACGTGAAGCCCGTGCAGCGGAGCTACAAGTAAGTAGGCCATTCAGTAACCGTCATGAACCTAACCCTACACGTCTGGAGACAGAAAGACGTCGCCACCCCCGGCCAGATGGTGCGGTACGACGCCCCCAATGTCAGCGAGCATATGTCGTTTCTCGAAATGCTCGATGTCGTCAACGAAGGGCTGATCCTGAAAGGCGAAGAGCCGATCGCGTTCGAACATGACTGCCGCGAAGGCATCTGTGGCTCCTGCGGCTTCATGATCAACGGCATCGCCCACGGCGGCTTCAAGAACACCACGGTCTGCCAGCTCCACATGCGCCACTTCGCGGATGGCGATGAGGTCTACATTGAGCCGTGGCGTGCCACCGCCTTCCCGGTGATGAAGGATCTAGTGGTCGACCGCAGCGCCTTTGATCGCATCATCGCCTCTGGCGGCTACGTTTCCGTTTCCACCGGCTCCGCGCCCGATGGCAACGCGCTGCCCATTCGCAAGCAAGATTCCGATCTGGCCATGGACGCCGCCGCCTGCATCGGCTGTGGCGCCTGCGTCGCCAGCTGTCCTAACGCTGCGGCCGCACTGTTCACGGGTGCCAAGATCTCGCACCTGGCGCACCTGCCGCAAGGTCAACCGGAGCGCAAGGAACGCAGCCTCCGCATGGTCCGGCAGATGAATGCCGAACTGTTCGGCAACTGCACCAATATCGGCGAATGCGAAGCCACCTGCCCCAAAGGCATCCCCATCGAAGTGATCGCCGGCATGAATGGCGACTTCCTGGCTGCCAGCTGGCAGGAGCGTCCCCCGGTTGAGATTGCGGGCGCGGGATAGGCTCCCGCTGCGCTCGCCAATTCACTAGTCCGGTATACTTGAGCGTATAAGTGTCATGTCTCAAGTGACCATCTATCTCGACGAAAAGACGATGGCCACCGTGCGTGCGGCGGTTGAGTCCACCGGTGTTTCACAAAGCCAGTGGATCGCCGATGCCATCCGGGCACGGATCCAGAGCGAGTGGCCCGTGTCGGTCCGCACCTTGGCTGGTGCTTGGCCTGATCTTCCCGAAGCGGAGGAGTTGCGGCTCCTTCAACCCCGCGATCAGATCCGGGAACAGCTTTGATGTTCGTGCTCGACACCAACGTTGTCATCCACTACCTGAAAGGGAAGGGCAACGTTCGGGACCGGCTGCTCGCTACTCCTCCTTCAACGATCGCCATCCCTGCCATTGTTGTGTACGAAGTGGAGATGGGCTTGGCCAGAGCCGCGGAACCGACCCAGCGCCAGCGGCAGATTGGCGCGCTGTTTGGAGCGGTGTCCATTCTGCCATTCGATGAGGCCGCCGCCAAGCAGGCCGCACAGATTGGCTTCGCGCTCGCTCGTGCCGGGCTCAGCATCGGACCGATGGACACCTTGATTGCCGGCACAGCGCTCGCACACCACGCAACGCTGGTCACCCACAACACTGAGGAGTTCCAGCGGGTGAGTGGCCTTGAACTCGTCGATTGGTTTTGAAGCGGCTTATATTGAGACCGCTTGAAACAAGGACTCATGCCTACCCTACAAGAACAGTTCGGCCAGATCGACATCTACCTGTTCGATCAGCTTCTAAAAGGCCGCATCGGGCCCGGAATGTGCATCCTTGATGCCGGGTGCGGGTCCGGCCGCAACATTGTTTACTTTTTGCGCGAAGGCTATCCGGTCTGCGGAGCCGATGCCAACCCGGATGCCATCGCGGGTGTTCGCGCCTTGGCCCGCCGACTCGCGCCCGCGTTGCCGGAGTCGAACTTTCGCGTGGAGCCGGTGGAGGCCATGTCGTTCGAGGACGGTTGCGCGGATGTGGTGATCAGTAACACCGTGCTCCATTTCGCCAAAGATGATGTGCAGTTTGAGGCGATGCTCCACGGCACCTGGCGCGTCCTGAAGCCCGGCGGGTTGTTGTTTTGCCGCCTGGCCTCCACCATCGGCATGGAAGCGCAGATGCTACCCGTCCAGGGCCGCCTCTTCCAGTCACCCGATGGGGCGGAGCGTTACATGGTAGATGCCCGCATGCTGACCGCCCTCACGGAACGGCTAGGCGCCGAATGGCTGGAGCCGATCAAGACGACCATCGTCCAGGGTCAACGCGCGATGACTACCTGGGTCCTCCGGAAAAGCTAGGTTAGTCCGCGGCGGGCGTCTGATCCCTAGGGCAAATCCCCGTTGACCCTCCTGGACCTCGGGCCAACTGCCGAAAGGCGACTTAGATGACTAAGCCGCTTCTGCTGTTTTCACTCTGCTGTGCCATCGTCGGAAAAGAGAAGCTACCGGCAGGATTGACCGCTCACGAGTGGGCAGAAGTTCGTGCCACTCACCAACGTCACCGTCACGCCGCCCAGGCAGATGGCCGTGGAGCGTTGCAGGCCTACAACGCCAGCCAGAACTGGACCACCCGCTTTGATGGCGAGGGCTTCCTGGTTCAACCCAAGAGCAGTACATGGAGCTGGGGTCTAACCTTGGAGCGCTACGGCTTTGCCGGGCACTTGCGGCCGGTGACGGGCAAGGGTAAGCTCTCGAACAATCTGAACCGGATTGAACTGGAGCGTGGCGGCCTTCAGGAGTGGTGGCTGAACGACACCCGCGGCCTGGAGCATGGGTTCACCTTGCCGCGGCGGCCCCAACACGCGGACGCCGCCGGCCTACTTCGCCTGGAACTGGCGGTGCGTGGTTCTCTGCATCCGCGCGTTACCGCCGACGCACAAGGTGCCTCCTTCGTCGACCAGAATGGAGCGGTGGTGGTGAACTATGGCGGGCTGAAAGTTTGGGATGCCACGGGGCGGGTGCTGAAGTCACGGATGGAAGCGTCGGCGGGGCATCTGGCGATTGTGCTGGATGAGCGGGAAGCCCAATACCCCCTCACCATCGATCCGATCGCGCAGCAGGCCTATCTGAAAGCATCCAACACCGGTGCCGGTGACCTCTTCGGTTCGGCGGTGGCGATCTCCGGTGACACGATGGTGGTGGGCGCCTATGGCGAAAGCAGCAACGCCACCAGCGTGAACGGCAACCAGGGGGACGACAGCGCCAGCACCGCCGGCGCGGCCTATGTTTTTGTGCGCAGCGGTGGAACTTGGACGCAACAGGCGTATCTAAAGGCATCCAATGCGCAAGCCGGTGACGTCTTTGGTTGGTCAGTCGCGATCTCCGGTGACACGATCGTGGTGGGGGCTTACTCGGAAGACAGCAATGCCACTGGTGTGAACGGCAACCAGGCCGACAACAGTGCCGATACACCTGGCGCGGCGTATGTTTTTATTCGCAATGGAACAACCTGGACGCAACAGGCCTATCTAAAGGCCTCCAATACACAAAACAGTGACTTATTCGGTTACTTTGTGGGCATCTCCGGCGATACCGTGGTGGTGGGCGCTCCCGGCGAAGACAGCAATGCCAGCGGCGTGGACGGCAACCAGGCCGACGACAGCGCCGGTAACGCTGGCGCGGCGTATGTGTTTGTGCGCAGTGGGACAAGCTGGACACAACAGGCCTATCTGAAGGCGTCCAACCCGGACGCCGATGACTACTTCGGCTTCCGCGTGGCCATTTCCGGTAACACCGTGGTGGTGGGCGCGTATGTCGAGGACAGCAATGCCACCGGCGTGAACGGCGATCAAGCCGACAACAGCGCCGCCAATTCGGGCGCGGCCTATGTATTTGTGCGCAGTGGGACAACCTGGACACAACAGGCCTATCTCAAGGCTTCCAACGCCGGATCCGGTGACCTCTTCGGTTACTCCGTGGCCATTTCCGGTGACACGGTGGTGGTGGGGGCCTATTACGAGGCCAGTAATGCCAGCGGCGTGAACGGCAATCAAGCCAACAATAGTACCGGTGGAGCGGGTGCGGCGTATGTGTTTGTGCGCAGTGGGACAACCTGGACACAACAGGCCTATCTCAAGGCGTCCAACCCAGGACTCTACTACTCGTTCGGTTACTCCGTGGCTGTTTCCGGCGACACTGTGGTGGTGGGGGCCCCCTCCGAGTCCAGCGGTGCCAGCGGCGTCAACGGCAACCAAGCCGACAATAGCGCCAATGGTGCGGGTGCGGCCTATCTGTTTGAGCGCAGCGGGGCCACCTGGACGCAACAGGCCTATCTGAAGGCATCTAACCCGCAAATCGCCGACTCATTTGGTCGCTCCGTGGCGGTTTCCGGCACCACGGTAGTGGCCGGGGCCTATGGCGAAGATAGCAATGCCACCGGCGTGAATGGCAGCCAGTCCAACAACAGTGCCGCCGGTTCTGGCGCGGTCTATGCGTTTAATGATCCAGTCCCCGACACGGTGAACCTCACGGTCTCTGCCGGAGTGGTGCAGTGGACTTGTGTGGCCGGCCGGGCCGCGCCCTCGTCCGTACTCCAGACCGACGGCACCGGAAGCTTCAGCCTTGTCCCACAACTCCCTTGGCTGGCGTTAGCCACCACCACGGGCCGCGCAGGTCGTCCCTTTACGCTGGCTCTGCAAAGTTGCGGCCTCTCTCCGGGGAACTATTCCAGCAACCTCACCTTCATGGTTGGAGCCGCCGAAGCGGCGATCATTCTGGTGCAACTAACTGTGGTCAGTCCCCCGGCGCTATTCTCGACACCCGGCCAGCTGAGCTTCCTCCGGGAAAGCGGTGCTCCGGAGCCCGCAGCCCAAAAGCTGTGGGTGGTGGCCCGCAGCATGAACGTCGGCTACGCGCCCTCCACGCCGTCGCCATGGCTGGAGATCGTCAATGCGGGCAACCAGACCCCACAACAGATCGAAGTGCGTCTGAAGCAGCCGCCCACCGAGCTTGGGGTCTACCAGGCGGAAGTTCTCGTCACCTCCCCGGAGGCGGCGAACGGTCCGCTGCGCATCCCGGTCACCTACACGGTTGCGCCAGTAACTCCCAAGATAAGCGGCGGTGTGTATGACCTCGCGACTCTTTCCCCCGGAGCCGTTGCGCGCGGCGCTCGGGCGACGGTCTTCGGCCGCAATCTTGCTGACGGCGGCAACCTAGCTCAAGCCGCGCCTTATCCACTGGAATTGGGTGGTGTCGTGGTGAAGGTCAACACCATACCGTGCCCCATTTTCTTCACCAACCCGGGACAACTGGCCTTCGAGATCCCAACCAGCCTGTCCGCCGGCCCGGCAAAACTGGCGGTGGAACGCAACGGCGTCGCCAGCCAGGAAGTCCTCTTCACCGTGCAATAACTCGCCGGAGGCCGGAATCCAGGGCCCGCGTGGGACAGGATCGGCGCGCGATCACTACTGGGGGTCCTGCGGAAGAAGTGGTGAGGGTCTAGTGATAGGCCGAGTCGTGATCTGGGTGGAGCGAGAGTAAGCGTAATGTATCTCCTTCCGAGCGTGACCAGTACTGCCTGAGCCTCCTCTACGGGTAGATCCAGCCAACGCTGGAGAAACATCGGCTGGGAGAGTTCAACTTGCACGCCGCTTGGTCTTCTTTGCGTGATGCGCTTTCAGCATCCGCTCCATCTCATCGAGGTCGGTCTCGACCGGCGTGTGTGTCAAAGCCCACTCCCACGCCCGGTCCAGTTGCGCCTTCACTTCCGGGGTATGCAGCCAGCGTTCATTATCCGGGATCACCTGGGCGGTCTTGATCACCCAGACGCCTTCCTCGGGCTGATCAATGGTCACCGTCCGGCCGGCGTATTGCTTGCCCAATGAGATCTGCCCACTTGCGCCAATGGTTTTTATGTCGCCCATGGCAGCATTCTAGCGTAAATGCTGCCATATTCATGCTGCATGAAGGCATGCCCAACGCAAGCCGGGAACCGTTCGGCAACTGTACCGACATCAGAAAAATGCGACGCCCCTGTCCCAAACGCATCCCGATCGAAGTGATCGTCGGCATGAATGGAGACTTCCAAGGTGCCTGCTGGCAGGAGCGCCATGCCGGTCTAGATTTGCAGGCTCAGGCTAACGCTGGCCTTAGCTGTTACCTTCCAGCCGAATATGTCTCTCCCTTCGCAATGAATGGCTCGCATGCGAGACACAAACTTTCAAAGTCTGACCGCCAGCTGCTCAGCCGAGCTCGGTCCAACGTCAAGGCGGCGTAATCAGACGACTGACCTTCGCCGTCCGCAAGCGGTGTGACTGGTAGGTGACAAATGCCCGTTGACCCATTGAGGAGCAACATCCGCAAGCGAGGGGCACAGTCGCCTTCAAGGAGATATATGCATGGGCCCAGGACGTGGTTCTCCAGGTCAACCAAGGGGTCCCTCAAACGCCCCTCAATGGCTTTGGGAACAATGATCCTGGTGCAAGCTATAAGTTGCGCAAGGGCATCACCCTCGTCGACCTCAGCACGGCAAGCCCAGTCGAGAGTCGCGTCCCTAAAGGAATCCAAAACCGCTAGCGGGCAGGTGTTTGTCAGCCATGCGATGGAGACTGGTCCGGATTGGCTAATCGTTTCGTGGACCCTGTCAACTGTCCAGACCATGATTTTCAGCGGATCCCACACCTGCTCTAACAACTCGCTCCCCTCAATGCGTTGACGAACTAGGGCGTGTTCACACTACGCGGAGGGCTTCGACGATGAGCGCGAAGCAGAGAAAAGCCACGAAGACGACGTCGAGCTTTTCAAAGCGTGAGAAGATCCGGCGGAAGCCCTTCAGTCTGCGGAACAACCGCTCGAT
>JAPKYZ010000053.1 GCA_026394055.1 Acidobacteriota bacterium
CCCAGCCGCCGTTCCGCCCCCGACTCTGTTGAGGAGTCCGAATCCCTCCTCGCGAATCTTGGTATTCTGCGACCGAGCCAGCCTTGAAAAGTGTTACCTATGTGATCGGGCTAAAGTGTTACCTATGTGGGCGGCCGGACACCGGCCGCTGTCTCGCTTGGACCACTGGGGTTCTTTGTCAGCGGATACTCGCGAGGCACTATACTTTCTTCAACACAGCCTTCACCTATGCCCAAACCCAGCGAACTTTACCTTGGCGTCCTCGACTTTTTTGCCGTCATCCTCCCCGGAGCGATTGCGGCGGCGATTTTGCAGCAGGCTTGGGGGTCGGCGGTGTTGGGGACCGTAGTGACGCTGCCCAAATCAGAGACGGCGCAGTGGGCGGCGTTTCTCGTGACGGCCTATCTGCTGGGGCACCTGATTTTCCTGGTGGGGTCGTATGTGGACCCGGTCTACGACAAGCTGCGTAAGCGGTTGAACGCGACGCGGCATCGGGATGGCTGGCTGCGGCACACCGCGATACCGGAGTCGCTGGAGAAGAATCAGCAGGCGTACGTGCGGGCCACCGCGATCAGAAATTCACTGCTCGCACCAGAAGACCAGCCGGCCGTGAACTCGTTCCAGTGGGCGCGGGCGGTGCTGATCTCGAAGAACCCCGCGGCGGCGGCGGACGTGCAGCGCCTGGAGGCGGATTCGAAATTCTTCCGCAGCTTCCTGGTGGTGAGCATCTTCACCGGCATCGCCTGCTTCGAGCAGGCACACCACATTGAGGCTGCGGTGGCGTTTTTGCTGGTGATCCCGTGTTTTGCCCGCTACTGCGAGCGGCGCCTAAAAAGCACCACCCAGGCCTACATCCACATCCTGACGATGCATGGCCTGGGTGAACTCGCTCGCAAGTCGAAAGAAAGAGGAGCCGCTACCGCTGCACCCGGCCCGAGCCTCCGCCCTTGATCAGAGCTTCCACTTCGTCCGCGGTGAAGCGGTTGAAGTCGCCTGGAATCGAGTGCTTCAGGCAGGAAGCGGCCACCGCGAACTCCAGCGCTTCTTGCGAGGTAGGGTAAGTGAGCAGGCCGTAAATCAAGCCGCCCGCGAAGCAGTCGCCACCGCCCACGCGGTCGACAATGTGGGTGATGTCGTAGTGCTTGGAGACCATGAACTGCTTGCGGTCATGGAAGCAAGCGCTCCAGCCATTGTGTGAGGCCGAGATTGACTCGCGCAGGGTGATGGCGATCGAGCGGAGATTGGGATACTCGGCCAGCACCGCCTCGGCCAACTTGCGGTACGCATCGTGATCCAGCTTTCCGGAGTGGACATCGACATCCACCTTGATGCCGAGCGCGGTCTGGCAATCTTCTTCGTTGGCGATGCAGACGTCGGCCAGCTTCAGCAGGTCCGGCATCACTTCGCTGGCCTTCTTGCCGTACTTCCACAGGTTCTTGCGGTAGTTCAAATCGATCGAGACGCTGAGGCCATGCTCGCGGGCCTTCTGCATGGATTCGATGGAGAGATCGGCCGAGGACTGGCTCAACGCGGGCGTGATGCCAGTGATGTGGAACCAGTCGCCACCGGTGAACGCCTTATCCCAATCGACATCGCCGGGGCCGGCCAGCGAGATGGACGAGTAGGCGCGGTCGTAGGCCACTTTCGCGCCGCGCTGGTTGGCACCGGGCTCGACAAAGTAGATCCCGAAGCGGCCAGTCTTGGTGCGCACGATGTGCGATGGATCAACACCAAAACGGCGCAGCTCACCGGCGAACGCCTCGGTGATTGGGTTGTTGCCCGGCAGCAGCGTGATGTAGCGGGCGTTGACGCCGAACTGGGCGCAGGCCACGGCAACGTTGGCTTCACCGCCGCCAAAAGTCGCGAGGAACTGGGGGGACTGGAGGAAGCGCTCAAAGCCGGGAGGGGCCAAGCGCAGCATGATCTCACCGAAAGAAACAACGGTAGGCATAAATGGGGAAACTCCTAATTCTGGGCCGCAACCACTTCCAGGCCAAACGAGGCATCAAGCGATGGCAGGCCTTCAAACACAATCATCGTACTGGCGGGCGGGCGGGTTTTATCCAAGTACAGGAAGCGGGTGGCGCGCACTCGTTCGAGTGACGAATTGGTGAGCGGATAGACCTGGGTGAAGAAGACGTTCTTGATCGACGTCTTTCCGCCTTCCAGCAACCGGCTCAAGCGCTCAAACGCCAGTCGCGCATCGGCCTCGGAATTGCCGAAAGCCATCTGCAGCGTTGAGAAAACAATTCTGGGCGCGCGCACCAGGGCCACCTGCGAATAGTTGGGCGAAGCAGTAAGGCCTGCGGGATTGGCCAGCGTCACCGCATTGCCCTCACCGGCGGGGAGCCGCCCGACGCCTTCGCATTCCACCACCGATTGCAGCGGCCCGCGTTGCAGCTGCACGATGGCTAGAGCCGCCCCGGGGAACACCTGCGTCGCCCGTTGGCTGACCGCCGCGTAATCGGCCAGGGAGCTCACCAGACACGTCACGCGCAGCATGGAAGCGGCGCTGACACCCACGCCGTCAGCCGCCTTTTGCAGGTTCGCCAAGGACTTTTCCGCTGTCACCAGCACCGGACCCAGCGGGTTGTCCGGCTTGGGGTCCGCCAACACTTGCTGACCGGAGAAGAACGCCACACCGCCCGGATTGACGGCCTTCTTTTCTGCGACGGCCGCCTCAATCAACACTTGCGCGCCTTCCAGCGGCAGGGCGCCCACTTGCACCACGCTCACGGCCGGCAGCGGCTGCTTTTTGTCGCTGAACTCTTCGCTGACGATGGTTTGGATACGGCGCACATCGCCCGAGCCCGCGACAAACGCGCGGATCTTCACCACCTGCGCGCCGCGCGGGTTGCGGATCAGGGCTTTGATGGCGTCATGCGTTTGCTGGCTTAGCAGCCCCTTGGACGACAGCGGCGACATCAGGTAGCCCAAACGCGCCGTGTCGACGGCGTTGGTGGTGGGTGGTTCGGGCAGAACTTCCAGTTGCTGCGTGGGCAGCTCTTCGTCACCCTTCTTCTTCTTTTTGCCCCCGCGTTGCGCAGCCAGAGGCGTGGCCAGCGTTAGGGCCACCAGGATCGTAATGAAAAGGCGAAGAGACCGGCTCACGGCAAGATTTTTGAGTTTAACAAACCTCGCCGCGCCCTCGCGGTGGCTCGGCGAACAGGAGGCCACTTGCGCCGCATACAAACGTGATATAACTATCGCCACTTTCCAAGTTGGAGGGGGATTCCATGCTGAAACAGATATTCGTGGCGGGGCTGATGGCAGCCGTTGCCGCCACACCCGGCTTCTCGCAAGCCGTCTACGGCACCATTGTCGGAACGGTGGTTGACCCCACCGGCGCCGCCGTCGCGGGAGCCAAGGTGACGATCACCGACACGGGCCGCGATGTCGCCACATCGGCGACCACCAATGAATCCGGCAACTTCACCCAGCGATTCCTGATCGCGGGACGTTACCGGGTTCGAGTAGAAGCAGCGGGCTTTAAGGCGCTGAATCAAGAAAACGTCGGCGTCTCCGTGGACACGGAAACTCGATTGGACCTGCTGCTGCAGGTGGGCGATGTCACCCAAACCATGGAAGTCAGCTCCGAGGCCGGCATCCTGAAAACGGAACGCAGCGACGTCAGCACGATGTGGAGTGAGAAGACGGTGACGAATCTGCCGATCTTGAGCCGCCGCTTCACCAACCTGCAGTTGATGACACCGGGCGTGGTCTCCTTCCCCACGTCACTCACCGCGGCATCTGCGGAGAACCCGCAAGGGTCCTACCGCATGCTGGTGAATGGCCAAAGCTTTGCGGGCACCAGCCACTTGTTGGATGGCACGGACAACCATGACGCGGTGCTGGGCTGGATTGTGATCAATCCGACGCTGGAATCGGTGACCGAAGCCAAGATCACCACCGCCAACTACGATGCCGAGTTCGGCGTCGCCAGTGCGGGCGTCGTCAGCGCGCAAACCAAATCCGGCACCAACCAGATGCACGGCAGCGCGTTCTGGTTCCTACGCAACGACCATATGCAGGCGCGCAACCCGTTCACGCAATCCCGCGTGATTCCCAACTCCAACGGCCGCTTGATCCCGCTGACGCAGTGGAACCAGTTCGGCGCCTCACTGGGTGGGCCGATCCTGAAGAACAAACTGTTCTACTTTGGCGACTTCCAGGGCACGCGCCGCAACACGGGCGGTGGCGCACTGTTGCGCGTGCCTACCCTTGAGGAGCGTGCGGGCGACTTGCGCGGCTTGAACCTGAACATCTTTGATCCGGCCAGCGGCGCCACACCCGCCACGCGCACGCAGTTCCCCAACAACGTCATTCCGGCCAACCGGCTCTCCGCGCAGACGCAGGCGCTGCTGCGGCAGATCCCGGGTCCGAACATCAATGCCGTGCTCGACCAGCCGAACTTTGCTTCTTCGGGCGGCGTGAAGTCCGACGACGAAGCGATCAATACGCGCGTCGATCACTACACGACGGAGAAGCTGCACATCTTCGGCCGCTACAGCTTGCAGCAATTCCGCGTGCTGGCGCCGGGCTCGTTTGGCTTGGTGGCGGGCGGACCGGGTCTCGATGCGTCGGGCTCGACGAACGCCTATGCCGGCAAATCCGATTCGCGGAATCACTCGATCGCGGGCGGCTTCGACTATTCAGTGAAGCCGACGCTGCTGACCGACTTCCGCTTTGGCTGGTTCCGCTACAAGGTGTTTGGCCAGCCCAATGGCATTGGCACCGCGCCCGCCAAGGACGCGGGTATTCCGGGGTTGAACGTGGATGACAACTTCAACTCCGGCATGCCGGCTTTCTTCATCAACGGCTACGGCAACAACTTGTTCCGCTTCGGCTACGCACTGGGTGTGAACGGCTGCAACTGCCCGCTGATCCAGGATGAGAACCAGTATCAGTTTGTGAACAACTGGACGGCGATCAAGGGCAACCACACGTTCAAGTTCGGCGGCGACATCCGGCAGGCGCACAACCTGCGCGTACCCAGCGACCGGCACCGTTCCGGCGAGCTGAACTTTGAAGCGGCGCGCACGCAGGGCGGGTCCGGCGGCGGGTCGGGTTTGGCGTCGTTCCTGGTGGGCGATGTGACTAGCTTCTCGCGCTATGTTTCAAACTCGCTCGACGCGCGCGAGACCCAGAATCGCTGGTTCTTCTTCGCGCAGGATTCGTGGCGCGTCACCAAAAAGCTGACGGTGAACTACGGCTTGCGCTGGGAGATCTACCGGCCGCAGTTCGTGAACCAGGCGGGCAACGGCGGCTTCCTGAACTCGACCACTGGCGAGGTGATGGTGGCCGGGCAGAACGGCGTCGGCAGTGACCTGAATGTGAAGGCGCCCTGGACCAACTTTGCTCCGCGGCTGGGCATCGCTTATCAGCTGAACTCGAAGACGGTGGTCCGCACCGGCTACGGCCGAGGCTACAACCTGGGCGTGTTCGGCTCCATCTTTGGCCACAACGTCACACAGAACCTGCCGGTGCTGGGTATCCAGTCCGATCAACCGGCGCAGAACTTCGACCGCGTCTTCACCCTCGCCAATGGCCCCACGGCATTGAACCCCGGCACCATTCTCGCCGCGCAGCCCAAGGGTCCCAACGGCTTCAACATGCTGCCCAATGGCGTGACGGCGTTCATGATCACCAACCCCATCCGGTTCCCCACCGTCGATGCCTGGAACTTCACGGTGCAGCGGCAGATCGGCAACTTCTCGCTGGAAGCGGCCTATGTCGGCACCAAGGGCACCCACGTGTTCGCAGGCACCGGTGGTGACTACGACCCCAACCAGGCCGACATCAATGGCTTCGGTACGCTGACCACCAACCAGCGCAAGCCCTTCTTCCAGAAGTTCGGCTGGGCGCAGAACCTCCGCTACTACGGCAGCGATGCGTCCAACAACTATCACTCCATCCAGATCCGGGGCGACCGGCGCTTCTCCAGCGGCCTGTCGGTGATGTCGCACTACACGTTCTCGAAGAACATCGACTACGAAGGCACTTACTATCCGCGCGACGCCAAGCTGGCCCGTGGGCCATCGAGCAACAACCGTCCGCATGTCTTCTTCGTCGGGTCACTCTATGAGATCCCGGTGGGCCGCGGGCGCAAGTTCCTCTCGAGCGGTTCCAAGGTAGCCGAATTCGTACTGGGTGGCTGGCAGATGAATGGCACCTACAACTGGATGAGCGGCCAACCGCTGACGCCCAGCTATCGCGATTGCAACGCCGACCGCGACACCGGCTGGTGCCGTCCGGACCTGATCGGCGACTACTCCGTCAGCGACCCCAGCCAGTTCGGCTGGTTCAAGACCGCGTCGGTGCCGCTGACGGCGAACGGCCAGATTGATGGCCCCTGGCAGCGTCCGCAGCGGGCCAAGTTCGGCACCATTGGCCGCAACATGATCAGCGGGCCGTCTTTTGCGCAGATGGACTTGTCGTTCTTCAAGAGCTTCACCATCAAGGAAGGCATCCGGACCCAGTTCCGGGCCGAGTCGTTCAACTTCCTGAACCACACCAATCTGGCCAATCCCAACGCTTGCGTCGATTGCCCAGGTGTCGCGGGCCGCATCTTTGGCGCCTTCGCCAACTATGTGCCGCGCCAATGGCAGATGGCGCTGAAGGTGGAGTTCTAAGCCGCACTTCCCCTCATCGGCCCTCTCACCGGCCCGCCGCTGCCTGGTCCTTCTGACTGGGCGTTGGCGGGCCGGCTTGCTTTGCCGCAGACGCTCGCGAGCGCAGCAGTCGAGGGCTACCCAACGTCATCTCAACTCGATATCATGTCGGACGAACCGTGAACCGCAGCCTCTACTCACTTGCAGTTTTTGCCTCCCTGACGGGCTTCGCCGCGGACTTCAACCGTGATGTCCGGCCCATTCTGTCGGACCGCTGCTATGCCTGCCACGGGCCGGATGCGGCGGCGCGCAAGATCAAGCTGCGGTTGGATCGGGAAGAGGATGCTCGGCAGGCGATTGAGTCCGGCGAACTGTTGCGGCGGATCAGCTCGAACGACCCGGCGCGTCGCATGCCGCCCGTGTTTACGGGGGCGAAGCTGTCGGACCCGGAAGTAAAGCTGATCGGCGAATGGGTGAGCGAGGGCGCGAAGTGGCAGAAGCATTGGTCTCTGATTCCGCCCGTCCGTCCGGCGTTGCCCGCGCTGAAGGCCGGCTGGAACGTGCAGAATCCGATTGACCGGTTCGTGCTGGCGCGCCTCGATCGAGAGGGCTTGGCGGCATCGAAGGAAGCGGGCAAGGCCACGCTGATCCGGCGGGCGACGCTCGATTTGACGGGGCTTCCGCCGACACCGGCGGAGGTGGATGCTTTTGCGAAGGACACCTCGCCCGAAGCCTATGAGCGCTTGCTCGACCGGCTGCTCGCCTCTCCCCGCTACGGCGAGCGCATGGCTGCCCGGTGGCTGGATGCGGCGCGGTATGCCGACACCAACGGCTATCAAACCGACGCCGAGCGGGTGATGTGGCGCTGGCGGGATTGGGTGATTGAGGCATTCAACCGCAATCAACCGTTTGATCAATTTGCTACCGAACAGATCGCCGGTGATCTGCTGCCGAATGCGACGTTGAGCCAGCGGATCGCCACCGGCTTCAATCGCAACCACCGCGGCAACTCTGAAGGCGGCATCGTGCCGGAAGAGTACTTGAACGAGTACGCTGTCGATCGCGTGGAGACCACCAGCACCGTGTTCCTGGGCCTGACCGTGGGCTGCGCGCGCTGCCACAACCACAAGTACGACCCGATCCTGCAACGCGACTTCTACCAGTTTGTCGCCTACTTCAACAGCATCCCAGAGATCGGCCGCTATCTGAAGTACGGCAATTCCCCGCCCTATGTGAAGGCGCCGACGCCCGATCAGGAGCGGCAGTTGAAGACGCTCGATGATCGCTGGAAGGCGGCGGCGGGGCGCTTTGACGCGCGCATGCCTGAGATCGAACGGCAGCAGCTGGCGTGGCAGAAGACGCTATCGCCAGCGGCCGATTGGTCCGTGCGGGAAGGCTTGGCCTTTGAGGCGGCATTGAATGAGAGCACGGCGGGCAAGGTGGGCGGGGCCGCGCATTTCAATGGCTCCCGCGTGGAGACGTTGGGCGAGCAGGCGGATTACGGCTTCTACGACAAGTTCACCGTCGCCTTGTGGATGCGGCCGGAAGCGGCGACGGGCGCGATCGTGACGCGCGCGGTCGACAAGACGGACGACGAAGGCTGGAGCGTCTATCTCGAAAACAGCAAGCTGCAGGTGAACCTGATCAAGCGGCGCCTGGATGATTCGATTCGTCTGGAGACGGTGCGGGCGCTGCCGGTCGGCGAGTGGCAGCACGTAGCGATCAGCTATGACGGCTCGCGATTGGCGAGCGGGGTGAAGATCTTCATCAATGGCCGTTCGGAGCCGGTGAACATTATTCTCGACGCCATCAACCAGGACTTCCGGGCCAAGGCTCCGCTGCGGTTGGGCGCGGGTGGGTATCTGGAAGCGAAGTTCCGGGGCGATCTGGATGAGTTGCGGATCTATGGGCGCGCGGTGACGGATGAAGAGGCGGCGATTCTGGCCACCTCGCGCACGCTGGGCGAGCTGGCTCGGACGACGTCGCGGGCGACCGCCGAAGCGGCGAAGCTCCGCGCGGCCTTCCTCAATACGGCAGCCAGCACCGAGATTCGGCAAGCGGCGAAGGAAGCGCATCAGGCGCAGCTGGACTACGCGACGTATCTCGAAAGCGTGCCGACGGTGATGGTGATGGAGGAAGCGGCGGCTCCGAAGCCGACGTTTGTGCTGGATCGCGGTTCGTACGACCGGCCACGTGAACCAGTCCAACGGGGCGTGCCCGGGGCGCTGCATCCGCTGCCGGCCGGGGCGCCGCCCAATCGCCTGGGCCTCGCCCAATGGATCACCAGCCGCGAGAATCCGTTGACGGCGCGCGTGACGGTGAACCGGTTTTGGCAGATGTATTTCGGAACGGGCCTGGTGAAGACGGTGGAGGATTTTGGCTCTCAGGGAGAGTGGCCGGCGAATCTCGATCTGCTGGACTGGTTGGCCACGGAGTTCGTCGAGAGCGGGTGGGACGTGAAGAAGCTGCAGAAGACGATTCTGCTGAGCGCCACCTACCGTCAGCAATCGAACGTCACGCCGGAGATGGAAAGCCGGGACCCGGAGAATCGGTTGCTCGCGCGCGGACCGCGCTACCGGCTGCCGGCCGAGATGCTGCGCGATCAGGCGTTGGCGGCGGCTGGGCTGCTGTCGGCGCGCATCGGTGGGCCTTCGGTGAAGCCCTATCAGCCGCTGGGCCTCTGGGCGGAGCTGGGCGACAAGGATTATGAGCGGGACAAAGGCGAGGGTCTCTACCGGCGCAGCTTGTACACGTTCTGGAAGCGCACCTCCGCGCCGCCTTTCATGTCGACCTTTGATTCCGCGCTGCGCGAGATCTGCACCGTGCGCGAGAGCCGGACCAACACGCCGCTGCAGGCGCTAAACCTGATGAACGACGTCACCTTCTTGGAGGCGGCGCGCGTACTGGCTGAGAAGGCGATGCTGACCGCGGCCGGCGATGCGCGGATTGATGAGATCTATCTGCGCGTACTGGGGCGCAAGGCCACCGAAGCGGAGCGCACGACGCTCAACAAGTCGCTGGCCTACTATCAAGACCGCTTCCAGTCGGACCCGCGCTTGGCGAAGGAACTACTAGCCCAAGGCGACGCCCCGCGCAACGCATCTTTGGCCGCGCCGGAACATGCCGCCTACATGGCCGTGGCCAGTTTGGTGCTGAGTCTCGATGAGGCGCTTTCGAAGGAGTAACTACGATGCTGAGTCGCCGTCAGGTTCTCCAAAACACGCTGGGGCTCGCCGCGTTGAATGCGCTGGGGGCGGACACGGTGCCCCAATCCGGCCCGCACTTTGCGCCTAAGGCCAAGCGCGTGATCTATCTGTTCCAGTACGGTGGGCCGTCGCAGATTGATCTGTTTGATCCGAAGCCGACGCTCGCGAAGATGCAGGGCCAGGACCTGCCGGGGTCGATCCGGATGGGGCAGCGGCTGACTGCCATGACCGCCGGGCAGACGACGTTCCCGATTGCGCAATCGATCTTCCCCACCTCGCAGCGCGGCCAGAGTGGCGCTTGGGTGAGCGATCTGCTGCCGTACACCGCGAAGGTAGCGGACAACCTCACCTTCATCCGGTCGATGCAGACCGAACAGATCAACCACGACCCCGGCGTCACCTTCTTCCAGACCGGCTTCCAACTGGCTGGGCGCCCCTCGATTGGTTCCTGGCTGGCCTACGGGCTGGGCAGCGAGAACAAGGATCTGCCGGCGTTTATCGTGATGACCTCCAAGGGCGGCACGCTGGGCGATCAACCGCTGGCCGACCGGCTGTGGGGCAGCGGCTTTTTGCCGACCAAGTATCAAGGCGTGAAGTTCCGTGCGGGTGCGGATCCGGTGCTGTATCTGTCGAACCCACCGGGCCTCGACCGGGAGGCGCGGCGGCGGTTTCTGGATGACTTAAACACGCTGAACCGGGCGAAGCTAGAAGAGACGGGCGACCCCGAAATTTCGACGCGCATTGCGCAGTACGAGATGGCGTTCCGGATGCAGACTTCGGTGCCGGAGTTGACGGACCTCAGCAAGGAACCGGCGTCGACGTTTGATCGCTACGGCCCGGATTCACGTATTCCGGGCACCTACGCCGCCAATTGCCTGCTGGCCCGGCGGCTGGCGGAGCGTGGTGTCCGCTGCATCCAACTGTTCCATCGCGGCTGGGATCAGCATCAGCAGTTGCCCACGTACCTGCGCGCGCAGTGCCAGCAGACCGATCAGGCCTCCGCGGCCCTAGTGCTCGACTTGAAGGAGCGCGGGTTGCTGGACGACACGCTGGTGGTGTGGGGCGGCGAGTTCGGCCGCACGGTCTATTGCCAAGGCAAGCTGACACCGGAAGACTACGGGCGTGATCACCACCCGCGCTGCTTTACGGTGTGGATGGCGGGGGGCGGCATCAAGCCGGGCGTGACGTATGGGACGACCGACGACTTCAGCTACAACGTCACCGAGAACCCCGTCCACGTGCACGACCTGCACGCCACTATCCTGCATAGCCTGGGGCTTGACCACACCAAGCTGACCTACAAGTTCCAAGGCCGCCACTACCGGCTCACCGACGTGCACGGGCGCGTGGTGCGGGACGTGCTGGCGTGAGGTTGGGCTAGGCGACTTCGAGCGTATCGACCAGATGCGAAGGCTCCGGGATGGTTTCACCATCCTCGCGCAGGGAGCGCAAGTGAATTTCCAGTGCTTCCTGGATGAGCTGCTTGGTCTCGTCCAACGAAAATCCTAGCGCTACACAACCTGGGAGATCGGGTACGTATGCGCCCCACCCATTGCCTGATTTCTCGTAAACGACCGCGTATCTCATTTTTTGAGCCCTGCTTGCTTCATTACCGATGATAACGTCCCGGGCGGAACTTCAAGGGATGGATGCCCGGGTACGGTCACCCTACCGGGTTTCATGGGGTGGATGAAGTGGCGATGGCTACCCTCCTGGTTCTTGATCGTCCAACCATCATCGGCCAAGATCTTCAGGAGGTCTCTCACCTTCACGAGAACATTCTACCGGCCCGGCGCACTGGAGTAACAGCGGGCAGGGTGGCGGTGCAGCAACGCGATATGCTCTCATTGGTGATCAAGCGTCGTGAGTTTCTCTCCCTCGGAGCAATCGCGCTCCCTGGTTCCGCGGCCCCAGCGGAGGCACGCCGTGAGATCTTTCTTGCCTCCCCGGGCAAAGGAACGGCCGTGATGGCCTTTGCTTATGCGCTGGACCGGGAAGGGCGGCGGATGCTGTCGATTGAGCAGCGGTGGAGCCGGTCGGACACGATTGATGTGGCCTTTATCCGGACCTCGGACGATTTCGGCCAGCACTGGAGCGCTCCGCGCGAGGAGCGGACGGGGGAGCGGCGCCCGGGGGGCATGTGGCGCAAGCATCACCGCGGTGTCTGGTTGGACCCGGGGTCCGGGCGGACGCTGACGTTGTGGATTGAGGGCACGCTGCCCACCGATGATCCGCTGGAAGGCATGCGGCAGTGGCGGGTGCATTATCAGGTGCCGGGCGGGCGGCCGGAGATCGTGGTGCATGCGGGACAGGAATACGACTCCGCGCACCCGCTGCCGGGCGTGTGGCTGGGCAAGAACTCGGCGATGCTGGGGGACCAGACGTCCGCCCCGATCCGGTACCGGAAGGAGATCCTGATCCCTTTGTCGATCGCGCCGTTGGGAGCGGATGGCAAGCTAGCGAACCCGGGCGGAGGCTACACATATCACGACACCGCGATTCTGCATGGCCGCTGGCAAGGCGGGCGCCTGGAATGGCGGATGGGCGACGTGATCCCGGGCGATCCGCAGAAGACCTCGCGCGGGCTTTCCGAAGGTACGGTGGTGGAGTTGGATGGTGGGCGATTGCTCTGCGTCATGCGCGGCGCCAATGACAAGCACCCGGAGTGGCCGTCCTACAAGTGGTTCTCGATTTCAAGCGACGGCGGCTGGCGCTGGTCGAAGCCGGAGCCGTGGACGGACACGCAAGGGAAGAACTTCTATTCACCCAGCGCCTGCTCGCAGCTGTTGCGGCACTCGAGCGGCCGGATCTATTGGCTGGGCAACATCAACGAATCAAACCCGCGCGGCAACCGCCCGCGATACCCGTTTTTTCTAGCCGAGGTAGATCGCCAGAGCGGCCTGCTGAAGCGCGACACGGTGCGCATGATCGACAACCTGCAGCCGGGCGAAGATCCACTGCTCACGCTGTCGAACTTTCTGGCTCGGGAGGATGCGCGCACTCATGAGATCTGCATCCACATGACGCGCCTGCTGGCGAAGCCCGACGGCTGGGAGGGCGATGCGCTGCTCTATCGGGTGACGGTGTAGCGGCCGGATCACGGGCAAACAGCACCACGCCAACCCCGAACACCGGATTTCGGCGTCGTAGGTTGGCGTGGTGACCGCTCAGCGGTCAACTACTCAGTTGCGACCGGTTGTGACCTTGCCGGTGGCTGTTTTCAGGACGTCCATATCCACACCAACTGCTTTTCCATCGCTGGAGCAGGTGATTGAGGGTAAGGTGGGGCAAACCGCGCCAGCAGCGATTTTGCTGCTGGGGGTGAGCGTATAGTCACCCGTGGCGGGCGAGACGAAGCCGACGTCGGTGATCGTCGACAGCCAGGTGTTTCCTGGCGCCACGTTGGTGGCCAGTTTCGGGGCGGCGCAGCAAAGGGCATTGTTCCCGAAGGTCCAAACCGGGTTCGCGGATTCCTGCCACTGACTATTGAGGCCTGGTGCCCCGCGCGACGCGCCGCTGACGCTGTTTCCGATGGGTCCGGTGCTGGTAGCCTCGGCGACGAAGATGTTATCCCGCACGTCGAGCCCGCCACTGGCACCGTTCGTGGTGCCCTCGCCGAACAGGAACGTGGGAGCGATGCCCTTAAAGTCCCCTACGGTATTGTGCCGGAGAGTGAGATCCTCCACACCGAGTGCGGCGAACGCCACGATGCCAGAGCGGCCCGTGCCGCTGATGCTTAAGGGCGAGTTCCGGCCGCCCAGGGCAACGCTTAAAGCATTGATGCCGTACATCAGATTGTTGGTGAACGATACCCGGCTCGTCGTCAACGTCGTGGGCAGGTTGCTTTGATTGTCATGGCCCGTCATCCACAGCACATTCGGCCCGTTGCGGAAGATGTTGTTCCGGATGGTGATATCCGAGACTTGGGTGAGCGAGTTCAGGATGGTGGCGCGGGCACCCACGGTCAGGCCGCCCGGGACGCTGCGGACCTTGATGGAATTGGTCGCCGGGGCCGAAAGAACTTCGGCCATGAAGTTCTGGCCGTTGCTGGAGTTGACGAACTTCAGCAACATTCCCGGCCGGAAGGAGACCGTGCCGCCGAAAGTGATGGTGTCGCCGGAAATCGCGGTGACATCAAGCGGCGAGCCAGAGGGGCCGGCGCGCGGCGTCAGCAGAATAAACGCTCCCGCCGTCACATCCATCCAGTTGCCATCGAAGATGTTGTTTTCAACCAGGATGTTCTTCCCGGACTTGATCTCCAGGATATGGCGGTTCATGTAGTTCTTCCCCGACGTGTTCTGGGAAGAACCGTACAAGTACTTGTCGGGGTGCGAGAAGTAGTTGCGGCGGAGCGTGTAGTTGGAAGGCGGCAGCACACTGCTGAGACTGTTCGGGAAGAACACGCTAATGCCGATAGCCTCGATGAAGTTGTTCTCGATCAGCCCGGGGCCGGGGCCTAACTGGGTGAAAATGGCCATCGATTCTTGCCCGGTGGTACCTGGGGCGACGGCTTCCGTCCACCGATTCACACGGGTGATCCGAGACCCCACCAGCGCCACGTTTGCGCCGTTCATCACGATGCCATAGGCCAACCGCGACGGATAGTCCAGCCCGTGGAGATTGCAGCGGTCGATGATGACATCGTTGTTGGTGGGATCGAGCAGCACCAGAGCTCCGTACTGACCCTGCGTGAAAGGGGCCACGCTCCAGGAAGCGGGCGGCGGGTTGGGGGCCGGGACGTGAGTCATTTCCAGGCCGACGAACATATACCGGCTGGCGTTGGTTGCCAACTGGACGGGAGCCATCTGCGTCTTGTCCGGCGCATTCATGGCACGCATCTGGGTCCATACTCCGGGGGACGTGCACCAGAAGATTGCCCGTGTATTCGGCGTAATGTCCAGCCGATAGAGCCACTCACTTGGGGTGCAGCTACCGCTCGGAACGCCGGCGCTCTGCCGATAGGGCATGGCACTCCAGCTATCAATTCGGGTGACCGTTCCGCTGGGGCTCACGGGTGCTGTGGCAAGGGTAGAGCCTTCCAGCCGGATCGAGTCCGGCGTGAGTGCAGTAATCTTCCAGCTTCCCTCTAACTGCGTTTTCGTTCCGGCTACCTTGACCAAATCGCCCGTCTCCAGCTGGTGTCCGGGAATCGTCAGGATGCCTTTGCCACTTTGAGGGCTAATGCGGGTGATCAGTTTGGGACTTGTCGCCGGCCGATTCGTACATTCGTAAAGGGCGAAATCGGTCACATCGGAGGCCCAGGCAAACTGGCCCAGGGCGCAGGTGGTGGGGAAGGCACCGACCTTTTGCCAAGCCGCGGGCAGTGCGTCAGTAACCAATTTGGCCAGTAGGGGTGAATCACGTTCCTCAACGCGCTCATTGGTGCTCACGAAAGCTGAATCCGGAGTCGAGGTTCTGACAATTACCCAGCCTGTGTGATTCGGACGCAGCGGGAATGTGAATTGTCCATAACAAGTCGTGCCGGCCGGGATCTGGACGATATAGTGCAAAGACCCGGTGAGGTTTGCCAGTGACGTGATGATGCTGGGCAGGTTGGAGCAGGCCGCATTGACGGTGAAGGGCGGACCGAAGGGGCCGCTTGGTGCGGAAGTAGGCACCTGCAAGGGGAGCTTGGGCACCGCCGGAACTGGTGAACCCGCCACCCGAGCGGCCGTGGTCAACGTTTGATCGGGGCTGCACGTCTCGGCCCCACTACTAGCCGAACAGACTTGATAGTGATAGGTGGTGCCGGGCTTCAGGCCGGAAAGGTACCACGAATGATCAACCGTGGCTCCCGGCTGACCGGCAGTCTGACCGCTGTAGGCGGCGGTCAGGCCAAACTTGATGGCCGTGGAAGAGGCCAGGTTCGTGACCCAGGTCACGCGAGCCGAAGTGGGCGTGATCCCGTCCACAAACGGCGGCACCGTAATGATTGGTTGAGCCCAAGAAGGACTACAGAGAATCATTGTCCCCACGAATGCAATACTGGCTGGTGCCGCAAGGGCCCGCCTCAGTCCATGTAACCTATCTTCTAAGAAGCGGCAATGTGATGCGGTACAACTGTTCATCTCAAAACTCCTTTTACCGATTAATGGACTCATCCATCAACTAGAGTTTGCTCCCCTCTTCATTTTTTGGACATACGATAAACCTCTGCTTTGACTGACGACTAAGTCGCAGGGAGAGATCACGCACCTAGCGCGCGCGGAGACGGCCGGCGGCGCCGCCATGAGCAGGGCGGAGCCACAAAACACGCCCCATGTATGCGCCGGGCGGGAAATAGTACGGCGGAAACCTGTCCCACCGGCAAATGCGGACACGGCTTTCCTCGGGGCCGTTCACGCAGGGCGCGGCCAGAGCTTCTCGCCTCTCCTCCGTTTCTCTACGTTGGTACCCTACTCGAGTTACCTTGCAAACGGCTTTTCGTGAAGCCGCACCGCCCGCGGAAAAGTCTAACTTTCCCAGGACTTTACATCGAGATGAGGTCAGCAACGTTGAACGGCGGCCAGTAAGATAGTCTACTGAGAATCCCGAGTAACCGGATGCGACTTATCATTCCGCCACGCCGGCTCCGGCAGCTCTCTCTCCGGGGCGCCGAGGCCGCACTCTTTGGGGCCCAAACGCATCCGGTTTCTTTGAAAGCAAGTGCGCGCCATTGTCAAAACGGGTGTATAGTCAGGCTAGGAGGCGAGATGCGTCTACTAGTTCTACTGTCCGCTCTGGCTGCGTCCGCGGTAGCCCAGAGTCTGCTTTCGGCCAAGTCCGGCCTGATCCACTACACCGAAGGCGATGTACTGCTGGCCGGCAAGCCGGTGGAGCTGAAGATCAGCGTCTTCCAGACCATGAAGCCCGGCGAAACGCTGGCCACCGAAGAAGGCCGCGCCGAAGTGCTGCTAGGCCCCGGCGTCTTCCTCCGCATGAACGATCACACGCAAGTGAAGATGATCAACGGCGAGATCACCGATTCGCGGATTGAGCTGAAGGACGGCACCATCATCATTGAGGCGGCGGATTCGGTGAAGACCAACCGGACGCTGGTGCTGGTGGGCGGCCAGGAGATCGTCATCAACAAGGATGGCGTCTACTCGATTACGGCCGGTCCGCAAGCGAGGGTGCGCGTCTGGTCCGGCGAATTGGCCGTGGGTTCGGCGCTGCTGAAGGGCGGCAAGGTGATGATGCTCGCGGATGGCAAGGTGGAGAAGTTCGACAAGGAACAGACCGACAGCCTCTACCGCTGGGCCAGCCGGCGGGCCAGCTATGTGGCGATGGCCAACATGTCGGCCGCCAAGAGCGTCCAGGCGGATTCGCCGCGCGGCTGGACCACGGGCGGCTGGTATTACAACTCCTTCTTCAACATGTTCACTTACCTGCCGGGCCACGGCGCGTGGAACAGCCCGTTTGGCTACCGCTACTGGTCCCCCGGTTCGGTGATGGCGATCTACTATCAGCCCCCCCCACCCACGTATTCCGGCGGCAGCGGCGGCGGGTTTAGCGGCAGTGGTGCCTGGCAGAGCTCCTACAACCCGAACTTGGGCTACTCCACCATTGGCGGACGCACCGGCGGCGGCGTGAATGGCTCAGTCGCGATGCCGAGCGCTCCGGCAGGCGGTAGCGCCCCCAGTGGTGGCGCTTCTACGGGCGGCTCGATGGGCGGTGGCCGGTCCGGCGGCGGCGGCGCGCCCCATTCCGGTGGCGGCGGCGGCAACCACTAACGGTTCGCGGTGCTTGGCCTAGCCCCATGCGTCAGCTTGGGGCTTGTTCACCCGCCCGAAGATAGCCCCAAGCTCACGCATGGGGCTGATCGTGGGTCCGGCGTAGCCGAGCGAATTCTCGAAAGCGTTCGAAAAAAGCAAAGGGCGTCCCGATTGACGGACGCCCTTTTTGTTTACCCGAGACTTCCCTGCCCTACGGCGTGACACCCAGGCTGCGTTCCAGGAAGTTGGTCATCATCTCCCGCATCTGGCGAGCCGCAGGCCCCGAGACGCCGTGGGACTTCTGCGGGTAGATCATCATCTCGAACTGCTTACCGGCCTTCTGCAGCGCATCGGCCATCTGGAAGCTGTTCTGGAACAGCACGTTGTCGTCGCCGAAATTGTGGACCAGCAGCAGCTTGCCCTTCAGGTTGCCCGCATAGGTGAGCGCGGAGCTGTCCTTGTAGCCGGATTCGTTCTCCTGCGGCATACCCAGATAGCGCTCCGTGTAGATGGTGTCGTAGTGCCGCCAATCGACTACGGGCGCTCCGGAGATGCCCGCCGCGAACACTTCCGGGGCGTTGAGCAGCGCGTAGAGCGTCATATAGCCGCCATAGCTCCAGCCATTGATGCCGATGCGCTTGGAGTCGACAAAGCCCATCTTCAGCAGATGGTCGACGCCGGCCTTCTGATCTTCCAGCTCCTGCTTGCCCATGCGGCGGTAGAGCTTGGATTCCCAGGCGTGACCACGACCACCAGAGCCGCGGTTGTCCAGCTGCCAAATGACAAAGCCCTTGTGAGCCAGCGCCTGCTCCCAGCTCAAGCCCACCCAGGAGTCGCGCACGGTTTGGGCGTGCGGCCCACCGTAGACGAAGACCACGGCGGGGTACTTCTTGGCGGGGTCAAAGTTGGCCGGCTTGATCAACCGGGCGTACATCAGCGCGCCATCGGCCGAAGTCACCTTCACCACCTCCGTCGGCAGCAGAGCGAACTCGTCAATCACCTTGCGGTCGGCCTCGCGGAAGACGGCCACTTCCGCGCCATCGGACTTGTGGAGCGTGGTGCGCGGCGGAGTCTTGAGCGAGGAGTGCGTGTCGAGGTAGAAGTCCGCCGCCGGGCTCATGGAGATGGAGTGCGTGCCCCCGGCGGAGGTGAGAGCCTTCTTCTCGCCCGAGTTCAAGTCCACGACATAGAGCTGCCGTTCGAGCGGACTGACCTCAGTGGAGGTGAAGTAGACCTTGCCCGCTTTCTCGTCCACCTGCAGCACATCCGAGACTTCCCATTCACCAGACGTCAGCCGCTTCACCTCCTGGCCTTCGTAGCTCATCAGGTAGAGGTGCCGGAAGCCGGTCTTTTCGCTGGACCACAGGAACTGCTTGCGCGAGGGCAAGAAGGTGAGGTCATCCGCGACGTTAATCCAAGTGGCGTCCTTCTCGGTGAACAACACCTTGGAGGCGCCAGTGGATGCATCAGCGGCAATGAAATCAAGCTTGTTCTGCACGCGCGTCATCTTCTGCACGGCCAGCGTGTTCGATTCCGGAATCCAGTTGACGCGGGCCAGCAGGTGGTCCCGCATTTCGCCCACGTCCATCCACTTGGTGGACCCGCCGGTGGCCGCGACAACGCCCAGCCGGACGTCGGAGTTCTGCGTGCCGGTCTTGGGGTACTTCTGCGGCTCAGCAAACGCGGTTACGCCCAGCAGGTCAGCATGCGGGTAAGTGCCCAAGCGCGTGGTGTCGAACTGCATAAACGCGATGCGCGACGAATCGGGTGACCACCACCAGGCGGTGCCCAGATCGAGCTCTTCCGGGTAGACCCAATCGAGCTCGCCGTTCAAGATGTTGGCGGAGCCATCGGTGGTCAAGCGCGTCACTTTCTTGCTCGCGATCTCCATCGTGTAGAGGTCATGATCGATGCGGAAGCCCAGGCGCTTGCCGTCGGGCGATGGCTTGGGGTCGCGCTCCGCGGTGGCGGTGGCGGTGAGCTGTTCGTGCTTCTTCGAATCGGTGTTGAACAGGAACAGGTCGCCTTCGATGATCAGCAGCAGATCGCGGCCGTTGGGCATCCACTGGATGGTCTTTTCGGAGACGCGGCGGTTCTGCCAATCGAAGCGTCCGGCGGCGGCGGGCTTGGTGGCGAGCGCTTCCAGCTTCTTCATCTCCACCAGCTCTTTGGCCTTCTTGGAAGAGGCCTCATAGAGCATCAGTTTGCCTGCTTCGGTGTAGACAAACTCTTTACCGAGTGGTGACCAGTTCGCCCGGGGGGCAAAGCTGGGCCGTTGTCCGCCAACAGCCTCCAGCGTGACTGGTTTGCGCTGCTGCGGTTCAGCGAGAAGGGTCAGCGTGAACGGCAGTAGCAGCGGGAGGAGACGGTGGAACCGGTGGCGAAACATACTTTTCCGATTCTAACCGCGCCGGGCCCCGCTGCTCGGAGGCCGGCGGTGAAGCCAGCACCATCACCGACGCCTTCCCCTCACGATGCACGCAACGCAAGGCGGGATTGGAGAGCACTTTGACCGAACGCGCCTTCACCTCTTCCGGCGACAGATCGAGCGCGAAATCGTCGTCCACCACCAGCGCGTAGTCCAGCTGATGCTGCCGCATGAACTCCGGCAGATCGGCAAAGTAGTGCAGGATCGCCTCGCGCCGGTCGCCGTAAAAATACTTCGTGGGGAAGTGCATGCCGCGCGCGGTGCGGCCGGTGTAGAGCCACAAAACGGGGTCCTGCGCGGCGGCGAAGCGAGCGTTGGCGGGTGTGTTGTGGGCGATCCATTGATAGACCGGTTCCAGTTGATGGCGCCGCTCGCGTTGGCCGTGGGCCACCTTCGGCAACTCGCGGAACACGCCTTCCAGGTTGAGATAGAGCACCGACAAGACGAACGCGGCGGCCACGGGCCGGGCCCAGGGCATCATCTTGGGCATCTGGCGAACTTCGGCGCCCAGGCCCGCGATCAGGAACGGCAGCACCGGAATGAGAAAGCGCTCATGGGGCGTGAAGTTCCAGAAGATCAGCATGGGCAGAAACGCGAGTAGGAAGGCCTGATAGTGCGAGAAGCGCAGCCGCAGAAAGCTGAACATCCCCACGAGGCCGAGCAGCGTCGCCAGATAGTTGGACCAGCCGGTGTAGCCAGAGGTGAAGGCCAGCAACCGGCCGGCGCCCATGATCAAAATCGGCAGGTTGGTGATGGCCATGCCGGGCAGGTCAGCCAAGTTGTGGTTGGCCAGATAGAAGCCCAGGTAGTCGACGTAGTAGTCCGACACGTGGGCCACATCGCGATGATTTGCGGCCCACAGGGTCCAGCCCAGAAACGCGGGCCACGCGATCGCCAGAAAGTAGGAGCCCTGCCGGAACTGCCGCCGCAGCCCGAACAGCACCGGGATGGTGATCAAGGCGGGCATCGCAGCGGATTTCGCCAGCAGCGCCAAGGCCGCCGCCAGACCGCTGGCCGCGCCTTGCTTGCGCTCCGCCAGTGCCAACGCCAGCATCAGCAACGTGGCCATCATCAGCTCCGCCATCAGGCTGGTGGCGAAGTAGGCCGCCATCGGGTTGACCAGCACCATCGCCGACAACCCCAGCGACCAGCCGGGCGAGAAGCCGAGATCAAGAAACACCAGGCGTGACACGATGGCCAGCGCGGGCAGCCAGATCCAGGCCAGCGGCAGAAACCAGCCGAGATTCGCCGGGAAGTTGGGGTTGGCCCGCCAGGCGTTCGAGAGCCAGGCCGGATAGAGTGGCGGGTACTTGGTTTGATACGGTGCGGCGTCCGAAGCCACAGCGGCGGGCGGCGAGTCCGTGCGGATGGGCGGGAGGCTCGACATCCGGTGCCCTTCGCCTTGGGCGATCGCCTTAGCGGACACCAGATAAAGCGCGTCGTCGTGGAAGTCCCCTAAGTGCGGCAAGTCATGAAACTGTACGGCCAGCCAGACGGAGGGGATAAGAGCCAGTCCCCACAAAGAGCCCCGAGTGACGGACCGACGCATAGAGGGCATATCGGCGCGTGCGATGCTCGAAGTGAAGACGAGACGCCTTAGTGTGCCGGAGGGAATAATCCATGTCGATGAAACTCACGTTTTGGGGAGCAGCGCGAACCGTCACCGGTTCGATGCACCAGCTGGACTTTCACGGCGAAACGTACCTGCTCGATTGCGGCCTGTTCCAGGGCCGCCGCCAGGAGGCCTTCCGCCGCAATCGTGAGCTTCCCGTGCACGCGCGCAATGTCCGGGCGGTCCTGCTGTCACACGCCCACATTGACCATTCCGGCAACTTGCCGAACCTGGTCAGCAATGGCTTTTCCGGGCCGATCTTCACCTCGCCCGCCACGGCGGACCTCTCTGAGGCGATGCTGCTCGATTCGGCCTTCATCCAACAAAAGGACGCCGAGTTCCTGAACCGCCGCAACAAGCGGCGCCATCAGTTGATGGACGATCTGGGACACGATCACGACGTGGAGGCGCTCTATACGGTGGAGGATGCCGAAGCCACCGTTCCACTGTTCCATTCGGTGCTGCCGCACTGTCCGCACGAGGTGGGTCCGCAGCTGACGTATGAGACGGTGAACGCGGGGCACATGCTGGGGTCCACGTCGATGGTGGTTTCTGGAGGCGGCGTGCGGCTGGGCTTTTCGGGCGATGTGGGGCGGGTGGGCTTGCCCATCATTGCTGACCCGGAGCCGCTGCCGCCGGTGGATTACTTGATCATGGAATCGACCTATGGTGACCGGTTCCACGAGGACCAGGGCAACGTCAAGCAGAAGCTGGCGAACGTCATCACGCGGACGGCGGCGCGGGGAGGCAAGATCATTGCGCCGTCGTTTGCCGTCGGCCGCACGCAGCAACTGGTGCTGCTGATCCACGAGTTGATCCGCGAAGGCCGCATCCCGTCGATTCCGATCTTTGTGGACTCGCCGCTGGCCGTCAACGCCACCGATGTCTTCCGGCGGCACATGTACCTCTACGATGACGAAACGCGGACATTCTTGCGGGATGGCGAAGATCCGTTCGGGTTCAAGCGCCTCGTGTATGTGCGAGAGGTAGAGAAATCGAAAGCGCTGAACGATCTCCGCGGCCCCTTCATGGTGATCTCCGCCTCCGGCATGTGCGAAGCCGGGCGCATCCTGCATCACCTGCGCAACAACATCGGCGACCCTCGCAACACCGTGCTGATCACCGGCTTCCAGGCAGAAAACACCCTGGGCCGCAAACTGCAGGAAGGCTGGACCGAGGTGCCGATCTGGGGCGAACCCTACCCGCGCCGCTGCGAGGTGGAAGTGATCACAGAACTATCCGGCCACGCCGACCAGCGCGAATTGATCGAGTGGCTGGCCCCGGTGGCGCCGACGTTGAAGAAACTGTTCCTAGTCCACGGCGAATACCCGGCCCAACAGGCGCTGAAGGCTGCCATCCAGGCTCGATTCCCGATTGAGGTGGAGATTCCCTCGCGTGGCGAGGAGTTCACGCTGGCCTAATTGAACTTCGGCAACTGGAAGCAGGGGGGCTCGAAATCGACCACGAGCACGGTGACGTCGTCTTCGGGTGATTCGAACTGCTTTAGCGTCTCCCGTAGACCCACATCGGTGGTGTCCAGTTCATTCACGTCCAGGGCGTCGGAGAGGCCGTCGCTGTAGGCGATCAAACGGTCGCCCGTGTGCAGCTGCACCTGTTGCTCTTCCCAGGTGGCGATTTCGATGAGGCCGACGGGCATGCCGGAGGAATCGAGTGAGGTGCGGCCCACCAGCAACGGCGCCACGTGCCCCGCATTGATGTAGCGCAGCAAGCCGTCGCGGGAGAGCACGCCGACAAACATGGTGGCGTACTGTTCGCCCTGTGACCGGTCCAGGATAAAGCGGTTCAGCTTGGTGACGGCGGACAGGATGTCGTTGCCGGCCATGAAGAGCGCACCTTGGATCAAGGACGCCAGCAGAGCCGCGCCGGCGCCTTTGCCGGAGACATCGGCGATCGAGATCAGCCATTCGTCTTCGCTCAACTGGTGGACGTCGAACGAGTCGCCCCCAATCTGGCGCGACGGGATGTTGACGCCCCAGGAGCGCATCCAGCCGCAATCGGGAAACGTGCGCGGCAGCAGGCTTTGCTGGATGGTCCGCGCGAGCGAAAGCTCATCTTCCAGCTTGCGCCGGTGCTGGCGCTCCTCGATGCCGCGGGCGGATTCGATGACGGTGGAGGCCTCGAGCGCCAGCGTCTCGAGCAACTCCCGCTTGCCCGAGGCCAGATCACTGGACGTGATCCGGGAATCGAGATAGAGCACGCCGTCGGCGCGCGGCAGCGGGACGAAGACGCTGCTCCGGAGGTCGAGCATCACCACGGTCTGTCCGGGGTCAAAGCTGCGCTCCGTGTCAAAGTTGAGCACGTAGGCGTCGCGCTTCGAGATCGCTTCATCGATCAGACGGCGCGGGACGCGGATGCACTGCTCGCTTAAACATTCGCCGCCATCGCTGCGGGCCGCAGCCATGGTGACCGCTCCGCCGCGGCGCAGGAACAGGAAGCCTCGCTCGGAACTGGTGATCCTTAGTGCGGCGTCGACAATGCCATCCAGGATGCGTTGAGGGGAAAACGTGCCTTCCAGGGACCGGACCAGCTCCAACACTTCGCGCAGCCGCGCAAAGGCGTCCGGCGTGGGCATGCGCAAGGTAAGCCGGTACGGGCCGACTTCGACGACGTCGCCCGCGCGCAGTTCCTGCCGCTTCACCGTGTCGCCATTGACGGTGGTGCCCAGGCGGCTGCCCGCATCTTCAATCCAGAGGCCGCCGGAATCCTGCAGAATGCGGGCGTGGGTGCGCGACACGCGCGAATCGGCCAGCACCAGATGATTCTCCGGCTGGCGGCCGACAAAGAACGGGAACTCCGATAGCGCCGCTTGGCGCTCGCCGTCCGGACCTTCAATCGCTAGGATCAACTCAATCGCCTCACAACTGCTTCCGGCGGACCGGCGGGAGTGCCGGTTGTTCCGCTGCGTCACGCATCTCTTGCGCCCGCAGCGCCTGGCAATGCGCGCAGTAGCCGCCAATCTCCGTGCGCGCCAGCATGATCTGGAAACCGAAATGGCTTTCCACCTGCCGCCGCAGCTTTTGCAGCGGTTCCCCGAAAAACTCTTCCACCCGGCCGCAGCGCAGGCAGATGATGTGCGCGTGCTCCTGCTTCAGGCGAGTCTCGTAGAAGTGCTGATCGCCGGCCTGGTGCATCAGGTCCAGCTCATCGACGAGTCCGCTTTCCTTCAACATCTTCAGCGTGCGGTAGACGGTGACGCGGTTGAGCTTGGGGTCCTTTTCCTTGGCCAGCTGGAACAGGCGCTCCGCGTCGAGATGCTCGCCGGAGTTGTCGATCAGGTCAAGCAGGATCTGCCGCTGGCGCGTCAGGCGCACGCCGTGGTGCTTCAAGGACTCGCGAGTTTTGTTGCGCGGTTCAGCCGAAGGCGCAGCACTGGACATACAAGTAGTTTCGCACGGGGCGACAAGTGGGAAACAAGCTACTCGGACTGAGGTGGGGGCAGCTTCTTCCGTGACGGCTTGTCGATGCGACCGAACTCTCGCCTTGCCTGCTTGAGCTTTCCGCGCACCTCCGCAATATCCTCAGAGGTTGGGAGGCTCTCGGGTGTCTTGCCGCTCAACTCAATCATTGTGTTGCGGACTGTCTGGCCGACGTCAAAAGCAGCCTTCTCAAGTTGTCGCTGCCCTCTAAGGTCTTCATTCTCAATCTTTGCCTCGGTCTGGGTGATCCGAAAAAGATTAGCGGCCAATTCCTGCCGGCCCATGAAGTCTAAAACCGTACGTCCGTGCGATACACCTTTGAGTTGCTTGAGCTGGGCTAGGTCCATGTTGTACATGCCGCGATATCCAGCATTGTGAAAAAACTGGAAGGATTGCACGCCGGCGCGGTGGGCAATCGTGGTTAGCGATTTCTCGCGCTCCGAGACTTCGTCACGGATCTGGACTCGCTCAACCCCGTCAGTATCCTGAATGTACTGACGGAAGGCTTCCGCCATGGTGACAAAATAGGCCTGGGCAGCGGCGACCTCAGGTTTTCGGACATCGCCATTGATCGAGATCAGATAGCAAGCAAATCGGGTCAGTTTAAAATCCGCGACCCACGCGCCATCCACCTCGCGCTGAACCTGGGTAAAATTCTCGGCGACCTGAATCTCCAGCGCGGTGCAGGTGGCGATCGCTTTGTTGATGGGCTTGCGAAAAGCCTCAAAACTCTCGTAGCCCAGCATCTTCATGAAGTCGCGGGCGTACCAGAACTTCCCGCCATTGGAACGTCCAAGGGCCTCGAAGCTTGGACGATCTTCCTCAGCGTGGAATAGATTTAACTGGCGTTCTGCTGCCATGGCTCCATAGTATGATAGCTGTCGATTTGCGTCCGTTGCCACCATCGCTTGCGCGGTAAACTGGCCGTACATGTTCTCGAAGGTGCTAGTCGCCAACCGGGGTGAGATTGCGGTGCGGGTGATTCGGGCCCTGCGTGAACGCGGCATCCGGAGCGTGGCGATCTATTCTGATGTCGACCGGCCGTCGCTCGCGGTGCGCATGGCCGATGAGGCTTATCCGCTGGGCGGCAACGCGTCGTCGGACACCTACCTCCGCATCGACAAGATTCTCGAGATCGCCCGGCGCTGCGGAGCGGAGGCGATCCACCCCGGCTACGGCTTCCTGAGTGAGAACGCGGCTTTCTCGGCGGCGTGCGCAGAGGCAGGGATCGTCTTCATCGGCCCGCCGGCCAGTGCGATTGAGAAGTTGGGCTCAAAGACGGCGGCGCGGCGGCTGGCCAAGGCGGCTGGAACACCGGTGCTGCCGGGTACCGAAGAAGCGATTGCGGACTCGGACCAAGCGCTCGAGATTGCGCGAGCCATCGGGTTCCCGGTGCTGTTGAAAGCGGCGGCAGGCGGCGGCGGCAAGGGCATGCGAGCGGTCCACCAGGCGAGCGAGTTTATGGCGGCGTTGCGCGATGCTTCCAGCGAAGCCGAACGCAGCTTCAAGTGCAGCGAAGTGTTTATCGAGAAGTTGGTGCTGCAGCCGCGCCACATCGAGATCCAGCTGTTTGCCGACCAGCATGGCCACTGCGTGCACTTGGGCGAACGCGAATGCTCCATTCAACGGCGGCACCAGAAGGTGATCGAGGAATGTCCGTCGCCGCTGGTGGCGCAGTATCCGGAGATGCGGCAGGCGATGGGCGAGGCCGCCGTGCGGGCGGCGCAGGCGGCGGGCTACGTCAACGCGGGCACGGCTGAGTTTCTGGTGGATGCGGACCGCAACTTCTACTTCCTCGAAATGAACACGCGCCTCCAGGTGGAGCATCCGGTGACGGAACTAGTCACGGGGCTCGACCTGGTGCATCTGCAACTGGACGTAGCCGCGGGCCTGCCGCTGCCGTTCAAGCAGGAGGACGTGCACCTGCGCGGCTGGGCGATGGAGTGCCGCGTCTATGCGGAGGACCCCGAAAGCTTTCTGCCGCAGCCCGGCAAGCTGACCCGCTTCGACATGCCCTCCGGCCCCGGCATCCGCGTCGATTCTGGGGTCTACCCGGGCTGGACGGTGCCACTGGAATATGACCCGCTGCTGGCCAAGCTCTGCACCTATGGCGCGACGCGCGAGGCCACCGTGGCTCGGTTGCGCCGCGCACTGAGTGAGGCGTATGTGGGCGGGATCCAAGCCAACCTGCCGCTGTTCCGCGCGATCCTGGAGGACCCGCGCTTTGCTGCGGGCGACTTGCACACGGGCTTTCTCGATGGGTTCAAATTGCCCGCGGCCAACGTTCCCGCCGAAGTGGCTGCGGCCGCCAAAGCCATTCCGAGTGCGCCGGTGATCGCGCCTCCGGACGGACGGGCGAGCAGTGCGTGGAAGCTCGAGAACCGGAGGTCGCTCTACCGATGAAACCTGTGCTCCTGAGTCCGCCGAAGCCGGAGGCGATTGAGGTGGAGCCGGGTGTCTGGTCCGTTCTGGTGGACGGTGCCAGCTTCGAACTGCGCGTCAACGGCGAGCAGTTCGACGCCCGTGGCTTGGCCTTTGTTGTTGAGACCGAAGAGACGGCGCAAGCGCGGCAGCGCGCCTCCCGCGGCCCGGCGAAGATCGCCACCACCATGCCGGGCAAAGTGATCCGGCTGCTGGTTGCCGATGGCGACACGGTCACGGCCGGTCAAGGCATTGTGGTGGTGGAGGCGATGAAGATGCAGAACGAGATCAAGTCTCCCAAGGATGGCGTGGTGAAGGGCTTGAAGGCACAGCCTGGGTCCACCGTGACGGCCGGGCAAACGTTGGCGTTGATTGAGTAACGGGGCAGCGTGACGTTTACCGGAGGCATGTGACAAGTACCGGAGGCATGTGACAAGGGGTCCTGCGCGCCGCCTGCGAATGACGCTGGCCTATGACGGCACGGAGTATCACGGCTGGCAAATCCAACCGGGTCTCGCAACGATTGAGGCGACGGTGACCGCGGTCCTGTCCCGGATTGAGGAAGCGCCCGTGCGCATCTTTGGCTCCGGGCGGACCGACGCGGGCGTGCATGCCATGGCGCAGGTGGCGTCATTTGATCTGACCAACCCGATCCCGGTGACCAATCTGCGCAAGGCGATGAACCGCCTGCTGCCGCCCAGTATCCGGATACTCGACATCGCGGAGATGCCGGAAGGCTTTCATGCACGCTTGGATGCCATCGCCAAGACGTACGAGTACCGCATCTACCGGGACGAATCCTGCCCGCCTTTTGAGCACCGCTACGTCTACCATCATCCCTACCCGCTCGATCATCAGGCGATGCACCGGATGGCGCAAGTGTTTCTGGGCTCGCACGACATGACGGTGTTCGCGGCGGCGGATGAGCGCTATGCCAATGGCTACAACATGGTCCGCACCATCTTCTCGTCGGTGCTGACCGAGCAGCCGGACCGGTTGATCTACCGCGTGCGCGGGACCGGTTTCTTGAAGCACATGGTGCGCAATCTGGTAGGCACTCTCATTGAAGCCGGGCGCGGCAATATTCCGGCGGACCAGTGGCCCGTGCAGTGCGGAAACACCGTGCCCGCTCGGGGCTTGTTTCTGGTGAGCGTCGACTATCCGGAAGCGGCTTGAGTGGACGGACAGTACTATCGATTCCGGCAAGACCACTCCCTCACGGTCGTGGCTCAGTAGCGTAGATATTCTGAGCCGCGCGCGTAAGCAAGCGGTCCTAGCATTGGGGCGGCACCAATCCGCTACCGTTGTTTAGCTGCCCGGCGCGAAGTAGCCTTTGCGAGCCTGCACTTTGTGATCTTTATTCTTGGCCCGGATCTCCAGCTTGCGGAAGCCGCCGTCGCGGGCCGGGTTGGTGGAGGAGTAGCTGACGGCGTACTGGCTCCGCATCTCCTGCTGGATCTGGTTGAAGATCATTTCGAGCGTGTTCTTGCGGTCCACGCGGAACAGGCGCCCGCCCGTTTCTTCGGCCATCTTCTTCAACGCCGAATCGCTGGCGCCGCCGAAGCCGTAGGCGGCCTGATCGACGTAGTAGATGCTGTAGATCAACGAATCAGAGCGGAGCGAGGTGCGGATGGCTTCGTCAATCGAGACGCGGCTACCCTGGTCCATGCCATCGGTGATCAGCACCATCGCCTTGCGGCCCACTTCCGTGGCCAGCTTTTCTTTGGCGCCCAGATAGACCGCATCGAACATCAGCGTTCCGCGCGGGTTCGATTGCGGGATGGCGCCCGGGTTGCCGGCAATGCCACCGACGTAGCCCGCGCCACCACCGCTTTCTCGCAGCTCGCTCAACGATTTCTCGAGCAGCCGGACCGAGTTGGTGGAATCCTGCAGCAGCTCCGTTTCGGCGCCGAAGCTCATCAGAAAGGCCATGTCCTTTTGCCGGATCACCTGGCGGAAGAACATCGAGGCGGCCCGGCGCTCGTCCTCAATCAACCGCCGCTGGCTGCCGGAGACGTCCACCAGTAGGCCGAGCGTCAAGGGCAGATCGGTCTCCTTGGTGAAGCTCTTGATCTCCTGCAGCTTGCCGTCCTCGCGAATCTCCAGGTCCGCCGCCGTCAGGCCGGTGACGTAGGCGTTCTGTTTGTCGCGGACGCTGAACAGAACGTTGACGCGGTCCACGTCAACCTTGATCAGGGCGTCCTGCTGGGCGCGGAGCAGTCCGCCACCGGCCAGGAAAGCACCAGCCAACAGGTGGCGGCGTGATAGGGGATACTCGATTTTGTGCAGCAGGCTTTGCGTCATTTAAAGTCGTCCGATCCGATTCTTAAACAGATCATCGGCCAAGTTGGCCCCTACGCGATCCAATATCGCCCGGCCGAATTTTCTACCCTGGTCCGGTCCATTGTCTACCAGCAGATTAGCGGCAAAGCCGCTGTCACCGTCATTGGCCGCATGGTGGCCGCTTGCGGCAAGCTTACACCCACTTCGATCCTGCGGCTGACACCCGAGGAATTGCGGGCCTGCGGCCTGTCCGGCCAGAAGGCGTCCTACATTCGCGATCTAGCGGAAAAGACGCGCTCCAGGCAGCTTAGGTTTCCCCCTTTGGCCGCCCTGAGCGATGACGACGTGATCGCGCACCTGACGCAGGTGAAGGGCATCGGCGTGTGGACCGCACAGATGTTCCTGATGTTTGCTCTGAAGCGCCATGACATTCTCCCCACGGCTGACCTGGGGATCCGCGCGGCAATGAAACGCTCCTACGAACTGGAAGCGCTGCCCAAGCCGGAGCAGATGATCGAGATCGCCGAGCCGTGGCGGCCGTGGGCTACCGTGGCCAGCTGGTATCTATGGCGCAGCCTGGATGGGTCCGCCGAGATCTAGCCGCATTCCGGTGTGACATCCCGCGCCCGGGATCGGGCACAAAAAGATCGGGCATCGTACCGGTACCACCAGCCAGGGGCTTTCCAAACCGGAGAGCTAGCGGGCGGCCGCAGCCGTTGCAGCAAATCGGCCTTTGTTTCCAGCGCTGAGCGCGCGGTCTGGACGTCTTAGCCGCCTGGGAGCAGGGTGGTGCGGTCCACCGGCCGCGCCCAAGCGAGCCCGGGTTATGGAACGCCGGTAAGTGCGTCTGCCGAGGGCGTCCAGTAGTTTCAATTCAGGCCAACCTGAGGCGCCATTAGAGCGCAGGGCGGAAAGCCCAATCATCCCTGACCCGGATTCAAAAAAAACGGAGAGACCCTAATGAAACTGATCAACAAATTCCTGAGCGCGGCCTTTGTCATGCCGCTCCTTCTTTGCTCGGCCCAGGCCGGAACTCTGACTGGGGACAACATCAACATCACCCATAACATTCTGCTGGGCAGCTGGATGTACCCTTACTGGGACATGGGAACGGCGGTGGCCCCGTCATCGATCTACACCTACCAGAGCGGAGTGTACACCGCGCAGGTGAGCCCCAACTCAATTGAGTTCTCATTCTCCTGCTGGGGATGCACTTGGAGCGAGTTCAGTGGCTTCAACGGACCCGTGGTCACCAATCTGACGCGGCCGGCGTTTCTGGATGTGACGATTGATCCGTCCACCAACTACAGCGGCTTCAACGCGTCGCGGTTGAGCTTCACCGGCGATCAGATCTTTGTGAATCTGGCGAACCTCTCCATCAATGGCTACATCAAGCTGAACATCACGGCTTCGGATGCTCTCGGCGGCGGCCCGTCGAGCGTGCCGGAGCCGGGCACGATCGGGGCGGCGGCGGCGGGTCTGGCTGGCTTGGCGCTAGCCTTGCGCCGGCGGCAAGCCCAGTAGTCCAACCCCGACAACCTCCCCTCCGGACAGGGCGGCTTGGTGGAGCATTTCGCTCACCGGGCCGCCCTGTTTCCGTGCTGGGTTTCAGTGTTGACCTGGCCCACCGCCTGTCCGGTGCCTTGCAGATCTGAGTACGCGGCTAACGCCGCTCAGAGGACCGGTAGACCACTTTGCCGCCCACCAGCGTCATGGTCAGCGGATTCACCGGCAGCACCACGATGTCGGCCAGCTTGCCGGCTTCGAGCGTCCCCTTCGTCTTTTCCTCGCGCGTGAAGGCCGCAGCGTAGCGGGTGTAGCGAGCAATGGCGTCGGCCATGGAGATGCGCTCACCTTCGCCCCACACTTTGCCTGACATGCCTTTGCGGGTGGTAGCGGCGTAGAGGCCGTACATGGGGCCGATGGGCAGGATGTCGCTGGAGAAGCCCAAGAAGATCCCTTTCTTGATCGGCGTGGCGACGGGGTTGTTCAACTGCGCGCGGGCGTCGTCGAGATAGTCGGCGTAGCGGCCTTCCAGCGTGTAGGTGAAGTTGGGTTGCTGGGCGATCCAGATCTTGTCCGCCGCCATACGGGCATACGTTGCCTCCGGCGGCGTCATGCTGAAGTGGTTCAAATAGTGCCGGTGGTCGGCGCGCGGCGCCTCCTGCAGCACCTGGTGCAGCAGATTGACGGCGAGCTCGATCGCGCCGTCGCCGATGGTGTGCAGGCCCAGCTGCCAACCCATGGCGTGCGCTTGACGAAAGGCATTGAGCAGCGCGGCTTCGCTCATGGTCAGCTTGCCGCGATAGTCGCCCTGGTTCTTGTAGGGGGCGATCGTGTAGGCAGCGGGTCCGGTAAAGCCGCCATCGACGAAAATCTTGATGGCGCCCACGCGCAGGCGGTCGTCCCCGTCTCCGGTCTTTTTGCCGAACCGCTTGATGTCTTCGGCCAGGCCCCAGCGGATCTGCATGGCGGCGCGCGGCAGGTCCGGCGTTTCGGCGTAGACCTTCTGCCACTCCGGCCACTGGTCCACGGAGCCGCCGGCATCGATGATGCTGGTGATGCCTTTGGCGAACAGCGCTTGCAGGTTCTTCTTCAGGCTGGCGCGAACCTCCGCGGCGTCGGCGCGGGGCAGGAACTTGGTGAAGACGTCGTTGCGCTCGCGGACAATGCCGGAGGGCTCGCCCATGTCGTCATGCTCAATGGTGCCGCGGTCAGGGTCGGGCGTGGCGCGGGTGATCTTGGCGGCGGTAAGCGCCAGGCTATTGCCGACGCTGGAATGGCCGCCGGCGCGCGTCAGCACGACGGGGTTGTCGGGAGCGGCCTGGTCGAGATCCTGGCGGTTGGGTTTGCGCTTCTCTTCCACCGCATCTTCTGACCAGCCGTAGCCGCTTACCCACTGGCCTTTGCCCAGCTCCTTCGCCTTGGCGGTGACCAGCGTGCGGATCTCCTGGATCGACTTCACTTCGGTCAAGTCCACATAGTGGCGAGCCTGGCCGCGGACGTGGATGTGGGCATCGATAAAGCCGGGGATCGCGGTTTGGCCCTTCAGGTCGATGGTCTGTTTGGCCGCGTACCGCTTCAGCAGTTCCGGACCGCCCACCGCCACAATGCGGCCATCGCGCACGGCCAGCGCTTGGGCCACGCGGAACTGTTCGTCCGCCGTGAAGACATGGCCGTTGTGCAGGATCAGATCGACGGGCGCGGGCGTCTGGGCTTCCGCAGGCATGACCAGCGAGACCAGCGCGCAAACACTCAAGAGGGCATGGCGAACGGAAACGGGCATCCCAGGATTCTCGCATTCATTGGGGGTACGCTGGAGAGCGTGACCGAGATCCATCGCCTGGACCTGCCGCTGCCTTGGGAGCTAGGACAGGTGAACGCTTATCTGGTGCCCGGCGCGGCGGGTTGGACGCTGGTGGATTGCGGTATGACGACGCCCGAGTGCTTCGCCGCGCTCGATATGCAGCTGCAGCAGGCGGGCGTGGCGTGGCGCGACATCAAGACCCTGCTGTTGACGCACATGCACCCGGATCACATGGGGCTGGCGCCCAAGGTGCTGGAGCTGAGCGGCGCCCAGCTAGCCATGCATCGGCGGGAGTTCGCGCTGCTGGAAGAGACGGTCGAAGCCACTGAACAGCGCCGCGAACCGGACGAAGCGCTAACGCTAGCCCACACGCCGCTGGAGCTGCAGACCAAAGTGATCGCCGCCTTCACCGACGTGCGCCGCAGCTTTGTGCGGCTGACGCCAGACGTACTGCTCGAGGGCGGTGAGCGGTGGGGCGACGCGGAGGTGGTGTGGACGCCCGGACATTCGCCGGGCCATGTCTGCCTGCATTTTGACGACGGGGCGTTGCTGACGGGCGATCATCTGCTCGAAAACATCACGCCCAATATCAGCTGGGTGCCGGGCGAGGATGCGCTGGGGGATTTTATTGAGTCGCTCAAACGGGTGGCGGAGCTCGATTGCGACACGCTTTACCCGTCGCACGGCTTGCCCTTCACCGGACATCGCGAGTGGGCCACACAGACCATCGCGCACCATCATGAGCGGTGCGACGAGATCGTGACCGCGCTCCGGCTGCATCCGCGCACCGCCCACGAACTGGTCAGCATCCTGTGGCCGCGCCGGCTGTCTGCGTTCCACTACCGCTTTGCCGTCTACGAGGTGCTGGCGCACTTAGAATGTCTGCGCAACCTTAGCCAAGTGGTACTGGAACCGGACCGTACCTGGACCAGTACGATCGATTGATGCCTTAGTATCGGGCCAGGCTCTACCTTAGAGACATGACCGACGCCCTTAAGATTCGCCTCTGGAACTTCACCTACCTGCAGTGCCTGGATCTACTGACCACGCTCGCTTTTCTGGCGCAGGGTGTGCAGGAGGGCAATCCGCTGGTGCGGTTTGCGATGCAGTCGTTCAACCCGTTGGTGGGGTTGGCCTTCGTGAAGGCGGTGGCGATGGTGATGGCGGGCTACTGCTGGTACACGCAGCGGGAACGGACGCTGGCGCGGATCAACATGTTCTTTGCCTTCATCGTGGCCTGGAACCTGCTGGCCATGATCATGAACGCGGGCGCCAAGGCGTAAGGCCCACCGCAGAGCACGCCGCCGCAGCTCGCAAAACTCTTCTTTTAACCCGGCACCGCACCCAGGACCATGAAATGGGGGGGAAAGGGTTTATTGGGCCAATGCCGGGTACCTTCAGCCTAGAAGGCGCCGCCCGGCCACCCGTGATGTTTTGGGGCGAAACCCAGCCTGGAAGGGGCGAGCGCCGGAATCGGGCTGCGAGATCGGCGAAAATCGAGTGAATGTCCATTTCACTTCGTCTGGCCCAACCGGCCGACGTCCCCCTGATTTTCAAGTTCATCCAAGGCTTGGCCGAGTATGAGCGGCTGGCCGATAGCGTCGTGGCCACCGAATCTCTGCTGGCGGAGACTCTCTTCAGCGACCGTCCGTACGCCGAAGTGATCATCGCGGAATGGGCGGGCGCTCCGGCCGGCTTCGCGCTGTTCTTCCACAACTACTCCACCTTTTTGGCGCGGCCGGGGATCTACCTGGAGGACCTTTTTGTCGACCCCGCCCACCGCGGCCGCGGGATCGGCAAGGCGCTGCTGGTCCGGCTGGCGCAGCTGGCGGTGGAGCGGAACTGCGGGCGGCTGGAATGGTCCGTGCTTGATTGGAATGAACCGGCCATTGGCTTCTACCGGAGCCTGGGCGCCATCGCCATGGATGAATGGACCATCAACCGCGTCACCGGTGAGGCTCTTCAGCAGCTGGCCGCATCCGGCGGTTATCCCGATTAGCCGTACTTACTTTCTAGCCTATTGCTAAGACCAGATCATCAATTTGTTAACTATGTAAACCTTGGCCTCCGCGTGCAACGCCCGCAAAACCAGGCCCGTCCATGGGGGTGGCAGCAGTGATGGAGTGCTTCTCTCGATCGCTGCCGACTATCACAGTTAACAAAGGATTCGGCCATGAAAGTACTGACCAAGATGTTACCGGTGGCGGCCCTGTTTGCCGTCACCACGTTCGCCCAAGGCCCTTTTGGGGTGTTGACCTCCGCCACGCCACCGGACACGGCCACGGTTGTCGCCAACAAGGTGCAGCGGCTGACGTCACTGCTGACGTTGACCACGGCCCAAGCCACGCAGGCAACGACGATCTTCACCAACTCTCTGAATGCCGCCGCGCCGATTGAGACCGCGCTCAGCGGCTATCACACGTCCCTGCAGGCGGCCGTCAAGACCAACAGCACGTCGGTGATCGACAATCTCTCCGCGCAGATCGGCACCGCGCACGGCCAGATCACGGCCCTCCGGAACAAGGCCGACGCCGCGTTCTATGCGCTGTTGACGACGGATCAAAAGGCGAAACTGGATGCCGCGAACAATGGCTTTGGCGGCGGTGGCCGAGGTCACCGGTAATTCCGCCAGCCGGAGAGGAACCCGGCGCGGTCGCTCTCCGGCATTTTCTCCGCGTGTGCGGTTGGTCCCAACGGGCACTCCCCGACCACTCCATTGAAGACGCTCTGCAAGACTATTGATGTTATTGAGAGCGCAGAAAACGTCTTCATCGCCTGTTGCGGCCCGCTGGGCCATGTTTACTCCCTTGCGGTCACGGCTCCGAAGGCGTCTGTTACGCGCCCAGCGTCCGGGCGCCCAGGTGGATCTGACCACCATCGCAGACCATCACCGCCCCATTGATATAGGAGGCGGCGTCGGAGCACAGGAACAGGGCCAGATCGGCAATGTCGTCCTTGGTGCCCATGCGGCGCAGGGGGACGGTCTTCATCACCGCCTCCCGAGCTTCGGGCGTCGGGGCTAGGCGGGCCATGCCTTCGGTGCCGTCGATGGGGCCGGGGTTGATCGTGTTGGCGCGGATGCCTTCGGGACCCCATTCAAGCGCCATCACTTGCGTCAGACGCTCAACCCCAGCCTTGGCGGCGCAGACGTGGGCTTGCATCGGATAGGGAATGCTGGCGTGGTTGGCCGAGATCGAGATGATCGACGCACCAGGCTTGCGCAAATGCTCGTAGGCGGCACGGGCGGTGTTGTAGGTGCCCAGCAAGTCGATATCGACCACCGCCTTAAAGCCGTTGGCCGACATGCCCATGATGGGCGCGGGAAAGTTGCCCGCCGCGCCGCAGACCAGGATGTCGATGGGGCCAAACAGATCGCGCGTCTTCTGCATGGCGGCGGCCATGGCGGCATAGTCCCGCACATCGGCGGCGACATTGGAGGCGGTGCGGCCGGTGGAAAGAATGCTGGCGCACGCCGCGTCGAGCTTGTCTTGATTACGGCCGTGGAGCATCACCGCCGCTCCGGCTTCGGCAAACCGTTCAGCCAGGCGCAGGCAGATGCCACTGGAACTGCCAGTGAGGAACGCTACCTTACCTTGGAGGAGGCTGGCGCGAAACGTGGAGGACATGCTGCGATGCTAGCACCTGCGGCCTGGCGGTAACAGTCCCATACGCCTTCAAACACCGCTTCCCAGGTGCGGCCTTCCGCCCAAGCGCGGGCGGCGGTTCGCATCGCGGCTGACGGATGTTGTCCGGCCACCATCTCCACGGCTCGCTGAGCAAACTGGGTGCCGGTGGCGGCGACGAAGCCGGTCTCGCCATCGCGCACCAGAAACTTGGGTCCACCGCTCGATGTAACGATGGCGGGGACGCCGGAGGCCAGGGCTTCGGCGATCACGTTGCCGTAGGTGTCGGTGGTGGAGGGGAACAGGAAGACGTCCATCGCGGCATAGGCGTCCGCCAACGGGCCGCCCTTCAGCACTCCGGGCAGGTCCGCCTGGACCAGATTGTGGCGCAACCATTCGCGCTGGCTGCCATCGCCTACCACCAGAAACCGGTAGTTGGTGAGCCCGGCAGCGCGGATGGCCTTTTCCACCTCCGCCAGCATCTGCACGTTCTTCTCCGGCCGGAGCCGCCCCACGTAGCCCAGCACAACGGCATCGTCGGAGCGCTGGCGGCGGGCGGGCGTGAACAGGTCCGCGTCGATCCCCCGCTCCATCAAGGCGGTGGGCGTCTTGGCTTGATCTTGAATCAGCGACCGCAGCTCTTCATTCGGGGCCAGACAGCGTTCCGCGATGCGGTAGAACAGCATCAGGCTTTGCCAGCAGATGTCTTGCACCGGCTGCGCGATTGAAGGCAGCGGGAAGCGGCGGGCGGCGTATTCGTGCAGGTTGGTGTGCCAGGAGGCCACCACCGGAATGCCCAACCGCCAATGCGTGATCAGCCCCAGCCAACCGAGATCACCCGGGCCGGTGATGTGGATCACGTCCGGCTTAAACTGCTTGACGGCGCGCTCCACCAGCGGCATGTGGCGGAAAAGCAGCGGATCAAACGCCAGCCCGTCATCGAGCAGAATGCGGGCCTCACTGCGCTGCAATTCCACCGTGTCGTCAGCCCAACTGGTTTTGGGGCCGGCGTGGACGCTTAGCAGCGGGCGTCCGGTGCGGCGGGCGAAGCTATCCAGTTGGCGGCTCGTGTGCGCAACTCCGTTAACGTCGTGAAAGGAGTCTGTAAAGAACGCGACACGAGGGTAGTTGCTCACAGGACCGCTTCGCTCCTATCTGCCAGCGCCCAACGCAATGTGAATTGTACGTTGCGGCAATCTGCAAATCTGATTAACTTCACAAACTGCCCGATCACACCAGGGGCCGGTTCTTCCATTACATCAGAGAGACGGTGAATAACGCCGTCCGGGTTGCGCCAAAAGATACGGTCGGCCCAGCGGCTGCCGGGCTGATCGCGGAGCACGTCGCACATCACGCCAATGAACCGCAGCTTGATCGGCTCCTTGTACTGGGGCATCAGCAACACTTCGCTGTGGCCGTCGCGCACTTCCTGGGCAAACTCAGAGAACGTGCTGGCATGGGTGAGGTTGAGGTTGGCGTTGGGTTCGCCGCCATGGCGGTCACCACCAGAGATGGCTGGCATGCCCAGCCGTTCCGCCAGTTCCATCACGCGGCGGTTCTCGCTCCAGGGCCGCAAGCCGTTCAGCTCCAGCGCATGGATCCAGGGCCGGACCAGCGAAAGCAGATAGTCCAGGCGCTCTTCATGGACGGCCTTGCCGGCGCGAATCTCGTCCCACAGCGGGTGGTTCAAGATGATCAGCGCTCCGGGGCAGGCGGCCACCTGCGCAAATGCGTCCCGGATACGCTGCGGGCGCGGGTCGGCCGTCACTTCAGCCAGCATCGGCATCATGGCCGCGTCGATGTTGTGCAGGCCGATGTGGAAGAACACGGGCTCCACGGGGATGGTCCATTCCACCGACACCGGGGCCGCAATGCCCTGTGACTGCAGTTGCACGCCCGCTTCGACGTCGTCATGGTCGGAGAGCGAAACGAGCGGCTTCAGGCCCAATTGTGACTCAATCTGGCCACATTCCAGGTCCCAGCTGGCGCGCGGGGTCAGCGGCGGTGTCCACCAGACGTCGTTGTAGTTGATCTCCCGCTGATGATGCTTCCGGTAGATGTTTTCCAACCGGCGGATGCCGTGCGACAGCACGGGCACATCGCAGGTATGGCGGGGGATGAAAGTAAGTGTCTCGCGCGACAGGCTGGTGTGGCTATGCAGGCTGACGGCGGAAGTGAAGGTCTCGGCGACTGCTCGGTCGGACCAGGAGAAGTGAACTCTCGTCACGACTCTAACATCGGCTTTTCACTTTACAGCCGCATGCGAGTGATATTAATGTTCAATAAATCATTCGAGATGAAGAATGTTTTATTCTTCCTCGTGGTGATGATGGTGGTCGCGCAGGTGTTCTTCCATGAACACAGGCTCCTTGCCCTCAGACCGGAGCCGTTCGTCCAGCGCCAGGCACAGCACTTCTTCCTCATCGTGGCTCAGCCCGCCCGCTTCCTTTTCCACCTTCTTTTGCAGGGAGCGCAGGAAGGCCACGGAGGACTTGCCCGGTGAGGCCAGGGCGTAGGCAAAGATGGCGTCTTCACGCACATCCTCATCCTGGATCGCTTTGCGGATACGGCCCAGTTCCGCCGTCACCCGCAACGCTCCCACGCCACGCAGCGCCAGACGGCGCAGTTCGACATCGGTGTCGTCCAGGTGCTGGCGGAAGTTCTCGGTGAACTCAGGGTCCAGGCTGCGCCACATCGCTTCGAGGGCCTTGGCGCGGTTGCCGGGCTGCCCGTAGAAGGCCAGCATGGCGTCGTGGACGGCTTCCTCGTCGCTCTTGGAGGCCAGGGCCACCAGAATGCTGGTCCGCTCCTGGTCGGGCCGCTTCTCGTCGGCCAGGCGATCCATCATCTCGGCCAGGATGTCGGTGCGATCGGTTCCTTCCAGCGCCTCCCAACAGTGGGCGCGGACGGCGATGCTCGCATCCTGCCGGGCGGTGGCGAACAGGCGGTCCTGCTGGCCGGCGTTCAGCTCTTCACGATAGAGGCTGGCGGCGGCAAAGCCGCGGTAGCGCTCCAGCGGGGAGCCGAGCAATTCCAGCCTCTCCTCGACACTCAGCGCTTCGGCCACGGGCAGGCCTTCCGCTTCACTGTCGGCGAAAACATCAAACTCTTTGGGCGTGTGGCCTTCGTTGTATAGGCCCAGCGGGATATCGCCATCGGGCGCGGACTTCAGCAGTGCCTCGATGCGCTCATCCTTGGTGCCCAGAGCGGCCAGCGCAAACAAAATCTCATCCTTGATCTCGTCCGACGATTCCGGATAGGCCGCCAGCAGCGGATCCACGGCAGCGGCGCCCAGGGAGGCAAACGCCTCAAACAGAGCCTCATCGGCGCTGTCATCCAGCACCTTCATCAGGAAGGGCAGCACGCGGGCGTCGCGCAGGTGGCGGCACAGGTCCAGCAGCTCGTCAGTGATGTCGAAGATCCAACCTTCGGGCGAGACCTGGGCGATCGCCAGCGCGGTCTCTTCCGGGCGGCCGATCAGGTCCTTGATCAGGACATGGTCAAACGGCACGCGGCCTCGGGCGACTTCGCTCAGCAGCGTGGCGGCGGGGGTGGCGGAATATTCTTGAGGAGTGAGAATCATGGCAGGAGTTCCCTAAGCGTCAACGACGAGGTTAAACAATTGGGCGGTGCTTGGGTAGGGCACCGGAAAGGGGAGCAGAAATCAAGCGGGCGGTGCAGCTCGAGAGCCCACCGCCCCGGTTCAGACTAACGGTACGCCCGCAGGAAGGGCAAATTAGTAAGTGGCCCGTCCACCCGAAGCGTCGTAGGTTTGGCCCGTGACGAAGCTGCAATCGGGGGACGCCAGGAAATGGACCACGGCAGCAATCTCTTCGGTGGTACCGGTGCGCCGCATCGGGATCTTGGCCGTCATGTACTCCACTTGCTGCGGAGTCAGCTGGTCCAGCATCTTGGTCCGGATCACGGCGGGTGAAACGGCGTTGACGCAGATACCTTCGGTGGCAACTTCTTTGGCCACCGATTTGGTGAAGCCGATCACCGCGGCCTTGGTGGCCGAATAGGCCGTCATGTTGGGGTTGCCTTCTTTGCCGGCGATGGAGGCGATGTTGACCACTCGGCCATACTGGCGCTCCCGCATGCCGGGCAGAACGGCGCGCGTGGTGAACACGACGCCCAACAGGTTGATGTCGATCACGCGGCGCCATTCGGCGTCGGTCTGCTGCCAGAGCGGAGCCGCGGTGCCGGCGGTGCCGGCGTTGTTCACCAGGATGTCGATCTTGCCCACCGCTTCAAAAGCCGCATTGACGGCCGCCGAATCAGTGATGTCGATCGCCAGCGGTAAGGCTCCCGGAATGGTTGCGGCCGTCGCCGCCGCGGCTTCCGCGTTGACGTCGGCGATATACACCTTCGCGCCGGCGTGGGCCAGACGTTGGGAAATCGCTTCCCCAATGCCGGCCGCACCCCCGGTGACGATGGCTACTTGTCCCGTCAGGTCGAAGTAAGCCATGGAGTGGCCTACTCCTCTTCCCGGACAACGTTGACGGTGATGTGGGCGGTCACTTCACGGTGGAGTTTCACGGCCACCTTGTGCTCACCCAGCTGCCGGATCGGCTCATCGAGCACGATCTTGCGGCGCTCAATCGTGTAACCGAGCGCGGTCAAGTGGTTCACCAGATCCTGCGCCGTCACCGAACCAAACAAGTGATCGTTCTCGCCCGCCTTGGCCTTGATGGTCAACACGACCGCATCCACCAGCTTGCCCAGCTCCGCCGCTTCACCGGCCGCCTTGGCTTCCTTCTTCAACCACGCCTGACGTTCCTGCTCGACAATCTTTTTGTTCGATTCGTTGGCCGGGACAGCCAGGCGGCGCGGCAACAGGAAGTTACGAGCGTAACCATCCTTTACCTTCACCACTTCCCCGCGCGAGCCGAGGTTGTCGACTTCTTCTCTCAGAATGACTTCCATTGCTTTATTCCTTGATCCTGATTTGCCGGTCCTGGTGTTATTACCTGGAACCTAGCCGCGCGAGTTAAACGGCAGCAGAGCGATGTTACGCGCTTGCTTGATCGCCCGCGCCAGACGCCGCTGGAACGCCGGGCTGGTACCCGTGATCCGGCGCGGCAGAATGCGGCCATTCTCGCTGATGAACTGCTTCAGCAGTTGCACGTCGCGATAAGTGACGTCGTCGATCTTTTCCACCGAGAACTTACAGACCTTCTTGCGCCGGAAGTACTGCTTCCGGGAGCCCATGGCCTTGTCGCCACCGGTGGGACGCATAGACGCCGCAATCGGACGTCCGCCTTTTTGTTGTTCAGCCATGGTTAGCTCTCCTTCACTTCTTCCGCCGGCGCAGCAGCGGGCACAGTTGCCGCGGGAACAGCCGCAGCGGGAACAGGGTCAGACACAGGCTTGCCCGGAGCAGGACCGGCCGGAATAGCCGGGGCCGCCGGCAGCGCAGGCGCACCCGCGGCCGGAACACCCGGAGCGCCAGCACCTGGAATGGCGGGCAGCAGAGCCGGAACCGGGGGCTTACGCTTGGCGCGCTCTTCACGCTTCTTCTTGCGCTTCTCCACCCACTTCAGCTTCTCGTCCAGGCGGACGGTCATGAACTTGATCACCAGATCGCTGACGCGTAACCGGCGCTCCACTTCGCGCACCGTTTCCGCCTTGGCTTCAAAGGTCACCACAAAGTAGTGGCCTTCGTCGCACTTGGCAACCCGGTAGGCCAGCTTGCGGCGGCCCCAGTCATCCACTTTCTCGATCTTGCCCTCTTGGTCGGTGACCGTTTTGGACAACAGCTCGATCACTCCGTTCGCGTCTTCTTCAGTCGCGTCCGGCTTGACGATCAACACTTCTTCGTAAAGCCTCATGCTTCCTCTTCCTCTATTGCTCGTGGGCGTGGCGGTTCACGTTTCAGGCCTTCGGACCTTGCGGTTCCGGTTCGGCCCGGCGGTTGAACTTCGCCATGGACTTGTCGACGCCCTCAGCCACTACGGATTCAATCGCCAGAGCCGTTTGCTCCAGCACCAAATCCAATTCCTGTCTTTGCCCCCGCCGAACCGGCGAAAGCAGATAATCCTTGCCACCCGTGCGCCCTTCGCCCGGATGAACCCCAATCCGCAACCGCGGAAACTCCGGTGTCCCAATGGAGCGAATCACCGAACTCACGCCGTTGTGCCCCGCCGCCGACCCTTGCGGGCGAATCCGCAAATGCCCGAACGGCAAAGCCAGCTCGTCATACACCAGCAACAGCTGGCTGGCGGAAAAGCCGTACTTGGCCAGCAACTGCTTCACCGCCCCGCCGCTTTCGTTCATGTACGTCTGCGGCTTAGCGACCAACAACTTTTCCGTACCACCCACCAGCGCCAGACACTCTTTCCGGTGCACCCGGATCGAATTCCGCGCCGCGAAGCAATCGACGGCCAGGAACCCCGCGTTGTGCGGTGTCCACTCATACTCGGGACCAGGATTGCCCAGCCCCACCACCAGCCACCGGTTCTCCGCCAAATCAGCCACCGTCGCCTTGTCTCCTCAGCACGGGTCTCCTCAGCTCGGGCCTCACCGGCCCGGCGGAAAACTCCGCCGGCCGAGTTACTTCTTCTTCTTGTCGTCGGCCGCCGGCGCTTCTTCCTTCTTGCCCTTCTTGATCACTTCGGGCTCAGCGGCACCGGCCGCGGCTTCCGCTTCCTTCGAGGTGCGGAGCGAGATCACGTGGGCAATCAGGTGCTCCGGCGGCGAAACCAGCTTCATCGAACCCGACAGCGGAATCTCGGAGGCGCGGATGCCCTGGTTCAGCATCAGGTTGGCGACGTCGATGTCGAAGCGGGCCGGAATGTCGTCCGGCAAACATTCGATGTCCACTTCGCGGGTGATGAACTCAAACTGGCCGCCCTGCGTCTTGACGCCCTTGGGGTCGCCATGGGTGTGGACGCTGACCTTGACGCGGATGCGCTTTTCCAGGTCGATGCGCTTCATGTCGACATGCCACAGGCTGCCCTTCACCGGGTCATGCTGCCAGTCGATGATCATCACCGGCGTGGTTTCCTTGCCCGCGATGTCGAGATTGAAGATCGTGTTGTGGCCGGTTTCGCTACGGAGGATCTTGTTGACCTCTTTCGGGCTCACCGTGATGGCCACCGGGTCGTGCCCCGGGCCATACACCGTTGCCGGGCTGAAGCCGGAACGGCGCAGACGGCCGGTTTCTTCCTTACCGCGCAACGGCCGCTCTTGGGCCACAATCGTGATGTCTTTACGCATGGTGCTTCCTTAACTCGAACCTAGCTAGCTGGTTCAATTCTCTCAACTGTTCACTTACTCAAATAACACGCTAATTGAAGTTTCCCCGTGGATCGATTGGATCGCGCGCGCCAGCAACGGCGCTACGGAGAGGACAGTAATCTTGGGGCAGGCGGCAACTTCCGGGCGTACCGGAATGGAGTTGGTCAGCACTACTTCCTTGATGGCAGAATTCGTAATTCGCTCCACCGCCGGGCCGGACAGGACGCCGTGGGTGGCGCAGGCGGTGACACTGGCCGCACCTTTGGACAGCAACGCATCAGCACCCTTTACCAGAGTACCGGCGGTGTCGATCAAGTCGTCCACCATCAGGCAATGGCGGCCTTCCACCGTACCGATGATGTTCATCACCTCGGCCACGTTCGGTTGGTCGCGGCGCTTGTCGATGATGGCCAGCGGAGCGTTCAGCCGCTTGGCGAAGGCCCGGGCGCGCTCCACGCCACCGGCATCGGGCGAGACGACGGTGAGGTTCTCGGTCTTGCGGGGGTTGAAGTAGTCAAGCATCACCGGCGTCACAAACAAGTGGTCCACCGGGATATCGAAGAAGCCTTGGATCTGTGCCGCGTGCAGGTCGAGCGCCAAAATGCGGTCCGCGCCGGCACGTTCGAGCAAAGAAGCGACCACCCGCGCCGAGATCGGCACGCGGGGTTGATCCTTGCGGTCCTGGCGGGCGTAGCCGAAGTAGGGCAGCACGGCGGTGATGCGGTCCGCCGAGGAGCGCTTCAAGGCGTCAATGATCAGCAGCAGTTCGATGATGTGGTGGTTCACCGGCGTCGAAGTGGGTTGCACCACAAAGACGTCCGCACCGCGCACATTCTCTTTGATCTGGATGTAGCTTTCGCCGTCGGCAAAGGACTCGACGCGGGCTTCGCTCAAGTCGACGAACAGGCGCTCGCAGATTTCCCGCGCGAGGGCGGTGTTGGCGTTACCCGAGATGATCTTGAGACGGTCGAAGCGCATTCTGCGTAGTTCCAACACTTGAGAGCCATCGTCTCCAGCGGGATTGGTACGCAGTTCGGCTAAGGAAGGAAAACGGCACGGACTTCTCCGCACCCAGCTTCACTATCGCCGCCTGGACCGCGGCTGCGTCGTCGTAAAGACCGAACAGCGCCGCTCCGCTCCCGGTCATTAATGCCGGAGCTGCTCCCGTCCGGCTCAGCTTGCGCCGCAGCACTTGGAGGACGGGGTATTGGCGGAAGACGACTTCTTCGAAGTCGTTCTGGCAATCTGCCGCCCAGACCGCTTTCGGTGCACGCACCTCTAGCGCCCAAGCGAGCGACTGCAACCTCTTTAGGATAGGAAAGTTGCGGTCCGATGTCAACGCGCCCTCGGTGCGCCCCAGCGCCGCGTAGGCATCTTTTGTCGATACATGCACTTGCGGGGTGATCAACAGTCCGCGTACGGGCTTCGGATCAGGCAAGGGATAAAGCTCTTCGCCCTGCCCGCCACCCACCGCGCAACCGCCATGGAGAAAGAACGGCACATCCGACCCGAGCGCCACCGCGATATCCTTCAACCGGTCCGGCGCTACCGCCTTGCCGGCCAGACGAGGCAATGCCAGCAGAATCGCTGCCGCATCCGTCGAACCGCCGCCCAACCCGCCACCCATGGGAATGCGCTTGTCGATGTGGATCTTCACCGCACCGTTCAGCTTAAGGGCATCGAGCACAGCCCGAGCCGCTTTCTCCGCCAGATTGGTCCCCGGAATCTCCACTGAGCAGGTGACGGCGACGCTGGTCTGCCGCTTGCGCTCAAAGCTGAGGCTCACCCGATCGGCCAGCGAAATGGTCTGGAAGACGCTCCGGATTTCATGAAAGCCATCACTACGCTTGCCGAGGACGGCGAGGGCGAGGTTGATTTTGGCGTGGGCGTGGACGGTGAGCATGCTTTTGAGAGAGACCTAAACTGCTTCTATCTTGCGACGTCAGGCCAGTCTTCAATTGTATCCGCCACCGGCTTGAAGCCCGGCCAAGATCAGCGGGCTACTCGACGCAACCGCTGCAGTAACTCCACATCGCTCACTACTTCGAACTGATGCCGCCGGGCGTACTCGGCAACTGCGGGCAAAGCAAAATGTCGGTCCAGTGAGCAAACGATATCGGCCCGACCGGCCACGGCAGTGGCCAAGACCGGGTCGTCATCCGGATCTTCGGCGATCACGGCTTCGGCCTCACCCGGCGACACCACTTCAGCGAACTGCTGCAGCGCATCGACAAATTGTGCGATGTCCGACTGGGCGAGCGGCCAAAGAGCTCGTAATCGCGGGTAGTTGAGCACCCGCTCCAGCTCAGCAAGCAAGAATGGAGAGACAATCAGAACCACGTCGTCCGAGTGACGAATCAGGTCTAGTAGTGCCCGGGCCGCCCCGGCCGCATAGGGATTGGCGCGGGCCAGGATATTGGTATCGAGAACAACCCTCACGCGCGCTGCGGTCGAACCGAATCCAGTGCCTCAGTCAGCGCGTCTTCCAATTCCTGCCCGCACGGAGGGAACGCCTTGGAATCGAGCAAATCCAGTGCCGTGTTCAACCGGGCAGCACTCGCGGCACGGTGAGCCCCCAGGGGAGCAGAGTGCGGATGGAAAGCCATCACGCTGACTTGTTCGTCATCACCCAACACGCGCCCCAAAACGTCTTCAATCGCCGTCCGGGTACTGCGCGAAAGATCGCCCACCAAGCTTACTGCCATGATCTACCCGCTCCTAGCATCATCGTATCCGAGATTCTGGCTCGGGAGTGCGGTACTGGAGGAGATCCTCTTGGGCTTAGTAGTGCAGCAGCGAAACGATTTCGCGCTCGGGCAGCTTCGCCCGGCCATTCAGGAAATCGAGCTCGATCACAAAGCCGAGACCGGCCAGTTTGCCGCCCAAGCGCTCCACCAACTCCGCCACTGCCGCAGCAGTGCCACCGGTGGCGAGCACGTCGTCGACGATGATCACGGTTTCGCCCGGGGTGATGGCGTCGGAGTGGATCTCCAGTTTGTCGGTGCCGTACTCCAGCGCGTACTCGACTGATTCCACTTGTGAGGGCAACTTCTTGGGCTTGCGGACCGGCACGAACCCGGCCCCGAGCGCGTAGGCCACTGCGGGGGCGAAGAAGAAGCCGCGGGCTTCGATGCCGACTACTTTGTCGATCGGGCGGCCCTGAAAGCCGTCGCGCAGGCCGTCGAGCGTCGCCTTCAGGCCACCGGCGTCCTTTAGCAGCGTCGTGATGTCAAAGAAGTTGATGCCCGGTTTCGGAAAGTCAGGCACTTCGCGGATCAGTGATTTCAGGTCAACCATGGGAAGCATTCATGGTACCAACCGAGTGGCCCATCAGACTTGGGTACAATCGAGCCCACACGCCGTCCCATGACCTCAACCGCCGACACCGCCTTTCTTGGACACCCCCGCGGGCTGGCCGCGCTCTTCTTCACTGAAATGTGGGAGCGGTTCAGCTACTACGGCATCCGCGCCCTGCTGATCCTCTACATGACCGCCGCCGCGCCTCAAGGGCTGGGCCTTGACGTGCCGACAGCGGGTGCACTCTACGGATTATTCACCGGTTGCGCGTACCTGTTTGCACTGCCCGGCGGTTGGATCGGGGACCGTTTTCTGGGCGCGCAAAGCTCCGTATTGGTGGGCGGCGTGCTGATCTCGCTGGGCAACTTTGCGCTGATGACGCCGTCGCTGGCCGTGTTTCTGCCGTCGCTGCTGGTGGTAGCCATGGGCACCGGCTTGCTGAAGACCAACGCCACGTCGAACGTCGGCGTGCTCTATGCCGAGGGCGATGTGCGGCGCGACGCGGGCTTTTCGATCTACTACTTCGGCGTCAATCTCGGAGCGGGCATCGCGCCGCTGATCTGCGGGTATGTCGGCCAGTTGATCGACTTCCGCTATGCGTTCGGCCTGGCGGGCATCTGCATGATGGCCGGCGTGATTCAGTTCGCGCTCACGCGCCAGCGCGGTCTGGGCGAGTCGGGGGCGAAGCCCGTGTCTCCGGCGGGACCGGCGGAATGGCAGATGCTCCGGCTGGGCGTCGCGGCGCTGGTGCTGACGGTGGCGGCGATTGCGGGCTTCAACATCTCGATTGCGCGCATCGCCGACGGCTTCGGCATTATCTTGATCGTCACCGTGATTGCGGTGTTCGCCGGCCTGTTGCTGAGCCCTGGGTTCTCCAAGGCGGAGCGGGGGCGGATCATGGTGGTGGGTGTGCTATTTGTCGCTTCGGCGCTGTTCTGGTCGATCTTTGAGCAGGCCGGGTCCACGTTGAATCTGTTCGCCAACCGGTCCACCGATAACCGGATCTTCGGCTGGGAATTCCCCTCCAGTTACTTTCAATCGCTGAATTCGTTCTTCCTCTATGCGCTGACGCCGTTTTTCGTCTGGCTGTGGATGAAGCTGGGGGATCGCAACCCCAGCCCGGTGGTGAAGTTTTCGATTGGCCTGTTCGGCGCAGCGGGAGGCTTTTTCGTGATGGCCCTGGCGGCGCAGGCCGCTGGTGCGGGCAAGGTGAGCCCGCTGTGGCTGACGGGATGTTATGTACTGCACACGATTGGCGAGCTGTGTTTGTCGCCAGTGGGGCTATCGGCCATGACGAAGCTGGCGCCGCCGCGGATTGCGGGCTTTGTGATGGGCGTATTCTTCCTGTCGATCTCGGTGGGCAACTACATGGGCGGGCGCATGTCGTCGTTCTATGAGTCGTTCCCGTTGTCGCAACTGTTCGGCTATGTCGGCGGGTTCGGGCTGCTGGTGGGTCTGGTGCTGCTGGCCGTATCGAGGCCCATCACGCGGCAAATGGGAGGCGTGAAGTAGCCATGTTTGAAGGCGTGATTCCAATTGTCCAAACGCCATTTTTTGAAGACGGCGCGCTGGACCTTGATTCATTAAAGCGCCAGATCCACTGGCTGTGCGAACTCGGCGTCGATGGTGTCGCTTACCCGGGCTTCGTCAGCGAATGGTGGAAGCTATCTGAAACAGAGATGCTGGACGCGATGCGCGCCATCATTGAGGCAGCGCAAGGCCGCGTGCCCGTGATCGGCAACGTCACCGCGCAAGCTACCTATCTGGCCGTCGAGCAGGCGAAGGCCTTTCAGGCCTTGGGTTGTTCGGGCCTGATGTGCCTGCCGCCGTTTGTCGTCCCGCGAGCGCCGGCAGCCTTGATCGCGCACCAACGGGCGGTGCTGGAAGCGGTGCCGCTGCCGCACATCCTGCAGTATTCGGCCTCACTGACGGGCATTCGTCTGGAAGCTTCGCAGCTGAAGGCGCTGCGCGCGGAGTTCCCGCACTTCTCCTGCATCAAGGTGGACTTCATCCCGCCGGGCCCCGTGGTGAGCGATCTGATCGATTCGTTGGGCGAAGGCTTTACCTACCTGATCGGCTTTGCGGGTCTGCAATTGGCCGACTGCCTGAAGCGCGGCGCGCACGGGCTGATGGGCGGCGCCGGACACACGCGGGAGGACATCGCGGTGTTTCGCGCGCTGAAGGCGGACCCCGATGACGCCGGGCGGGTCGCGTTTGAAAAGCTGCTACCGCTGATCAACCTGGAGATGCAGACCATCGACCTCTCGATCGCGACGCACAAGTGGCTGCTGAAGCAGCTGGGCATCATCGCCAGCGATCACGTGCGCAAGCCGGGGCCGGTGCTGGACCGGTGGCAGCAGGAAGAGCTGCGCGGGCACATGCGGCGCCTGGGCGCGGCGCTCTAGTTTTCTTTAACCAGACGATCCCGCCGTCCAGCCCCATGCGTGAGCTTGGGGCTTCTGCGCGCTACCGCAAAAAGCCCCAAGCTCACGCATGGGGCTGAAATGCTGGCTCAACCTCGAACTGTCGAGCTAGGGCACCAGCTCACCTGGCAGCATCAGGCGGGCGGCACAGCCGGGGCCGTCGGTGCGGTTGGCTAGCGTCAAGCTGCCGCCGTGGGCTTCGGCGATCTGGCGGCTGAGCACTAGGCCGATGCCGCTGCCGCCGGGCTTGGTGGTGAAGAAGGGCACGAAGAGATTGGCCGTGCTGGCCAGGCCCTGGCCGTTGTCGAGCACGCTGATCTCGATCTGCACGGGACCTCGCACCCACTCAATGCTCACCGGGCCGCCCGCGTCCACGGCGTTGCGGACCAGGTTAATGAGTACCTGCTCGATCTGGGCGGCATCCGCGTTGACGACCAATTCCGGGCCGTCCACCATGACCTTCGCGCGCGTCTCCAGTTCCGCCACGTGCTCGATGAGGCTCCGCAGCGCAACTGGCGACTTCTGCGGACGCGGCAGCTTCGCCAACTGCGCGTACGAGGCCAGAAAGCGCGACAGGCCATCGGAGCGGTTGGCAATAATCTCGAGCCCGCGCTGCGTATCTTCTCGCCAGTCCTCGGCCAGAGGCTCGCGTTTGACGATCTGGATCAACGATCCGGCGATGGACTTGATGGGGGTCAGCGAGTTGTTCAGCTCATGCCCCAACACGCGGACGATGCGCTGCCACGCCTGGAGCTCTTCTTCACGCAACGCGCGGGTGACGTCAGAGAGGACGAGCAACTGATGAGGCAGCCCGTCTTCGCGGAAGACGCTGCGGTTGATGTTCCAGCGGCCGGTGGCTCCGGGGAAGGTCAACTGCAAGGTGGGGGCGGCGCCAGCCAGGACATCGCCTAGCCCGAGCGCCTTGGCATCGTGCCCTAGCATCCGTTCGGAGGGCGCGGCCAGCAAGCGCTCACCCGCGCGGTTGACGTAGCGCAGGCAGCTGGCGCTATCGAAGGTGAACACGGCCACGTCGATCTCTTCCATCACCTTGCGCAGCAGTGTGGTGGCTTCCAGCGCGCCCAGCCGTTGCGCACGCAAGGTGGAGCCGATGGCGTTCACTTGCTGCATCACTTCGCCCAACGCATCTTCATCGTCGGCGCTGCGGGCGCGGATGGAATAGTCGCCCTCGCGCACGGCTTCCAGCAGATTGGCCAGCGTGCGCAGCGGATTCGCCACCCGCTCCCGTACGGCCGCGGCGGCACCCAGCCAGAACGTCAGCACCAGCAACGTGCAGGTCCACTGGACTTTGGGGGAGTAGCCGTCAAACCACAAGATGCCCAACGCCAGCGCCACCGCCGGGGCTCCACCCAGCAGCGCGAGCAACTGCATGCGGCGTTCGTGGACGATGGGTGGGAGTTTCACGTCAGATCAGAACCATCGCTCGATCAAGCCATCGCTACAAACCATAGCGCTGCAAGCGCCGGTAGAGCGCGCTGCGCGACAAACCCAGTGTGGTGGCCGCATGGCTGACGTTGCCCTTGTGCCGCTCCAGCGCCTTGCGGATCAGGAACGCTTCCACGTCTTCGAGCGACATCTCATCCAGGCGCTGGGCGGTCTCGCGCCCCATGCGGAGGGCCATATCCTGCGGCCGGATCTGCGGCTCCTGCGCCATCAGCACCGCGCGTTCGATGACGTGGTTGAGTTCGCGGACATTGCCCTGCCAGGGATTGTCGAGCAGGGCCTGCAACGCCGCGTTATCAAACCCGATGATGTGCTTGCGATAGCGTTGCGCGTGCTGGCGCAGGAAATGCGCAGCCAGCAGCGGAATGTCTTCGCGCCGCTGGCGCAAGGGCGGCAGGTGGATCTCGATGGTGTTCAGCCGGAACAGGAGATCTTCGCGGAAGCGGCCGTTGGCGACCTCCTGCTGGAGGTTGGCGTTGGTGGCCGACAGCACGCGCACGTCCACCTTCTTGGTCTTCGATGAACCGACGCGTTCCATCTCGCCAATCTCGAGCACCCGCAGCAGCTTCGATTGCAGGTTCATCGGCACGTTGGCGATTTCATCGAGGAACAGCGTGCCCGTGTCGGCCAGTTCAAAGCGGCCGACGCGGTCCACCTTGGCGTCCGTAAAGGAGCCTTTGACGTGGCCGAACAGTTCGCTTTCAAAGATGCCTTCGGCCAAGCCACCGGCGTTCACCGTGATCATCGGCTTGGCCGCGCGCAGCGACATGGCGTGTAGTGAGCGGGCCACCACTTCCTTGCCCGTACCGGGCTCACCGGTAATCAGAATGTTGGCGTCCGACGGACCGACACGAGCAATCAGATCGAGCACCGGCTGCATGGCAGGGGACTGCGCGATCAACGACGGGCCGCCATCGGAGCGCAACAGGCGGTTCTCGGCTTCCAGGCGCTGGCCTTGCTTTAGGGCGTCGTTCAAGGCGAGCTGGGTCTTGACGATGGCCACCAGACGCGCGTTCTCCCAGGGCTTGGTGATGAAGTCTCGCGCGCCGCGGCGCATCGCTTCGACGGCCAGTTCAACGCTGCCCCAGGCCGTCATCACGACGACGGGCAGTGTCGGGTCGGCCGCTTGGATGCGGCTCAACAGATCCAGACCTTCCTGGCCCGAGGTGGTGTCGCGGGTGTAGTTCAGGTCGGCCAACAGCAGGTCATACTCGCGCGCTTCAATCGAGGCGATCACCGCTTGCGGTGAGGTGACCGATTCAATGGCGTAGCCTTCGGCCTTCAGCAGGAAGCGCAGCGCTTCGAGAACATCGGTCTGGTCATCGGCCAGCAGAATGCGACTCACGCCGCGCGCGCGGGTCTGCGAAACACTCACCTAGACAATCCATCCATCTTCAATCTGGATCACGCGGTGGCCATAGCCAGCGTTGACTTCCGAATGCGTCACTTGAATCACCGTGGTGCCCTTCTGATTCAGTGTACGGAACATCTCCATGATCTCTTTGCCTTGTGAGGTGTGAAGGTTGCCGGTGGGCTCATCGGCCAGCAGGACTTTGGGGTTGGCGATCATCGCCCGCGCCACGGCCACCAACTGCTGCTGGCCGCCGGAGAGCTGGTTGGGGAACAGGTCCTTCTTGCCGACAATGTGGAACTGGTCCAGCGCGTCGGCCACAATCGACTCCCGCTCCGACTTGCGGATGTTGCGGTAGCTGAGCGGGATCTCCAGGTTCTCGTAGACGGTGAGGTTGTCCAGCAAGTGGTAGCTCTGGAAGACAAAGCCGAAGTACTGCTTGTAGAGCTCGCCGCGCTGCTTCTTGTTCAGCTTGTGGATTTCGAAATCGAGAAACCGGTACTCGCCTCCCCATTCGGAATCGTACATTCCGATCAGGTGCAGCAGCGTGGACTTCCCCGCTCCGGAAGGCCCCATAATCGACACAAACTCGCCTTCTTTAATGTCGGCGTTCACCTTGCGGAGCACAAACGTTTTGGTGGGTCCGTGTTGGTAATACTTCTCGATGTTGCGGAGTTCAATCATGGTATCGTGATCAGCCGGAGAGCCAGCAGCGCCGGACTGCCTGCGGCCAGTGCGTCAAGCAGGCGGTGCACCAGCAGCGCGCCGAATATTAAGGCTATCAGGGGAAGCACCTCCGGGTCCCGGCCCGGCCAGTGGTGATCCGATACGCCCAGGCCCCTCGAGCCTCGACGCGGAGGCTCCAGGTGGCCGGATGTCATTGGGTAACCCCTTGGGCGGCGTTCTCGTTCTTTTCTTCCACGATGCGGCCGTCAAACAGGCGCACGGTACGGTCGGCATAGCCGGCGTAGCGCGGGTCGTGGGTGACGATGCAGATGGTGGCGCCGCCGCGGTGCAGTTCGCGCAACAGATCCATCACCGCTTCGCCGTTGGCGGAATCGAGGTTACCGGTCGGTTCGTCCGCCAGCAGAATGCTGGGCTCACCGGCCAGTGCGCGGGCGACGGCGACGCGCTGCTGTTGGCCGCCTGACAGTTGCGACGGGTAGTGCTTGACGCGGTGCGACATGCCCACGCGTTCCAGCGACTCATGCACGCGCTTCTTGCGCTCCGCCGAGCTCATGCCGCGATAGGTGAGCGGGAGTTCGACGTTCTCGTACACGTTCAAGTCACCAATCAGGTTGAAGGCCTGGAAGACGAAGCCGATCTCGCGATTGCGGATGCGGGCGCGCTCGCTCATCTTCAGGCTTTCGACGCTGTGGCTGTTCAGCGTGTAGGTGCCGCCGGAGGGCGTATCGAGCAGGCCCAGGATGGCCAGCAAGGTCGACTTGCCGCAGCCGGAGGGGCCCGAAATAGATACGTATTCGCCCTTCTTGATGTCCAGATGGATCCCCGCCAACGCGTGGGTTTCCACCTCATCGGTGAGAAACACCTTGGTGACGCCGTCAAGATGGATCAGGGATCCGTTGGTGTTGGTGCTCATGAGCTAGTAACTCTCCTCAGCTTTCTCTTAACCTTCCGGCGCCGCCGGCTCACTTCAGCCCCCTGCGTCCGCTTGGGGCAACTTCCTATTTCCGTACCAGCCCCATGCGTCAGCTTGGGGCTTTCTTCGCAATCCCGTCCAAGCCCCAAGCTGACGCATGGGGCTGATTACAAACTAACCGCCCTAGTTCAGGCGAAGCCGGTTCTGGGCATCCCAGGCCGACATATCCGACAGAATCACCTTCTCGCCCACCCGCAGGCCTTCCAAAATCTCAATCGTGTTCACCGACGCGCGGCCGAACTTCACCTGCACGCGGTTGGCTTCCTTGCCGTCCGGATCAATCTTGAACAGCGTCACGACCGCGTTCTGCTGCCCAAAGACGGGGCGTCCAACGTAGAGCACGTCGGCCAGGCGTTCCAGCTCGATGGTGCCGTCGACGCTCAAGTCCGGGCGGGCGCCGGGGGGCAGCGCGCCTTCCAGCCGGACGTCCACGGTAACGGTGCCGTTGATCGCGTTGGGTTCGATCCGCGATACGCGGCCCTTGACGATGCCGTTGCGCGTGTCGATCTCGGCCGGCTGGTTGAGGGCCACGTCCTTCACTTGCGTTTCCGGCACCTTAATTTCGGCCTTCAGATGAGTGGGCTGCACCACCTTGGCTAAGACGGTACCGACGGTCACGCGTTGGCCTACCTGCAAAGTTAATTCCTGCAGGACGCCATCGGTGCCAGCACGCACGGTCAATTGATCGACCTGGCGCTTTTTCAGGTCATAGGCCGCGCGCAGCTTTTCGATGCCCACGCGCTGCGCTTCCAACTGCGCGCCGATCATGGCGTCGTAAAAGCCCAGACGATCCTTCTCCACCGCCGAACGATGCTTCAGCTCCGAGGCGCTGGCTTCCGACAGGCGGACACTGAGGTCCGGCGTCAGGCCATTCTTGAACAGTTGCGCGTCGCGCTCATAGGTCAACTGCGCCTTTACCTGATCGGCCTGCACCTGCGCCGACCGGGACTGCTGTTCCAGCTTCTGCTGTTGCAAGCGGACCCGGAGGTCTTCCATGTTGGCCACGGCCGCCTTCACTTGCCATTCCGCTTCCACTTTCTGGAGCTCCAGTTCGGGGTTGGAAAGCACCAGCAACACGGTGTCCGGCTTGACGGCGACGCCCGCGCGCAAGGCCACCTTGTCGATGCGGCCATCGGTCTGCGCCGGGATGAACAAAATCTCTTCCGGCACCAGCGTGCCCAGCCCGCGCACTTGGCGCACCATGGGCCCTCGCTTCACCGTGTCCGGCCACAGCGTCGACATCTCCACCGCGGGCGCCGCCGGCTTAAGCCGCGACAGCCCCCAAGTGATCAGTGGGACGCTGACCACAATGAGTGTGATCCAGACAATCCGCTGAATGAGCTTCTTCCGTCCGATACCTTCGCGCTTGACGTCCATTAGTCTTTACCTGATACGCATGAATGCACGAGGAGTTCCACAGTAGAAGTGATTTGTTTTCAATCGCGTGCTTGATGAGGGGGCGGTCCGGTGTCCGATTTTGGGACGTGGCTGTTCATTCATCGCACCGTTGCACGAAAGACCGGCCGGATTTTCAGTGAACAAAACAGAAAACGCCGGACGAGTCTCTTGGGGAGACCCTCCGGCGTGGATGTTCGATTGGAGCGGGCGGAGGGCCTAAGCCGCCACCATCCCGTGCGGGTCGATCACGAACTTCGTGGCCGCGCCCTTGTCGAAGTCCGAGTAGCCCTTGGGCGCTTCGTCCAGCGAGATGGTCTGGACGTTCACTGCCTTGGCGATGTGGATCTTCTCATAGAGGATCGCTTGCATCAACTGGCGATGGTACTTCATCACGGGGCACTGGCCGGTGTGGAAGCTGTGCGACTTGGCCCAGCCCAAACCGATCCGGATGCCCAGCATGCCGATCTTGGCGTTGTCGTCGACGCCGCCGGGGTCGCCCGTGACATAGAGGCCGGGGATACCCAGCGCGCCGCCCGCGCGCGTCACTTCCATCAAGGCATTCAGCACCGTGGCCGGACGCTCGACGACGGTGTCGGCACCGTGGCCGCGAGCTTCAAAGCCGACGCAATCGACGGCGCAATCCACTTCCGGCACGCCGATGATGGCGGCGATCTGATCGGCCAGCGAGGCCGGCTGCCGCAGATCAATGGTTTCGCAACCGAAGCTGCGAGCCTGCGCGAGCCGCTCCGGAATCATATCGCCCACGATCACGCAAGCCGCGCCCAACAGGTGGCACGAAGCGGCGCTGGCGAGTCCCACCGGGCCCGCGCCCGCGATGTAGACAATCGTACCGGGGCCGACGCCGGCGGTGACCGCACCGTGGAAGCCGGTGGGGAAGATGTCGGACAGCAGCGTCAGATCCTTGATCTTCGCCATCGCCTGATCCTTGTCCGGGAACTTCAGCAGGTTCCAATCAGCGTAGGGCACCATGACGTACTCCGCCTGGCCGCCCACCCAGCCGCCCATATCCACGTAGCCGTAGGCGGCACCGGGACGGGCGGGGTTGACGTTCAAGCAGATGCCGGTCTGGCCAGCCTTGCAGTTGCGGCAGCGTCCGCAGGCAATGTTGAACGGAACGCTGACGATGTCGCCGACGCTTAAGTACTCGACATCGCGGCCGCATTCCACCACCTGGCCGGTGATCTCATGACCCAAAATCAGGCCGGCGGGTGCGGTGGTGCGCCCCCGGACCATGTGCTGATCGCTGCCACAGATGTTGGTGGAGACGATCTTCAAGATCACGCCGTGATCGCAACGGCGCGTCCCGATCGACAGCTTCGGAAAATCAATCGACTGCACCTCAACCTTGCCGGGTGCGATATATGCTACGCCACGATTGCTCGCCATACGGGGGAAGCCTCTCTATTCTTTCTTGGCGCCCGGCCAGCTGATGCTCCGGGGCGCTGTATCAACCGGGCAAAGCATATCGCAGATGACAGGGCGCCGACAACCGTATCTTGTTGGCGCAAGAGTACTTATCGAGAGTGACGTATCAATACCGGAAGGCACCCGCTGCAATAAAGAAGGGCTGGAACTTGCGGCTCCAGCCCTTCACCAAACATCTAGTTGAGAAAACAGTTAGGCCTTGACGCCCACTTCACTTTCGGCCCGCTGGGCCATGGCGCGGAGCCAGGCCATCGTATAGGCGACGGCCACCTTGGGTCCACCAATCATCTCCGGGAAATGGTCGCCGATCAGGCTGCCGTCAAAGCCCACCTCCACCAGCGCCTTCATCGCGCGGTACATGTCGTAGTAGCCGTTATCGACAAAGGTCTCGACAAAGTGCGGCAGCGAGGCCGACATGTTGCGGAAGTGGACCTTGAAGATCTTGCCTTGCGCGCCAAAGTGCTTGATCGCCGTGACGGCATCCGCGCCCATCAGCTCGCCACCTTCCAGCCAAGTGCCGACGCAGAAGCAGAGGCCGACGTTGGGCGAGTTCGCAATCTCCAGCGCCTTCTTATGACCTTCAAAGGTGCCAAAGATGCAGCGCGGGATGCCGCCCAACATGGGCACCGGCGGGTCGTCCGGGTGGCAGCCGATGAAGACATTCTCCGCCTCGGCCACGGGCGCCACCTGTTTGATGAAGTAGGCCCAGTTGTCCCAGATCTCCTGCTCAGAATAGACGCGGCCGTGGGTCAGCGGCAATTCGTAGGTCTTGCCGCCCCAGAAGCCTTTGCCGCCCTTGGCCATGTTGAAAGCGCGCGCGGGTGCGGGGCCGCGCGTCGTCTCACGATCAGTGGACCAGATGCCATTCGCCATGTGCGCGTAGGTGACATAGCGGATGCCCACCTTGTTCATGTTCTTCAGATACTGCTTGTACTCTTCGATGCGCTTGTCGCGGCCGGGCAGGTTCAGGGTCACTTCTTCCATGTTGCGGTTGCCCATGTGGCCGATGTTCCACACCTTCAGGCCCGCTGATTCGGCCTTGCTCTTCAGCCGCTGGAAGTTCTCGAGCGTGGCGTCCTTGGCATCGAGGTGGAAGTTGACGTACTTCAAGCCCAACTGGTGGACGAAGCGCAGATCATCGTCGGAGGGGTTGGCACCCGCCTGCAGCGTGACCTTGATTCCAGGGCCCCAGGGCCGATTGACGGTGGGCGCCGCCTTGACGGCGGCAGGTGTAGCACCGGCGGCCAACGCGGCCCCGATGAACGATTTTCCGAAGTTGCGGCGTTCCATAGCACCAAGAGTATATCCCCGGCGCTCGGAAACTGCTTGGAAGCTAAGCGGCTAGATACCGGTCGCGGAAGATGGCTTGGTGGTAGATCTCGTGGCCCGCGATGATGAACGCCAACGCACGCGCACTGGTCGGCGCGCCGCTAACCGTTCCCGTACGCGCCCAGGCGTACTCCGGGAGATTCTTCAGCAATGCCACCGTGGCCCGGCGAACCAGTTCAAACTCGGCTTTCAGATAGCTCCAGGAGCACGCGTCGAAATCGGCACCATTCACATACTCGTCCTGATCAAAGCTAGGCAAGGCGGCCTTTTCGCCGCGGGCCACCGCCAGCAAACGGTAGGCGAAGACACGCTCCGTGTCGATGATGTGCCCCAGCGACTGCTTCATGCTCCATTTGCCGGGCGCGTAGCGGAAACTGCTTTTTTCTTCAGAGACATTCTCCAGCAGCGACATCGTGACGCCGATCTGCGCTTGCAGTTGACCGACAATGTCGCCCTCCGGCACCAGTGAAACGTAGCGGCCGAAGTAGGCCAAATATTCACCCTCAGCGGGTTTGGTGGAGTGAGGCATAGACCACCATTTTAGCCGGACGCACCCGTTTATACTTGTTCGGTAAGTGCCCGCGGCTCTCCAATTCTCCTCCGTCAGCAAGCGATACGACTCCGGCTATGAAGCCATTGAGCGAATCTCGTTCACCGTGGCGGCGCGCCGGTTTGTCTCAATTGTCGGCCCCAGCGGCTGCGGCAAGTCCACGGTGTTGAATCTGGCGGCGGGGCTGCTTTCTGCGAGTGCGGGCGAGGTGGAATCGTTTGGCGAGCCGCTGGCGGGCCTGAACCGGCGCGCGGCGTATCTGTTCCAGCAGGACGCACTGCTGCCCTGGAAGAGCGTGCTCGAGAATGCGCAATTGGGCTTGGAGCTGCGCGGGATGGCCCATGACGCCGCGCATGACTGGCTGCGCCGGGTGGGTCTTCAAGCCTTCGCCACCCGCTATCCACATGAGCTTTCCGGCGGCATGCGCAAGCGAGTGGCCCTGGCGCAGTGCCTGGCCGTGCAGCCGGACCTATTGCTGATGGATGAGCCGTTCTCCGCGCTCGACATCCACACCCGCTTGCGCATGGAACAAGAGCTGCTCGATTGGGTGGGCGCAGCGGGCACCACGGTGCTGTTCATCACGCATGATCTCGAAGAAGCCATCGCGTTGTCGGACGAAGTGCTGGTGCTGTCGGCGGGTCCGCGCAGCCATCTGGTGGGCCGTTATGAGATCGACCTGCCGCGCCCTCGCCCGCTGCTGGACTTGAAGACCGAGCCGCGCTTTGCCGAGATCTACAAGTCGATCTGGCATGACCTGCGAGGCGAAGTGGTGAAGGCGCTGGGTGGCGATCACCAGGGAGGCCCGGCGCATGGCTAGATCGCTGAACCCCCGCGTGCTGGCGGGCCGCATCGCCGTCGCGAGTGTGTTCCTGGGCGGCTGGGAAGCGGGCGCTCGATTCGGGTGGCTGGACCCGTTCTTCTTCTCGCGCCCTTCCGCCGTAGTGGCTCGGGTGTGGCTGCAGTTGTCGCAAGGAACGGTGTGGCCGCACTTGGGCGTCACGGTGGTGGAAGCGGCGTTGTCGTTTCTGCTGGGCTCGGTGGCCGGCATTGCGGCGGGTTTTGTCCTCGGCAGGTCGCGACTGCTGGGCGACATATTTGGACCCTACATTCAGATCGCTAACTCCCTGCCCCGCGTTGTGCTGGCGCCGATCTTTCTGCTCTGGTTCGGCTTGGGCATCTGGTCCAAAGTGGCGCTGGGGGTGACGGTGGTTTTCTTTATTGTCTTCTTCAACACGCTGAAAGGCGTGCGCGAGGTGAACCCGGTACTGCTCGATAACGCGCGCATGCTGGGCGCGAGCGAGCGGCAGCTGGTGCGGCACGTGCTGCTGCCCAGCGCGCTGGCCTGGATCTTTTCGAGCCTGGAGATCAGCGTCGGCATGTCGATCATTGCCGCGGTGGTGGGCGAGTATTTGGGCTCAACCCAAGGCATCGGCTATCTGATCGCGCAAGCCGAAGGTGTGTTCGACACGACGGGAGTTTTTGCGGGCATGGTGTTTCTGGCGGCGTTTGTCCTGATCGTGGCGGCGGCGGTGGGACGCGTCGAGCGACGCTTGCTGCACTGGCGGCCGCGTCCGGCGGAGGCGTCGAATGTCTGACGCCGTGCTGCGGGCAATGGTGGCGGAAGATTGGCCGGAGGTGAGCCGCATCTTTGTCGCCGGCATGGAAACCGGGATGGCGACTTTTGAAACCGAAGCGCCCGATTGGGAATCCTGGGACGCCGGCCATCTAGCCGAACCGCGCATCGTCGCCATCGTAGAAGGCCGCGTGCATGGCTTTGCGGCGTTGAGCCCCGTGTCGCGCCGCGCCTGCTACCACGGTGTGGCGGAGATCAGCATTTATGCAGACCGCGGCCTAGGGCTGGGCGGGCCGCTGCTGAAGGAGCTGATCCATCAAGCCGAGGCCGCCGGCCTGTGGACGCTTCAATCCACCATCTTCGCCGAAAACGCCGCCAGCATTCGCTTGCATCTCGCGCACGGCTTCCGCCTGGTGGGCCGCCGGGACCAGCCCGCGCAACGGCTGGGCGAGTGGCACGACACCGTGATCTACGAGCGTCGCGCCATCACGGAGCCATACGTCTACCGCCAATCAATCGAGATCGCCGCCAGCGCCGAAGAGATCTGGGCGATGATCACCACCGCGGACGGTCTGAAGCAGTGGTACGCGCCGGAGGCACGCGCCAGTGCGGATACGGTGTGGGTCTCCTGGGGCGACGGGATGGACGGTGAATCAAAGATCACGGCCTGGGAACCGCCGCGTCGCGTACGCTGGGAATGGGGCAACAGTCCGCTGGAGTATCACGTTGAAGATGGCCGCCTGACCATCGAGAACTCGACCACCAGCCACGGCACCAAGTACTGCTTGCCGCATGCGTGGCCTTTGTTCCTGCTCGCGCTGAAGCACTCCGCCGAACGCCGCGCCGTACGCTTCGAGAACATCACGGTCTTCCGCACCACGGCCACTCCCCGGCCACAGGTGTTCGCACGGGTCCTGCAACAAATGGGCACCCTGAAGGCCAGCCTGCGGCTGATGGACCCGGAAGGCTACGCCGCCTTTGAAACACCGGGCGCCCTGCTGTGCATCTTCTGCGAGGGCGGTGGGGCCGACACAATGTTGACGCTGATGTGGCTGGTCTACGACGGGGCCACGACGGGCTTGCGTGAACGCTGGGAAGCGATCGCGGACGCGGCGGTGGCGGCTTGACCCGTCTCCCAGTAGGCGCTAGGCAAATCCCTGGCTCGCATCTCGATAAGCTGGTATTGGAGCAGCCATGACTCTCACTTCCGGAGTAACTATTCCCGCCGAGATGCTGGCCGAGATCTGCCGCCGTTTCGAGATCCGCGAGTTGGCTGTGTTTGGCTCAGCCGCGAGAAGTGATTTCCATTCCGAGTCAGACATCGACCTGATGGTGGAGTTTCGCCCCGGCTATCATCCAGGGCTCGGCTGGTTCGACTTGGAAGAGCAGTTGCAAGCCGCCTTCGGTCGCAAAGTGGACTTGGGGCAAAAGGCACTGCTGAAGCCGCGTGTGCGGCAGGAAGCCGAACGGGACCGTGTCGTGCTTTATGCGGCGTGACCTGGACCGGCTGGAAGACATCCTGGCCGCCACCGGCGATGTGATCGCCTTCACCCGAAGCATGGATTTTAAAAGCTTTGTCGAGGACCGGCGGGACCGCTATGCGATCCTCCACGCCCTAACCATCATTGGCGAAGCCAGCCATCAGCTCTCGGCCGAACTACGGGATAGGCACAACCACGTACCCTGGCGCCGCATCATCGATTTCCGGCACCGGGTGGTCCATGGTTACTCCGCTCTCGATGCCACTCTGGTGTGGGAAGTCTCGATCCGACTGGTGCCAGAATTGCGAGAACAGATTGAACGGATTTTGGCCGCCGAATTTCCGCCCGAGAGCACCTAAGCCCCCGGCCCTCTAAGCCACAAAAACACAAACCGTGCGCGCCGGGACAAAGTACGACTCTTGCGACTTCAGCGCATACTCCGCGCCCGGTTCCGCGCAGTCCTCTGGCGAGCCAAGCGATGTATCCACCAGCCTCC
>JAPKYZ010000090.1 GCA_026394055.1 Acidobacteriota bacterium
CGTGGACATCCAGGCCCACGTACAGTATCTTTTTCATAGACCAACTCCTTGTCCTTGGCGGCTCTGCGCCGTTTTGGTTTTCCTGACCGTCAGCGTAACCCGCGTCTCAGGTCAGGGGTTGGTCGTTTCATTTTGACTAAGTTCAGCGGCGGCAAGCTGCATCAACGTACTTGGGGTGGCCGTGAAAGCGGGCACCCCAAACGCGTCTTTACTGGCGGGATCGTGCCTATCATGGTGCTCATGAAGTTCTGGTGGTTGTTTTTGGCGGGTGGCGCGATGCTGGCGGCACAGCCGATGGACCGTGGCTTGGAGGCAGCCTTGAAGGCTCACCAGGCCGGTGAGTATGAGCTAGCGGCCGCGGGTTACCGGGCGTTTCTCAAGGCCAACCCCGCCGCCTTTGAGATCCGCTCCAACCTGGGTGCGGTTTTGGTGCGGTTGGCCAAATACACTGAGGCGATTGACGAGTACAAGCTAGCCCTGCAGAAGGCTCCCGCCAATGCCGGCATCGGCTTCAATCTGGCGTTGGCCTACTACAAGTCCGGTGCAATTCCAGAGGCGGCGCGCGAGCTGTCCACCGTGCGGGCCATCGCGCCGGATCCCTTGCCGGTGAATCTGCTGTTGGGCGATTGCTGGCTGCAGATGGGCGAATTCGCCAAGGTGAGTGATCTGCTGGCGCCGCTCGAATTGGCACGGCCGGATGACCTGGGCCTCGCCTACCTGCTGGGGACGGCGCTGGTCCGGCAGGGCAAAGTGGAAGAAGGCCAGAAGCAGCTGAATAAGATTTTCGCTCGCGGCGATTCGGGCGAAGTCCGTCTGCTGTTGGGCACCGCCAAGCTGAACGCCGCCGATGTCCCGGGTGCGATGGAAGAACTGAAGAAGGCAGTGGAGCTGAATCCCAACCTCGCTTCGGCCAACGCCTACCTGGGCCAGGCACTGCTGATGAGTGGCGACTCCGATGGCGCCGCCAGGGCGTTCCAGCGGGAGCTGGCCCTTGCACCCTACGACTTCAATGCCAACCTCAGCATGGCCTCCTTGCTGCGGCAGGACCAGGATTACGAGAAGGCCAAGCTGCACCTGGAGCGGGCACTGCGGGTCCGCCCCGGTGACACGGGCGTGCGCTATCAACAGGGCTCGATTGCGCTGGCTGAGAACAAGGTGGACCAGGCGCGGCAGATGCTGGAAGCCGTTGTCGCCGATGCGCCGGAGTTTGTGGAGGCGCACGTGTCACTGGCCACGGTCTATTACCGGCTGAAGCGCAAAGCCGATGGTGACCGGGAGCGGGCGCTGGTGGAGAAGCTGAACGTCGAGATCCAGGCCCGGCAGCCAAAGGGTGACCCCATCCCCGCCAAGGGAGTGCCGCAGCCGTGATGATCGTGCTTTGCGCTCTGGGGCTGGCGTGGCAAGCGGCACCTGCTGCTGGCAAGCTGGCCACCCCCAGGCCCGTGGCAGAAAAGCCGGCCGCGGTGAAGCCTGTGGCCGTCTCCTCGGTTCCGCCGATGGCGGCACAGGCGGAGCGATTGCGCAGAGCCGGTCAACTTGATGAGGCGCTGAAGCTCTACCGGCAAGGGGTGGCGGTGGCTCCGCGGTGGGCGGATGGCTGGTGGTCGGTGGGCACGCTCTCGTATTTGAAGGGGCAGTACCCGGCTTGCCGCGATGCGCTGCAACGCTATGTCGCGCTCGAAACCAACTCCAGTGCCGGCTTGGCGTTTCTGGGCCTTTGCCAGTTTGAGACTGGGCAGTTTGACGCCGCGCTGCGCGGCCTCGAGAAGGCCTACGCGATGGGCTTGCCTGCGGGCGACCCGGTCACGCGTGAGGCGCTGTACAAGCTGGCGGTGGTCCAGAACAAGTCCGGCAACTTTGAGCGGGCCTTGCAGATCTGCACCGGCCTGCACCGGGAGAAGGAATCAATCGAAGTGGTGGCGCTGGCCGGTCTGGCCGCGCTGCGGAAGCCGATCTTCCCGCAAGAGATGTCGTCCGACGATCGGGAGCTGATCTTCAAGATGGGCCGCGCCATGATGCTGGCGGCGGACCGCCATGCGGCGGAGGCGGGCAAGCTGTTGGCTGAGCTCGTGGAATCCTACCCCAAGGCGCCCAATGTCAACTATGCCTACGGCGCGTTTCTGATCGCCACCGAAGCCGATCGCGGCCTCGACGAACTGCGCGCGGAGCTGAAGCTGGACCCCCACCATCTGCCCGCGCAAGTGACGCTCGCTGATGAACTGCTGAAGCGCGGCCATCCCGCCGAAGCCTTGACCGTGGCTGAGCATGCGGCCAAACAAGCGCCCCGCAATTTTCCCGCGCGCGCTCTCTATGGACGGGCGCTGGTAGAGAACGGCCAAGTGCAGCCTGGCATCGTCGAGCTGGAGCAGGCGTTGAAGCTGGCGCCGGATTCGCCGCAAGTGCACTTCTTTCTCGCCTCGGCTTATGGCAAGGCGGGCCGGAAAGAGGAAGCGGCGCGGGAGCGCGAACGGTTCTTGAAGTTGAAGCAGACCGGGCCAGCGCTCGCCGCGCCGGAGGCGAAGTGAGGGGAGCGCTTGAATGATGGCCGCTCTGCTAGTTGTCGCCGCCAGCGTCCCGTGTGGCAGCTGCCACGTGCAGCAGACCCGCCAGCATCAGGCAACGATGATGGCGCACACGTTGTCGCCACCGGCCCAGTCACCCGTCTTTCGCGAGATGCCGAAGTTGCGCTACACGATGGGGCCTTACCAGTATGAGATCGACGCGCAGCGCTACCGCGTCACCGATGGCACCAGCACCATTGATGCGCCCATCCACTGGGCGGTGGGGCAGGGCGAAGCGGGCCAGACCTGGGTGATTGAGCATAACGGCCAGTTGATGGAAAGCCGCGTGAGCTTCTACGCCGACTCCAAATCGTTGGGCAGCACCATTGGCGCGCCGCCGGGGCTGCCGAAGAATCTGCTGGAAGCGGCGGGGCGAGAGCTGACGCCGCGCGCGCTCACGGAATGCTTCAACTGTCATTCCGCTCCTCCGGTGACTCTACCCGCCGGAGTCTCGCGCGGAACGCTGGCTTGGACGCAAGCACTGCGAGCGGGGGTCCAGTGTGAGAGCTGCCATCTGCAGGCAGATCGTCATGCGGCCTCCGTGGCCGCGGCGGCCAAGCCGGAACTGCGGCCGCCGTCGCTCAAGAAAGTGGGCGCCGAAGAGCTTTCCGACGTCTGCGGCAAGTGCCACCGGACGTGGGCCGACATCGCGTCGAACGGCCCGCGCGGCGTGGGCAACGTGCGCTTCCAGCCGTATCGCATCGCTCGATCCAAGTGTTACGACGCCGCCGATGCGCGCATCAGCTGCTCAGCCTGCCACGACGCGCACAACCGGCCGGACCGGGCGGCGGCCATTGCGGCTACCAAGCCTGCTTGCTTGAGTTGTCATCCGCAAGGCTGCAAGACCGGGGCCACCCAGAACTGCGCCAGCTGCCACATGCCGAAGTACGAAATTCCTGGTTCGCACTTCAGCTTTACGGACCATTGGATTCGAGTTGTAAGGAACAAAAATGACTATCCGGACTAGCCTCGCGGCCCTGCTTGCCGCCACCCTTGCCGTTGCCCAAGACCCTCCGGTGATCAAGACCACCGTCGATGAAGTGGTGCTGGACGTCGTTGTGCGCGATAAGAAAGGCAAGCCGATCAAGGATCTGACCGCCGCGGACATCACGCTGATGGACAACGGTGTCAAGCAGCAGATCAAGGGCTTCCGCTTGGTGGAAGGCGCCGAGGCGATTGAGCTGGAGAAGCGCACGCCCCTTGATCCGTTGCGGCAGTTGCGCCTGGTCACCCTGGTGTTTGAACCGGTGGGGCAAGATGCCCGGCGCATTGCCAAGCAGGCGGCGCTGGAGCTGATCAAGGGTGACCAGGGCACCAATGTCTTCTATTCCGTGATGACGATCAACAACGGACTGTTCATCCTCCAGCAGTTCACCAGCGACAAGGAGAAGCTGCGGAAGGCGGTGGAGAAGGCTACCAGTGGCCAGTTGGCGGCCTATGCGTCGGAGTCGGAGCGGATCAAGGGTGAACTGAAGACGTCCATGGAGCAGCTGCGCCAGACGCCGGCGGCGAGCACGCTGAACACTTCAGGGGCGTCGCAGCAACAGGCCGGAAGTGAGGCCGGCGGCCAGGCCGTGCAGATGAAGCTGATCGACATCCAGAACGAGATGCTCCGCGTTGATCAGGCGGTGGGCGCGGGCGAGAACACGCGGGTGTCGATCTTTGGGCTGCTGTCGCTGGTGCGCGGCCAGCAGTCCATGCCAGGCCGCAAGACGATCCTCTACTTCTCGGAAGGGCTGTGGATTCCGACGCATCTGGATATGCCGTGGCGCGCATTGATGTCGGCGGCCAATCAGCACAACGTCACGTTCTATCCGATTGATGCCCGCGGCGTGCAGACCGGAGGACAGAACGCGTCAGCCGCGGCCGACATGGCCCGGGCGGCGGCGGCCAGCGCGGCATCGATCACAGCGGATGGCGGCGCCGTGTCGGTGGAGTCGGTGCGGTCGAGCGAAACCGGCGAAGCCAGTGTCCGCAACAATGTCCAGATGCCGTTGCGGGACTTGGCGGAATCGACGGGCGGTTTTCTGATTGGCGACACGAACGACCTGCGGCCATCGCTCAAGCGCGTCAATGAGGAGGTGAACTCGTTCTATGAAGTGACGTATTCGCCCGGCATCACCACCTATGACGGCGCCTTCCGCAAGACCGCCGTCACCGTGAGCCGCAAGGACCTGTTGGTGCACGCGCGCAATGGCTACTTCGCGCTGCCGCCCGATGTCCGCGGCAGCACGCCGTTGTTGCCGTATGAGGTGTCGCTGCTGAAGGCGCTTGATTCCAAGCCGTTGCCGCGTGATGTCGAGTTCCGCACGGCGGCCATCCGGTTTGAGCCGGGCAAGGAGTCAACCAAAGCGTCACTCGTGATGGAGGTGCCGTTTGCCAACTTGGGGTTCACCGAAGATGCCGAAAAGAAGGCGTTCCGGGGCCGGCTGTCGTTGATGGCGCTGGTGAAGGATAGCAAGGGTGAGGTGGTGCAGAAGTTTTCACGCGACCTGCCGCAATCGGTTCCGGCGGCACTGCTGCCGCAACGCAAGGCGGGCAACTTTGTTTATCGCGAACAGCTAACTTTGCCCGCGGGCCGCTACACGCTGGAATCGGCGGTGGTCGATCATGAGACCGGCAAGCACGGAGCAAAGAAGGCCGTACTGGTGGTGCCGTCGCGCGTATCGGGCGTTGGTGTCTCCAGCTTGGCGCTGGTCAAAAACTTCGAGGCCAATGCGCAGAGCCTCGCTGCGGATGACCCGTTCCAGTATCAGGGGGGACGCATCACGCCCGCGCTGGCCAACACGATCTACGCCGTCAAGGGCGCGCAGATGTCGATGTTCTTTGTGGTCTACCCGGACCCGAACATTTCGGACAAGCCGCAGGTGGTGATGGAGTACGTGCTCGATGGCAAGCCGATTGGCCGCGGTGAAGTGCCACTGCCCGTAGCCGATGCTGCCGGCAAGATCCCCTACGTCATGTCGTCCCCGGCGGAGAACATGCCACCCGGCAACTATGAGGTGCGCTTGCTGGTGAAGCAGGGCAGCACGGCCGCTGAAGATCGCGCCTTTGTCACCGTTGCGGCCAAGCCATGATCGCCGCGCTCCTCTGCACGCTGGCGGGTTGGGCGCAGCAGCCGCCTGCTGTTCCCGCAGTGCCCGCGCCCGCTTTCCGGGCCAGCACCAACGAGATTCTGGTGGACGTCGTGGTGCGCGACAAGCGCGGCCGGATGGTGCGCGGGCTGAAGGCGACGGATGTGACGGTGCTCGAAAATGGAGTGCCGCAGCCGGTGACGCTGTTCCGGGAGCGGCGGACGGAAGGGCGCTCAGCGGGCGGCACGCCGGAGGCGACGGCAGCTAATTCGCCCAACGCGACCGGCTCCACGCTGCGTTTGGAGCGGCAGGTGCGGCTGGTGTCGCTAGTGTTTGAGCGGCTGGGCCCGGAAGGGCGGCGCTTGTCCCGGCAGGCGGCGCTGGACTTCTTGAAGAACGATCTCGGCGCCAACGTCTACTACGCTGTCTTCACCATTGACCGCGGCTTCCGCGTCATCCAGCCCTATACGGCCAATCGCGAACTGCTGGACGCGGCCATCCGCAAGGCGGCCAGCGGGGAGCGCGCCGACTATGCCAATAACGCCGCCGACATTGACCGGATCCGCACCAACTCAGCGGGCAGCGTCGGTGCGTCGGCGGGCGCTGCTGGAGGTCCGGGGAGCTCCAGTGTCGATGGCGGCTCGATGTCCGATGAGCAGGCCAATGTGATGGCGACGCGCATGTCAGAGTATGCCGACATGGTGACGCGCGAGGACTTTGGCCGCGTCTCGATCTTTTCGCTGTGGGCCGTGATCAAGGAGCTGGCCTCGTTGCCGGGCCGCAAATCCGTGCTCTATTTCAGTGAGCAGCTGGAGATGCCCAACGGCCTGGTGCAGCAGTTCAAGTCGATGATCTCAGCGGCCACTCGCGCCAACGTCAGTGTCTATGCGATTGACGCGCGGGGCTTGCAGAGTGGCAGTGATCTCGACCGCAACCGCGCGATGCTGGGCAATGCCGCGGCCATGAGTGGCCGCTTCACGCGAGGCACGGCGACCGCGGGTGAGGACGGGCGAGAGGAGTTCCGGACCTTTGACAAGGCGATGGATTCGATCCGTGCTTCGACGCAGAATGCACTGGCGGAGCTGGCCGAATCGACGGGCGGCTTTCTGATTTCCAACACCAACGACTTCCGCAAGCCGCTGGCTAAGTTGAGCGAGGATTTCAATACCTACTACGAGATCGCCTACCGGCCCGCCGATCAAAGCTACGACGGCCGCTTCCGCCAGATTGAGGTGCGCGTGGGGGCGAAGGATGACTATCAGGTCCAGGCCCGCAATGGCTACTACGCGCTGCCAACGATGGACGGCCAGAACGTCTTTCCGTTCGAGGTGCCGCTGTTGAATGCTTTGGGTCGCGCACCGCTGCCGCGCGATATTGAGTTTCGCGCGCACGTGGTGCAGTACCGCCAGCAGGAAGGGCAACAGCAGGCGCTGCTGATCTTTGACTTGCCGATGAAGGGCGTCACGTTCACGAAGGACGAGCAGGGCAAGCTGGCGCGGTCGCACATTTCGGTGCTGTCGCTCGTCAAGGATGCGCAGGGGCAGGTGGTGTCGAAGCTGTCGCGCGATGTGCCGCTGAATCAGCCGCTCGATAAAGTGGAAGGCTTCATGCAGGGCCGCTTCATTGTGACGCGCCCGCTGTTGCTGGCGCCGGGACGGTATACGGTGGAGTCCGCGCTAGCTGATCTTGAAGGGCAACGCCTGGCTGCCCGCAAAGCCGTGCTGGTGGTGCCCAAGCGCGCGGATGGATTGTCGATGTCGGAACTGGTGCTCTTGCGGCGCATGGAGCCGCGGCCGGAGACGGTGGATGCGAACGATCCGACGGTGCTCGCCAATGCGCGTGTCATTCCCACGCTGGCTGATACGGTCACGCGCCCGGGCGGCACGGTGAAGACGGCGCTCAGTGCGTACCTGGTGGTCTACCCGGCAGAGGGCCGCATGCCGCGCCTCGTCCTCGATCTAGTGCGTGACGGCAAGGTGGCGGCTCGCATGGAGCCCACGCTGCCCGCGATCGATCGCGAAGGGCGCATTCCGTTTGTCTCGAGCATGCCGGTCGATGGAGTAGCGCCGGGCCTTTATGAGTTCCGGGCGACAGTGATTGATGGCGACAAGGGCTTGCAGCGCAGCCTGATGGTGACCATCGAATGACGCCTCCGCAGCGCCAAAGTCCGTCTGCCTCCGATAGGATGAACCGTGTGAATCTCAGCCGCCGCCAGATGTTGTCCATGGGCCTGGGTGCCCCCGCGTTTTTAGGCAGCATGCCATTTGCGTCCGCACAAACAGCGGGGGCCAAGCCTCTGTTTGAGGAAGTGCCCGCGGACAAATCCGGCATCACTTGGGTCCACGACAATGCGATGTCGGCCGAGCGGTTCCTGCCCGAGACGCTGCCGCCGGGTTGCGCGTTTATCGATTTTGACAACGACGGCTGGATGGACCTGTTCCTGGTCAACTCCGGGCCGTCAGACTTCTTTACGCCCAACAAGCCCCTGCGCAACGCGCTCTACAAGAACAACCGCGATGGCACGTTCACGGATGTCGCCGAGAAGGCCGGGGTGGCCGTGCCGAAGGGCTTTGGCATGGGTGCGGCGGTGGGCGATTACGACAGCGACGGCTTGCCGGACCTGCTGGTGACGGCCTACGGGCGCCCGACGCTCTATCACAACAACGGCGATGGCACCTTCTCCGATGTCACCGAGAAGGCAGGCCTCGCGACGCCGGGTTGGACCACGTCGGCCACCTGGCTCGACTATGACCAGGATGGCAAGCTGGACCTGTTTCTGTGCAGCTTTGTCAGCTACTCCATAGCGGAGCGTTTCTCTTGCGGCGACAACAAGCTGGGCCGGCGCTACTACTGCATTCCGCGTGTGTTCAAGCCCACCGCCAGCCTGCTCTATCACAACAATGGCGACGGCACGTTCAAGCTGGTGTCCAAGGGCACCGATATCGAAAAGTCGCTGGGCAAGGCGTTGGGCGTGGTGGCCACCGACGTCAACAACGATGGCCGCACGGACCTGTTTGTCGCCAACGACACGGTGCAGAACTTCCTGTTTCTCAACCGCGGCGGCGGCAAGTGGGAAGAGGTCGCCCTGGCGGCGGAGGTCGGCTTCAGCCAGAACGGCCAGGCCCGCTCCGGCATGGGCGTGGATGCGGCGGACATCAACACGGACGGCTGGGAAGACCTGTTTGTGGCGAACGTCGACCAGGAGATGTTCTCGCTGTATGAGAACCAGAAGACCGAATCGTTCGCCGATTCCGCGCACAAACACAATGTCGCGCAATCAACGCGGCTGCTGTCGGGTTGGGGGCTGAAGTTTTTTGATTACGACAACGACGGCTTGACTGACCTGATCCTGGCCAACGGCCACCCGGACGACATGATCGAGCAGTATTCGCAGCAAGTGAAATACAAAGAGCCACTGCTGCTGTTCCACAACGATCAAGGCAAGCTGCGCAACGTCTCCCTGCAGGCAGGCCCGGCGTTCATGAAGTCCTGGCCCGCGCGCGGCCTTGCTGTGGGCGACTACTTGAACAACGGCAAGCTGAGCGTGCTAGTGGCCAACTGTGGCGAAGCGCCGGTGCTGCTGAAGAATGTGGCCGGGGAAGGGAACCACTGGGTGGGGCTGAAGCTGGAAGGCACTACCTGCAACCGTGACGCGATTGGAGCGCGGATCACGTGGTCGGCTGGTGGAGTGAAACGCTCGCGGCTGAAGAACAATGGTGGCAGCTATCTGTCGTCACATGACCCGCGTGAGGTGCTGGGGCTGGGCCTGGCGGCGAAGCTGGATTGGGTGGAGATCAAATGGCCCGCGCCATCGAAGCGTGTCGACCGGTTTGAGAATCTGCCCATTGACCGCTATCACCGCATTGTCGAAGGCAAGCCGCCGGTAGCATAAAGCGCGCCGGCGCGATCCCCCGGCTCTTATGGCATGATTGCTCAGCAGCATCTAAATAGCTGAATGGGAAAGTGATCTGGAGGAAAGCAAAAATGGGAATGGTCAGTGAATTTCAGGATTTCATCAAGCGCGGCAACGTGCTCGATCTGGCCGTCGGTGTCATCATCGGCGGAGCGTTCGGCAAGATTGTTTCATCGGCCACCGATGACCTGATCATGCCCGTGATCAGTCTGGCGACCGGCAAGATTGATTTCACCAATCTGTTTGTGGCGCTCGATGGAAACGCCTACGCCACGCTGGCCGAGGCCAAGAAGGCGGGCGTGGCGACGGTGGCCTACGGCAACTTCATCACCGCAGTGATCAACTTCCTGATCATTGCACTGGTGATCTTCATGATCGTGCGGCAGGCCAACAAGTTCAACGCACCGCCACCCGCGCCGCCTCCCGCTCCCGCTGGACCGACGCCCACCGAGGCGCTACTGGGCGAGATCCGCGATCTGCTCTCGAAGCGCTAGCCAGTACTCGAGGTCTAAAAGCAAGGGCCTGGAGGAGCAGTCCCCCAGGCCCATTTTCTTGATTGATTTGCAACCGGCCGCAACGCTAACGAAGCGCCTCCGCCAGCCACGGATAAAAGATGCTGACGCTCGCGGTCCGCATCAGCGTCACTTCGTTGATCGCCTCTGCTCCACTTTCCGGCATCGTGGCCAGCAGCACAGTGTCCGGGGAGACCTTCCGCCACCACAGCATGGACCCGGTGACGCCGGGTATGGGTTGGGCTTTGAACTGGCCTTCGGGGAAGAGCAACGTGCGCGCCACCCCCGCCGCCGGGCGGTGAACAACCGAATGCACGACACCGGTGCGGTCTTGATAGAAGGTCCAGGGGTACTTGCCTTCGCAACCTTCAGCTTGTTCGGCTACCTTCAGCGGCCGCTTCTGCGAGCGGTCCGGCAGGTCGTGGAACTGGATCAAAGAAAACGTCGGGCGGGCCACCACTTCCGGAGAAGCAGCAAACCGCCGGGAGAGTTCGTTGACTGTCTCGTTCAACGTAAAGGTGACCACCGGATGCCCCGGGACCGTCACCGGCCCCAGGGCGAACAACAACGCGAGCATCATCTTATTTCCCCGGCGTCTTGGGATTGGTGGGCAGGCCCTGCATCAGGCGGACCGCCGCGTCGAGCGTCGCCGTATCGGTGGAGAGAGTGGCGGCCATCTTGAACATGATGTCGCCCTGGTCCATGTAGCCGGTGAATAGGAACGCTCCGGGACCTTCGGCGGTGACCGGAACCGAGCTGCCGGTGTGGTTGCCGGTGCGGAAACCGAGGCTCAGCTTGCGGGCGCCGCGCGGGCCTTGCATCTTGTTGTCCGGGTAGCCGTCGCCATCAAGATCGAGATACTCGGGGAAGCCACCGGTGTCGGCGACATTGCCGTAATAGAGCGCGGGCGGGCCTTCGCGGCCGGCGGAGTTGTTGGGGTCGCCACCGGAGTTGGTGTATAGGTTGCTCGACCGGACGTTGGTGTTGGCGTCGCGGAAGACCTTCGCATTGTGAGTGCCGGAGGGCGCGGTGACGACAATGTCGAGAGCACCGGTGCGGTCAAACATGTCGGTATCGGTGGCGGTGGTGACGCCGATGATGTGCATCGACTGGTCATGATCGGCGGAAACCACCACCAGCGTGTCGGCGGTCGTACGGCCCTGGGCGAAGCGGCGGCCAACGCCAATGGCGCGGTCGAACTCAAGCGTATCCCACACCGTGCCCGCTGCCTGGTTGGGGTGGGACTGTTTGTCGATCGAGGCGCCTTCCACCATCAGGATGAAGGGTTGGGTGCCGCCGGCGCTGAGCACGGAGATCGCCTTGTCGGTCATCAGGTCCAGAAACGGCTGGTCGGTGAAGCCGTTGAAGTTCGCCAGCGGTTCGCTGCCCGGGCGAGTGAGGTTGAGCTTGTCATAGGCGACGTCCATGTTGCCATCCGGCGTGGCGCGGATGCCGCTGCTGTTCAGCGTGGCGGCGTTGCCGCGGCGGAACAGGCCCAGGACGCGGTTGGTGTTGCCAGTTACTTGGCGCAGCTCAGCGGCGTTGCCCACAAAGCTGAAGCCCTTCCCGCGGAAGGCCGCAACCATGTCACGGCGGTCCGCGCGCTTGTCCGCTTCAAACTGTTCCAAGCCGCCACCGAGGATGACGTCATAGACCGGCTCACCGCTCAGCATCGGGCTGGCCAGGTACTGATTGGTGATCTCGGCGCGAGTTTCCCGGTGCGCGGTGTGGGAGCCTTCGCCGGCGGGCGTGGCGTCGGTGACGTCGGCCGTGGTCACCACGCCGGTGCGGTAGCCGTGCTTGCGCTTCAGGTACTCCCACAGGGTCTCGACCCGAGGGTTGTCGATCATAGTGGAGAGCGTGGCGGCCGTGCGGCCCGCGGCGCGCCACGTGCAATCGGTGCCGTCTTCAAACACCCCCATGGCGTTGTAGAAGATCTTGTTGCCGGTGGACCAGGTGCTGGCGGTATTGGCCGAATCCGGCACAATGCGGTCTGAGGAGTACGTCATGGCCATGCCCGACACAGGCATCTTGTCCATCTCCAGCAGGTTGTCAAAATAGCCTTCGCGCAGACCAGAGACGCCCGGCACCACGTCAGCGCTGCGGCCGATGATGCGGGCGGCGTCGCGGTAAGAAGTGCCCATGGCGTCGCCAATGTAGAGGATGATGTTGCGGCGATTGGCCAGCGAGAAAGGCAGCACCGAGATCTGCCGCGAATCCGTGAAGGTGCCCGACGGCGTGGTGACGGTGGCCACCAGATTCACGTTCCCCGCCTGCTGGAAGCCATAAAGGTTGGCCCGGAAAGTGACATCGGGGGCGGCGTCGCAGTCGAGGTTGGTGCGCACGGCCGCGCCGAAGGAACTGGTGATGTCGGTGCCGTTGGCGGTGACGCGCAGGGTGGCGCTTTCGGTGTTGCGGACTTCCACCAGCAGATCAACGCGCTGGTCAACCAGAAGACGAGTCCGCTCCGGCAGACGGAGCCAGGCCGAGGTCTGAGCTTGGGCCACGGCGCCGGCGCAGATGCCCAGAAGGGTGAGGATAAGTGGTTTCATAGGGTCCGCTCGTGAGTCTACGACTGCACGATCACAAATGAATGACGTTCAGTTGATAGACGGATGAACCCATGCGATGGCCGGCGAAGTTAGTTGGCCCGGACCGAAGTCCGGTACACGGAGGGGGCTAAAGTGTGGGTACGCCGGCTTGGGCGGCGGCACTTTGCAAGGCGCTGTCGAGAGTGGCCAGGGGGCAGTTTTGACCGAGGGCCAGGTGGAGGTAGGAAGCGTCGTAGACCGAGAGCCCATACGTGCGAGCGAGCGGAACAACTTGGGTCACCATCTGGTCCGGCATAAATGGGGCGTGGCGGAGCCGGGCGCGGCCCAGTTCTTGCAGCCGTTGCTGATCCACTGGCCGGCCCCGGCGCTCCGCGCGTAGAAGGCCTGTCCATACTTCCGGCGTCCACACCGAAGGGAGCCAAAGCTCTAATTCGCGGAGCGGCAGATCCCAATCGCCCATCTCCCGTAACAGCCAAGCCAGAGTTACGGAGGCGTCCAGCACCAAAGGCCTCAAAAGCGGCGGCCCCCTTGAATCAACTCCACAATCTCTCGCTTCTGCTCCGCCGGGATAGCTCGGATGAATGAACTGACTTTGCCGTAGGGGTCCTCTGAGGAGGACTCGATCGTTGTCACTTCTGCCTTGACCGGGGAGACGAGGCGCGCTACCGGAGTACCGTGGCGGGTAATCAATACTTCTTCCCCGCGCTCCACCCGATCCAGCAGCTCAGAGAGCTTGGTTTTGGCTTCAAAGGCACCAACGGTCATATGAACAGACTAGACAACTGGTTGACCAGTGTCAAGGGATTGAGAGATCGCCTCAACATATGAGTAGACAGCACTAATATAATTTGCTATTCTTCTTTTGGAGTTCACTATGGATTTCGAACGTTTCACCGAAAAAGTCCAAGAGGCCGTCCGGTCCGCTCAAGGTATTGCGCTCAAGCGCAGCCACCAGCAGGTGGATTCTGAGCATTTGCTGCTGGCCCTGCTGGAGCAATCCAGCGGTCTGGCGTCGACCTTGTTGCGCCGCCTGAACTTGAGCGCCGACCCGCTGCGCCGCAAGCTGGAAGCCGAGCTGGATAAGCTGCCCAAGGTCACCATGGCCTCTGGGACGCCTGATCAGGTCTACGTCACCACGCGCTTCACCAAGCTGTTTGCTGATGCGGAGGAGCTGGCCAAGCAGGCCAAGGATGAGTATCTGTCGGTGGAGCACTTGCTGCAGGCGGCCCTCGCCGACACCGGTGCCGCAGGCCGCATTCTTCGTGAATCCGGCCTGACGCGCGATAAGCTCGATAGCGCCATTGCCCAGGTCCGTGGCGCGCAACGCGTGACCACCCAGAACCCTGAAGCCACCTACGAAGCGCTGGACCGCTATGGCCGCGACCTGACTAAGGCCGCCTCCGATGGCAAGCTGGACCCGGTGATCGGCCGCGATGAAGAGATCCGCCGCGTGATCCAGGTGCTGTCACGCCGCACCAAGAACAATCCCGTGCTGATCGGTGAACCCGGCGTCGGCAAAACAGCCATCGCCGAAGGCCTCGCGCAGCGCATCGTGCGCGGCGACGTCCCGGAGGGGTTGAAGAACCGCCGGGTGGTGTCGCTTGACTTGGGTTCGCTGGTCGCCGGCGCCAAGTACCGCGGCGAGTTTGAAGAGCGGCTGAAGG
>JAPKYZ010000096.1 GCA_026394055.1 Acidobacteriota bacterium
TTGCCCGCGTGCAGCTTGTGGCTGTACGGGACAGGCTGGTGAGGCTGGTAACCGACATCGATCACCAGTGGATGGGAGAAATAGGCATAAGCCGCGGCGCCAGACAAGACGCCTACAGCAAGTAGCGCAGTGGCAGCCCGCGCGATCAGGTCATGTTGCCGTGTAAAGAGGGGCATTGATTCGAAGCACGCACTTTCGTCGACTCAGAAACCTGGAAGAATGGTCGGACGACTGTCTATTTTTCTACCATGGCCGTAGAATTTCCGCAATAGGAGAAAATTTTCTTGTCTGACCGCAATTCCGCCGCGCCCAGCCGGTTTCTGACGCCGCCCCGGCTGCGCTGGAGCCTGCCCAAGCCACCCACCGAACGCCCGGGTCCGGTGGGGCGCTTGTTTGGCGATCTCAAGATCCGGCCGAAGTTGATGGTATTGCACAACTTGTTCTTTCTACTGCTGGGTGCCAGCGTCTATTTTTCGCTGATCCCGCTGTTTCAGCAACGGGTGGCGACGGCCAAAGCACGCGAGGTTTCTCTCCTCACGAAGCTCTTCCTCCAGGACCGCGTGGTCTTCCAGGTCCCCGGGATGGAGCTATACGATTATCGGGAGGGTTCGGGTGCAGCGTTAGGGATTCCGCCGAAAATTCTCAATTGGTTGGAGTTACACCCCGGCCAGGTGTACAACGACGACGCCCAGGACGCCCTTTTCCGGCTGGTTCCCGGCTCTGGTCTGTTCCGCCGTGTCAGCGTTCCGAATCTTTTTTATGACGCCGTCGTACAGCGGGCCAAGATCACCATATTTCTGGTCCTCGGTATTTTGTACGTCCTGGCGGTGGCGGTGCTGGAACTGATCGTGATGCCGCGCTATGTCTATGGCCCGATTCAACATTTCCTCGATGCCGACGGCGCGGTGCAGGCCGGGCGGCGGCAGGAGGAACTGATCCCGGACAAATTGATCATGAGCGACGAAATCGGCCAGATCATGAGGAGCCGCAACGCCGCCGTGGCCAACTTGCGCGCGCAGGAAGAGGCGCTGGAGGCGGCCAAACGGTCGCTGGAAGAACAGGACCGCCTGGCCAGCCTGGGCTTACTCTCGGCCTCGGTGGCTCACGAGATGAATACGCCGCTGGCCGTATTATTGGGCTCAATTGAGAAATTGGAGGAGACCGAAACCCGGCCGCCCGTGCAGGAACGGCTGGCTCGCATGAAGCGGGTCGCGCAACGGTTGAAGAAGATTTCGGAGAGTTTGGTCGATTTCGCCCGGGTCCGCAAGCAGGAAATGGAGCCGGTCGACTTGCGTCCGCTGATCGACGAAGCGTGGCATCTGGTGGCGATTGATGAAAAGTCCGCCGAGGTCAGCTTTATTAACCTGGTGGCGGCCGACGTCCGCGTGGTCGGCAATGCGGACCGGCTGATTCAGGTTTTCTTAAACCTGTTGCGCAATGCCCTAAACGCCATCGCCTCCGGCGGGATGATCCAAACCACCGCCTGCACCGCCAGCAACAACGGGCAGCCGGAAGTATCGATTAGAGTGGAAGATGACGGGCCGGGGATTCCCCCCGAGGTACTGCCGGAGATCTTTGAAGCATTTGTGACGACGCGCCTCGATGCCCGGGGCACCGGCCTGGGGCTGACCGTCGCCGAAGGGATCATCTCCCAGCACGGCGGCACCATCGCCGCCTCAAACCGTCCCGGCGGTGGAGCGTCATTAGAAGTGAGATTGCCGGCCGCTTGAGCGATCACGATGGCTTGTCCGGCGCCTCGGCGGTCGACCGAGGGGCGCAGGAAGAGATTGAAAGGGCTGAGACTTGACTCCAAGCACGGCACCGCCTAAGGTGGCGCAGGCTATCAGCCTGCAGCGGGACCTTCAGTCCCGCCGGTTGATCGCAGCCGCCTCAACCTGCCGGCGGTTCTGCGTGCCGAGGCAGAGTGAATTCCGCCTGCAGGCTGACAGCCTGCGCCACCACGACGCCGCCGCAGTAGACTCGTATTGCGGCCCCCAAAGGAAGTAGCTGTGCCCCATAACTTGTCCAGTAACGTGTCCCATAGCGAGTTGAATCCCGAACTGGCCGAACTGGGCGCCCTGCCGCCGGTCGACGTGGCTGTGCTCGATGACGACCTCGACTTCCGCACCTACGTCGAAGACATCCTGCGCGACGAAGGCCCCTACGCTGTCCGCACCTTCGCCCTGGCGGACCGGCTGCTCGAAGCCGAAAAGGCGCCCGACATCGTGCTGCTCGACATGAAGATGGGCGAAGTCCGGGGGGACCGGGTGCTGGAACAACTGCTCACGCGGTGGCCGCAGTTATGCGTCATCGTCGTCACCGGCTACCCGTCGCTTGAAGACATGCGCGCCACCTTCAAGCAGAAGGCGTTTGACTATCTGGCCAAACCGTTCACGATCGCGCAACTCCGCCAGACCCTGAACAACGCGCTCGAAGCCTTCGGCCTGGGCCGCACCCCGCAGGACCGGTTGCGCGAGAAACTAGGCCACCGCATCAAAATGATGCGCGTCGAACGCGACTGGTCACTCAAGGATCTGGCTTCCGCCACGCGCCTGTCGGTGTCTCAAATCAGCTCGATTGAGCGGGGGACGAATCTGCCGTCGATCGAAAGTTTGCTGGCCATCTCGCGGGCGTTTGAGAAGAAGCCGAGTGATTTGCTGGCGTCGATTGAGTTTTGAGTCTCACTCAAAGATCGGTGCTAGCTTCGCCAGCACCTCATCCATCACATCGCCCGGAACACCTTCCAACCTCGTTCCATGGCGTGCTTTGAGATCCAGAGCGCGAGGCTGATCGCAGCGGACGACGCCGGTTGTTTTGGTCCCGACTCCATTCAGGGGCACGGCAAGGCCAGCCGTGCGCGCGAAGCTGCTGGTGATGGGAAGGACGATGGGCACCTTCGTCACTTAATTAAACGCATCCGGAGAAACGATCAAGACGGGACGACGGCCTTTTTGCTCATGCCCTTCAGAAGGGTCCAGCCCAACCAGCCAGATGTCGCCCCGCTTCATCAGAGAAGCTCGCCACCTAGCGGTCCGTCGCTCACCCACTCGCGATCAGCCCTGGGGCGTGGCGCCTTCGGGTCACACCGGGCCAGTAGGTCATCCAGACGATAACGGGGACGTCTTTGCGGGCTCACCACCAACCGGTCGCCTTCAATGGTCAAGCCCACTTGGCCCCCTGGGCTCAGGTGGAGCAACCCGAATCCGGATTCGACGATGTTGGAGCTCACCTTCTTGTTGAACTCCAGCATGGCGGCGCTGACTCGCTTCGATTCAGCTGCGGTGAGGACACTTTTCCCACAGGCCGGGCAGAACGCGCCACGGACAGCCGGGATCGTAGTTGTTTCGCCTTTGTAGACGTAGGGTAGGTCACGGGTATCACACACCAGCGTCGCCCCGGCGCAGGATGGGCATTTCATGCCATAGCTCCTTACTTCTTGATGTTACCGGTGTTGGTTTCGATCAGGCGTTGAAGGGCGGCCAGGATGCGCAAGCGGGTGGTTCGTTCGAGCCCTGCCAGATCGGCCTTGGCCTGATCCGACAAGACCAACTTCTTCATGAAGGGTCCTTGTAGTTGGTGACTTCCTCCATGCTGAGGCCCAATTCGGCCACGGCCTGCTCAAAAGGAGTACCTGGGTTTTGTTGGAACCACGCGCGGGAGGCTTCAATATCGCGCCGATCTTCGTCGGTGACTGGTTCATCGTCGATGTCGGCAATCGCCAAGGCGCGGTCAAAAGGATCAAGCATTACCTCCAGCAGCCCGACAACAGCAGACAACTTTTCGGGAGCGAGGCGCTCAATCATGCCGTGCGCCTGTTGCTTTTGCTGCTGAGTAAGCTTGGGGTTCATGGAGTGGCCATCTCTTCAGCGTTCTGATCCGCCATCACGGAGCGCACTCAAAGGGGCTCAGCCCAGCTCCCGATCACGTCACGAACGCCCTTAGTATAACTGCTTCCGGTCAGGCCCTTCCTGCGTCGCGCTTGCGAGAGAGGGTTCCCCAAAAAAGCGAAGGGCCTCTTCCCGAAGGAAGAAGCCCCTGCCGATGAACCGAAACTAGCAGCGCTTAGTCAAAATGAAACGACCAACCCCTGACCTGAGACGCGGGTTACGCTGACGGTCAGGAAAACCAAAACGGCGCAGAGCCGCCAAGGACAAGGAGTTGGTCTATGAAAAAGATACTGTACGTGGGCCTGGATGTCCACG
>JAPKYZ010000040.1 GCA_026394055.1 Acidobacteriota bacterium
GGCCGTGGCACGGTAGTGACGGGCCGCATCGAGCAGGGGATCTGCAAAGTGGGCGAGGAAATGGAGATCGTCGGCTTCACGGATACGAAGAAGACGGTGGTGACGGGCGTCGAAATGTTCAAGAAGCTGCTCGACGAAGGCAGCGCCGGGGACAACGTCGGCTTGCTGCTGCGCGGTATCGAAAAGGATGCCGTGGAGCGTGGTCAGGTGCTGGCCAAGCCGGGTTCGATCAAGCCGCACAAGAAGTTTAAGGGCGAAGTGTACGTGCTGAGCAAAGAAGAAGGCGGCCGTCACACGCCGTTCTTCAACGGCTACCGCCCGCAGTTCTACTTCCGGACGACGGACGTGACGGGCGTGGCGCACTTGCCGGCTGGGACCGAAATGGTGATGCCGGGCGACAACGTGCAGATGGAAATCGAGCTGATTACGCCGGTGGCCATGGACAAGGGTCTGCGCTTCGCCATCCGCGAAGGCGGCCGCACGGTGGGCGCTGGTACGGTGTCGGAGATTGTGAGCTAGGGCTGGTTGATTAGGCCCCGCCGGTTGCTCCGGCTGCTGGCGGGGCTGCTCCTCCAGAAGTTGATTATCCATGAATAAAGAACGCATCCGCATTCGCCTGAAGGCGTACGACCACCGCGTGCTGGACCAGTCGACGACCGAAATCGTTGACACGGCCAAGCGCACGGGGGCTGTGATCGCCGGGCCCATTCCGCTGCCGACGATTCGGCAACGGTACACGGTGAACCGCTCGCCGCACGTCGACAAGAAGTCGCGCGAGCAATTTGAAATTCGCACCCACAAGCGTCTGCTGGACATTCTGGAGCCGACGCAGGATACGGTGGACGCGCTGATGAAGCTCGACCTGCCGGCCGGCGTGGATGTCGAAATCAAAGCCTTCGGGAAGAAGTAGGCGTTCGGGTTAGAGCAATTGATCCTGGCTGGTACTCAAGGCCGGGTGGAGTTTTGGAAGTTGATCGAGGGAAAGTCATGTCCCCAGGGATTCTAGGCAAAAAAATCGGGATGACCCAGATCTTCCGCGCTGACGGGCAGGTAGTGCCGGTCACGCTGGTGAAGGCGGGTCCGTGTGTGGTGACGCAGCGCAAGACGCCCACCACCGACGGCTATGATGCAGTTCAGCTGGGCTTGGTGGAGTTCGCCAAGGCCAAGAACATCAATAAGCCGATGGCGGGCCACTTGAAGAAGTCTGGCGCGGACGGCGTGCGTTTTCAGCGTGAGTTCCGCCTGGCGACGGGCGACTCGGACTTGAAGACCGGGGATCGCATCCTGGTCACTGAGTTTAAGCCGGCCGACAAGGTCGATGTGACGGGCGTCTCCAAGGGCCGCGGTTTCGCCGGCTTTGTGAAGCGCCACCACTTCCGTGGCGGCGAAGGCAGCCACGGTTCGATGTTCCACCGGGCGCCGGGTTCGATCGGCTCGTCCAGCTTCCCGAGCCGTGTGTTTCCGGGTATGCGGATGGCCGGCCACATGGGTGATGCCCAAGTGACCGTGCGCAACCTGGAGATTGTCCAGGTGGACAGCGAAGACAACGTGCTGATGGTGAAGGGTGCAATCCCCGGTCCCAACGGCAGCTACGTGATGGTGCGCCGCTCGCGCCGGATGGGCAAGTAAAGGGGGATTGAAGCCATGGCAACTGTAGATATCGTCAATCTCCAAAATCAAAAGGTCGGCCAGATGGATCTGGCGGACGAAGTGTTCGCGGCTGAGATCAACGAAGCGCTGCTCTATGAGAGCGTCCGCCACTACATGGCGGGCCGCCGCTCGGGCACCGCGAAGACCAAGACCCGTCACGAAGTGGCTGGCTCTGGCAAAAAGCTCTGGAAGCAGAAGGGCACTGGCCGCGCTCGTATGGGTTCGATCCGGTCGCCGTTGTGGCGGCACGGTGGTACCACGCACGGTCCGGTACCGCGTGACTATAGCTACCGTCTCAACAAAAAGATGATCCTGGGAGCACTGAAGAGTGCGCTCACGGCCAAGCTGCGCGACGGCGAGTTGAAGGTGGTCGATTCGTTCTCCTTCGCGGAGCACAAGACCCGTGGTGTGCGGAAGGCGCTGACGGCGCTGGAAGCCACCAAGACGGCGTTGCTCGTGGAAGCGGGCGACAACGTCAACCTGGCCCGCGGCTCGCAGAATCTGGAAGGCGTCAAGCTGGTCGGCCCCAAGGGTGTCACCGCTTACGACCTGCTGAAGTACAAGCTGGTGCTGATCTCGAAGGACGCGGCGGAGAAGTTGTCGGCCTCGCTCGTGGGAGGTGCGAAGTGAATTTGTATGACGTGATCGTCCGGCCGGTGGTAACCGAAAAGGCCGTGACCAAGAAGGATGACCAGCGGACGTTGTGCTTTGAAGTGGCCCCGCTGGCGACCAAGACCGAAATCAAGCATGCGGTGGAGAAGCTGTTCAAGGTGAAGGTGTCTGAGGTCCGGACCGCCTCGTTCTTGGGTAAGCTGCGCCGCCGTGGCCGGTTCGCCGGCTACCGGTCGGACTGGAAGAAGGCTTACGTCGTATTGAAGACGGGCCAAAAAGTGCCCGAGTACGCCGAGATTTAGCCGTCAGGAGTTCAGATGCCCGTCAAGTCATTCAAACCCGTAACCCCGACGCGCCGCTTCCAGACGGTGGTGACGCGCGAGGACATTACTAAGCAGACCCCGGAAAAGTCGCTGACCGTTGGTAAACGCAAGTCCGGTGGCCGTACGTCGCTGGGTCAGACCTCCAGCCGCTTCATTGGCGGCGGTCACAAGCAGACCTACCGCATCATCGATTTCAAGCGCGACAAGGCTGGCGTTCCGGCCAAGGTGGCTTCGGTTGAGTACGATCCGAACCGCACGGCTCGCATTGCGCTGCTGCACTACGTAGACGGCGAAAAGCGCTACATCCTGGCTCCGGTGGGCCTGGAAGTGGGTCGCACTGTTCTGTCTGGCCCGACGGCCGACATCCTGGTGGGCAACTCCATGCCGATCAAGAACATCCCGGCCGGTACGATCGTGCACTGCATCGAATTGCGTCCCGGTAAGGGTGCGCAGATGGCCCGCTCGGCTGGTGCTCAGGCTCAGCTGGTGTCGAAAGACGGCGAGTTTGGTTTGCTGAAGCTGCCCTCGGGCGAAACGCGCCGCGTGCACGTCGAGTGCATGGCGACCATCGGCCAGGTGGGCAACCTCGATCACGAGAACGAATCGCTGGGCAAGGCCGGCCGCACGCGTTGGTTGGGCAAGCGCCCGCACAACCGCGGCGTGTCGATGAACCCGGTCGATCACCCGCACGGTGGTGGCGAAGGCCGCACCTCGGGCGGCCGTCACCCGGTGACTCCGTGGGGCCAGCCGACGCGTGGTTACAAGACCCGCAACAACAAGCGCACGAACAAGTTTATCGTCAGCCGGAAGAAGAAGGAGCGCTAAGACTCGAATAAGTCTTGAGTAATCACTATGAGCCGCTCACTGAAAAAGGGACCATTCATTGATACTCACCTTGCTCTCAAGGTGGAGGCGCTGAATGCCAAAAGCCAAAAGCAGGTTGTGAAGACCTGGTCGCGCCGGTCGACGATCATTCCGGATTTTATCGGCCACACCTTTGGTGTACACAACGGCAAGAAGTTCATCCCGGTGTACGTGACCGAAAACATGGTTGGCCATAAGTTGGGCGAATTCTCGCCGACCCGCACCTTCAAGGGGCACGTCGCGAAGTCCAACGAGAAGACGGGCAAGTAAGGAAATCGCGATGGAAGCAAGAGCAGAAGCACGCTACATCCGGACGTCGGCCCAGAAGGCGCGCCTGGTGATCGACCTGATCCGCGGCCGCAAGGCGGGTGAGGCGATCCACATTCTCCGCATGACCAACAAGCGCATGGCGCCGGTGATCGAAAAGGTGCTGCGTTCGGCAATTGCCAATGCGGAAAACCGCTCGAACGACGTCGATGTCGACAAGTTGGTGGTGAGCGAGGCCTATGTCAACGAAGGCCCGCGCATGAAGCGTATCCGTCCGGCGCCAATGGGCCGGGCTTACCGGTATCAACGCCGGATGGCGCACATCGTTGTGAAGGTAGCCGAGCTTGGACAAGCGGCTGCGGTAAGCAAGTAGTTCCGGGAATAAGGAATAGGCATGGGTCAGAAAGTACATCCCTACGGCTTCCGGCTTGGCGTGACCAAGACGTGGCGGTCGCGCTGGTTCGCGAAGCAGGACTACGCGAAGCTGCTGTTTGAGGACCTGGAGCTAAAGGCATCGCTGCGTGAGCGGTTGAAGTCGGCCGGCGTCAGCTCGATCGAAGTCGATCGTCCCGGTAACAAGCTGCGGATCACCATCCGGACCTCGCGTCCCGGCATCATCATCGGCCGCAAGGGCGCCGAGATTGAAAAGCTGAAGCAGGATCTGGCCAAGAAGGCCAAGCGCGAAGTATTCATCGATATCCAGGAAGTGCACAAGCCGGAGCTCGACGCTCAGCTGGTGGCCGAGTCGATCGCAATGCAGCTGGAAAAGCGCGTTGCGTTCCGCCGGGCCATGCGCAAGGCGGTCGACAGTGCTCTCCGGTTCGGTTGCAAGGGAATCAAGGTTCGTGTTTCCGGCCGCTTGAATGGCGCGGAAATCGCTCGTAGCGAGTGGTATCTGCAGGGCCAGTTGCCGCTGCACACGCTGCGCGCCGATATCGATTATGGGTTTGCCGAAGCCAGCACCACCTACGGTGTGATTGGCGTCAAGTGCTGGGTTTACAAGGGCGAAGTGCTCGATTCGCCGGGCCGCCGCGGGTTGCGCAATGCCGATCCTGAGCCGCGCCGCCGTCCGCGGGACAGCCGTGACAATCCGCGGGGAGACCGTGGTGATCGCGGTGGTGACCGTGGTGGGGATCGTGGTGAGCGCCGGGCTCCGGCCGCCACGCCCGTGGCCGAAACGGGTGTCGTGCAGCCGGCTCCGGTGATGCCGCCAGTGACGGGTTCGCCGATCATGCCGCCAGTGGCTGCGCCAGCGGCGCGGAGCTGGAAGCAGGACGCTCAACCAGGTGCCGACGCGGGCAAGCCGGAAACCAAGGTGGAGGAATAACACGCCATGTTGATGCCCAAGAAGGTCAAGTACCGCAAGCAACAGCGCGGGAAAATGAAGGGTACGGCCCAGCGGGGCGCGACCCTGGCTTTCGGTGAGTTTGGTTTGAAGGGTCTGGCGCTGTGCTGGATTACCAATCGCCAGATCGAAGCCGCCCGTATCGCGATGACGCGCCACATCAAGCGTGGCGGCCGCGTGTGGGTGCGCCTGTTCCCCGACAAGCCCTACACCAAGAAGCCGGCCGAAGTCCGCATGGGCTCTGGTAAGGGTGCTCTTGAGGGATGGGTGGCGGTGGTCCGGCCGGGTAAAGTGCTGTTTGAGATGGAAGGCGTTCCGGTGGAAGTGGCCCAGGAAGCGTTCCGCTTGGCGGCGGCGAAGCTGCCGTTGAAGACCAAGTTTATCCAGCGTGAGATGGCGTAGGCGGACGAGGAAGTAAGGAAGACACGCGATGAAAGCCGACAAGATTCGCGAGCTTGATCCCAAAGAGCTCGCCGTACAACTCAAGGATGGCGCCGAGAAGATGTTCCGTCTGAAGTTTCAAATGAAGATGGGGCAGACCGACGGCATTAAGAATTACCGTACGCTGCGTAAGGACCGTGCCCGGCTGTTGACGGAGCTCGCGGCACGCAAAACCAAGGAGGCGTCGAAATAACGATGTCGGAGAAGGTTGTCCGGAAGCAGGAAAAGGTCGGCGAGGTCGTTTCGACCAAGATGGCCAAGACGATCGTGGTGCAGGTGACGCGCCGGGTGCAGCACCCGATGTACAAGCGAATCATCACGAAGCGGAACAAATTTTACGCTCACGACGAAAACCAGACCGCTCACACGGGCGATGTGGTCCGCATCGTGGAAGCGCGGCCGATGTCCAAGCTGAAGCGCTGGGCACTGGGCGAAGTGATTCGCCGGTCGGCGCTGGTCGGTCTCGAAGAAGAGACGAAGTCGTAGGCGGGACGGCAACAGGAGTCATGTCATGGTAGGGATGAGAACAATCCTCGCGGTGGCCGACAATTCCGGCGCTCGCCGGTTGTCGTGCATTTTGCCGCGTGGTGGTGATTTGGGCTCGCGGGCCGGCTTGGGTGACATTGTCACGGCGGCGGTCAAGGAAGCGGCGCCCGATTCCAGCATTAAAAAGGGCAAGGTTGTCCGGTGCGTGATCGTACGCCTGCGGAAGGAGACCCGCCGCAAGGATGGGACTTACATTCGCTTTGACGAGAACGCGGCGGTGTTGGTGAACGAACTCGGCGAACCAGTGGGTACGCGCGTGTTTGGCCCGATCGCCCGTGAATTGCGCGACAAGCGCTACATGAAGATCGTGTCGCTGGCTCCGGAGGTGATCTAACCATGGCGAAGCTCCAGTTTTTTGGTTCTCGCGCGGAAGGCGCGCCGGCGCGCATCCGTCTCAAGAAGGATGACGTCGTCAAGGTCATCGCGGGTAAGGATAAGGGTAAGACCGGCCGGATTTTGGAAGTGATCCAGGACAAGGGCCGCGTGCTGGTCGAAGGTGTCGGCATGATTAAGCGCCACACCCGTCCGAACCCGGCACGCCAGGTCAAGGGCGGCATCGCCGAGCGCGAAGCCCCGATCCATGTCTCGAACGTGATGCTGACCACCTCCGGTGGCGTGGCGACACGCATCGGGATCAAGGTAGAAAACGTGGGCGGCAAAGCGCGCCGGACGCGCATTGCGCGCAAGAGCGGCGAGACGCTGGACAAGAAGTAGAACTTCAGGAACGACAGGCTTCACAGGTAGCGGGCAGGACAACGATATGGCAGCACGGTTGCGCGAATTATATACGACGAAAGTAGCTCCGGCACTCCAGAAGGAGTTCGGCTACAAGAACGTGATGGCGATTCCGAAGATCGAAAAGATCGCGATCAACATCGGTTTGGGCGAGGCGACCTCGAACTCCAAGTTGATGGACGGCGCGGTGGTCGAACTGGGAACCATCTCCGGCCAGAAGCCGGTGGTGACCCGGGCGAAGAAGTCGATCGCTGCCTTTAAGCTGCGTGAAGGCGTGGCGATTGGTTGCATGGTGACTCTGCGGGGCGACCGGATGTATGAGTTCCTGGACCGCCTGATGAACATCGCGCTGCCCCGTGTGCGCGATTTCCGCGGTGTGAATCCGAAGTCCTTTGACGGCCGTGGCAACTATACGCTGGGCGTGAAGGACCAGTTGATCTTCCCGGAGATCGACTACAACAAGATCGAAAAGACCAAGGGCATGAACATCTGCATCACCACCACGGCGTCCACCGATGCCGAGGGTCTGGCGCTGCTCAAGTTTATGGGCATGCCGTTCCGGAATTAGTCAGCCGCAAATACGAAGCTACGAACCAGGCGAACGAGGAATTTAGCACCAAATGTCAACGACGGCAAAAGCAGCCAAGGACCGGATACTCGGCGAAAAGATCGCCGCGGCCCGGGCCACCGGCACCAAGGTAAAGTTTGCGATTCGTTTGCGGAACCGCTGCATGCGCTGCGGCCGTCCGCGCGGCTATATCGGGAAGTTTCATTTGTGCCGGATTTGCTTCCGGCAGCTGGCGCTTGCGGGCGAGATCCCAGGCGTTGTGAAGTCGAGTTGGTAAGGAGCTAGGCATGACGACATCAGATCCCATCGCCGATATGCTCACGCGCGTGCGGAACGCCATCATTGCGCGTCATTCCAAAGTGGACGTCCCGTCCTCGAAGGTCAAGATGGAAATCGCCCGAATCCTCAAAGAGGAAGGCTACATCCTGAACTTCAAGCTGGCGGAAGAAGGCGCGCGGAAGACGATCAAGATTTATCTGAAGTACACTCCCGGCAATCAGCCGGTGATCTCGAAGCTGGAGCGCATTTCGCGTCCGGGCTGCCGGGTCTACGTAGGTTCTTCCGATATTCCGCGGGTGCTGGGCGGATTGGGCGTGAACATTTTGACAACTCCGCGCGGTGTAATGACCGGCGCGACGGCGCGTAAACAGGGCGTCGGCGGCGAAATTCTCTGTCAGGTTTGGTAAGTAATCATGTCGCGAATTGGCAAAAAACTGATCAATATCCCGGCGGGCGTGAAGCTCAAGATCGGCGAGACTCTCCTCGTCGAGGGCCCCAAGGGCAAGCAGACCGTGCCGATTCCGCCGGGCATCCGGCTGGAACAGGCCGGCGCTGTGCTGGAAGTGAAGCGGGAGAATGACAGCTACGCCGCGCTGCACGGGTTGACCCGCGCGCTGGCCTCCAACGCCGTCGTCGGAGTCTCCACGGGCTTCGTGCGGGAGTTGGATATTTTTGGCGTCGGCTACCGTTGCGATGTGAAGGGCAATGTGGCCAGCTTCGCGCTGGGCTATTCGCACCCGATCGAGTTTCTGTTGCCGCCCGGGGTCGAGATGGCGGTTGATAAGCAGACGCACATCGTGCTGAAGTGCTCCGACCGGCAAGTGCTGGGCCAGGTGGCCGCGAATATGCGGGCGCTGCGTCCGCCGGATCCATATAAGAACAAGGGTGTCCGTTTCACCGGTGAAGTGCTCCGTAAGAAGCAAGGTAAGACGGGCGCCGGCGGTAAGGGCGGAGGTAAGTAATGAGCGCCAAATCGAGCAAGAACGATCGCCGGGTACGCATTCACACGCGCATCCGCCGCAAGGTGAAGGGCGAAGCCGCCCGCCCGCGGTTGGCGGTGTTTCGCAGTGTGAAGCATATCTATGTCCAGGTCATCGACGACCGTTCCGGTGTCACGCTGGCTTCGGCCTCCTCCAACGAGAAGGCGGAGACGGTGAAGTCCGGCGGCAATCTCGATGGCGCCAAGGGTGTGGGGCGTTTGGTGGCGGAGCGGGCCAAGGAGAAGGGCATCACGCAAGTGGTGTTCGATCGCGGCGGCTACCTCTATCATGGCCGGGTGAAGGCGCTGGCGGAAGCTGCGCGCGAAGCAGGATTGGAGTTTTAACTCAACATGGCTTACGTTCCAGTTAAGCGGGTCGACGCCGGCAGCCTGAACTTGAAAGAGCAGGTCGTCTCCATTAACCGCGTCACCAAAGTGGTGAAGGGCGGCAAGAACATGAGCTTCTCAGCCCTGGTGGTGGTGGGTGACCCCTCGGCGCGCGTGGTCGGTTTCGGTACCGGCAAGGCGAAGGAAGTTCCCTCGGCGATCAAGAAGGGTATTGAAGCCGCCAAGAAGAATCTGCGCAAGATCAATGTGCTGGAGCGGACCATTCTGCATCCCGTGCTCGGCCGTTTCGGCGCGGGCCTGGTGTTGCTGAAGCCGGCTCCCGAAGGTACGGGCGTGATCGCCGGTGGTCCGGTGCGCGCGGTGATCCAGAGCGTCGGTATTCCCAACGTGCTCACGAAGTCGATTGGTTCGCACAATCCGCACAACGTCGTGAAGGCGACCATCGCCGCCCTCGCGCAGTTGCGCGACCGTGGTGAAGTGGCCGAGATGCGCGGCTTGGCCCAGGAGAAAGTCAGTGCCTGAGCAAAAAGCAAAAATTAAAATTCAACTCTACGCCAGCCCGATCTGCTGCCCGGAAAAGCAGCGCGTGATCGTCCGTTCGCTGGGTTTGAAGAAGCTGAACAGCATTGTCGAGCGTCCGGATGACGCCAGCTTCCGCGGGATGGTGAAGAAGATTCCTCACTTGGTGAGGGTGGTGGCCTAACATGAATCTGAGCCAAATTAAGCCCCCTGCCGGGCAAAAGCAAAAGAAGCAGCGCGTTGGCCAGGGCATGGGTACCGGGCGGGGTAAGTTCTCCGGACGCGGCGCCAAGGGTGCCAAGTCGATCTCGGGCTACTCCCGCATGCGCGGTTTTGAAGGCGGCCAGATGCCGCTCCACCGCCGTTTGCCGAAGCGTGGCTTTAAGAACGTGTTCCGCGAAGAGTGGGCCATCATCAACCTGTCGAAGTTGCAGGAGCTTGAAGGCGATACGTTCTCGCCCGAGATTCTGATGGCGTCCGGCGTGATCAAGAAGATCGAAAAGGGTCTCAAGGTGCTCGCCCATGGCGACATCAAGAAGGCCATCAAGCTGACGGCGCACGCGGTTTCGGCCGCCGCCGCGGAAAAGATCAAGGCAGCCGGCGGCACCGTCGAGCTGTTGACCAAGGCCAGCCCTGCCGAACCGGCCGCTTAGGCGCTCAAAGCGTCATTCCAGCGGGATCAAATAGGGCGTTTCCAGAATTTACCGCTTTCGCCAGCGGTGAGCGCGTAGGACAATAAGACCATGTCGAAGTTTTTCGAAGCCGTCGCGAACGTCTTCCGGATTCCGGATCTGCGGAACCGTATTCTGTTCACGCTCGGGCTTCTTGCGATTTACCGGTTGGGCGGCCACATCCCCACGCCCGGCATTGACGCCAATCGCCTGGAGCAGTTCTTCCAGCAAAACGCTGGGGGCATTTTCGGATTCTTCGATCTGTTCTCGGGCGGCATGTTCCGGCGCTTGACGGTGTTTGCGCTGGGCATTATGCCCTACATCACCTCGTCGATCATCCTGCAGTTGATGACCGTCGTCGTGCCTACGCTCGAGAAGCTCCAGAAAGAAGGCGAACTCGGCCGCCGCAAGATCACCCAGTGGACCCGTTATTTGACGGTGATCCTGGCGTTTGTTCAGTCGGCCACCATCGCTGGTGCTCTGCAATCGGCCACTGACCCGCGCACGGGCGGCGGGTTCGTCATCAATCCGGGCATTGGCTTCGTACTGATGACGATGATCTCACTCACCACCGGCACGGCCTTCATCATGTGGCTGGGTGAACAGATCACCGAGCGCGGTATTGGCAACGGCATGTCGCTGATCATCTTCACCGGCATCGTGATTGGCCTGCCGAACGCCATCCAGGAAATCTATACCAACGTCTTCGTGACGCGGCAGTGGAACGTGCTCCAAGTGCTCGTGATCGCGCTGATGATGATTGCGGTGATCGGATTGATTGTGCTGGTCGAACGCGGCGAGCGCCGCATCCCCGTGCAGTATGCCAAGCGCGTCATCGGCCGCAAGATGCTGGGTGGCCAGTCCACTCACTTGCCGCTGAAAGTGAATGCCGGCGGTGTGATCCCCGTCATCTTCGCGCAGTCGCTGCTGTCGATCCCGCAGACGTTCCTTACCTACGATTCGGTTCGCAAGAGCCCGTGGCTGAGCGGCATGCTCTCGGCCATCTCTTATGGTGAAGTGCTCTACTTCATCTTCTACACCGCGCTGATTGTCTTCTTCAGCTTCTTTTACGTCTCGATCATCTTCAACCCGAACGAGGCGGCCGACAACATGCGTAAGTATGGCGGCTTTATCCCGGGCATCCGTCCGGGCAAGAACACCGCTGACTACATGAACAAGATCCTCACCAAGATCACGGTGGTGGGTGGCCTCTACCTGGCTCTGTTGAGTTTGCTGCCGGTGATTCTGATCTCGGGTATCAAGCTGCAGCGGCTTCCGTTGATCGGCAACTGGATTGACGGCACCTTCCCCCGGTTCATCCTGGACGGTCTTGGGGTGACGTTCTACTTTGGCGGCACGTCGCTGCTGATCGTGGTGGGCGTAGCCATGGATACTGTGAACCAAGTGGAAGCCCAGCTCATTATGAGACACTACGAGGGCTTTACACCGCGCGCCGGCCGCATCCGTGGCCGCCGTTCGAGCGGATAGTCACTCGGGTAAACGGGACTCTCTATGGTATCGGGCGTAAGCCCCGCGAAGGCTTTGGTTTTGTTCGGTCCCCCAGGTTCGGGGAAAGGAACACAAGCGAAAATGCTCACGCAGTCGCTGCTGTTCCCGCACATCTCGACGGGCGATATGCTGCGCGAACACATCAAGGCTGGTGACCCGGTGGGCCTGAAGGTCCGCGACCTGCTGAAAGCCGGCCAACTGGTCTCCGACGATCTGGTGGACCAGATGGTGGCCGAACGAATCACCCGTCCCGATTGCCAAACCGGCTTCATTCTGGATGGCTACCCCCGGACGCTTCCCCAAGCGGAATCGATCACCAGTTTGCTTGATAGCCATGGCGTGTCTCCCGTGGTGGTCTACCTGAAGGTGGATGAAGAAAAGCTGGTGAAGCGGCTGACCAACCGCCGCCAGTGCCCGCAGTGCGGCACGCTCTATAATGTGTTGCTGAAGCCGCCGATTGTCGCCGGACGCTGCGATGTTGAAGGTGCCCGGCTGACCATCCGCGAGGATGACCGGGAAGATGTGATCCGCCAGCGGTTTGAATCCTTTGAGCGTCAGACCCGGCCGGTGTTGGACTTCTTCGCTGGCCGGACCCGGTTTCTCGAAGTGGCGGCCAGCGACTCGTCACCCGAACAGATTTTGCACCAGATTGAAGCCTTTTTGGCCGGAATGGAGACCGCATGATTGCGCGTCGTAGTCCCTCTGAACTCGATAAGCTCAACAAAGCCGGCCTGCTGGTGCACAAGATCCTGCACCGGCTGAAGGACATGGTGAAGGTGGGTGTGTCGACGTGGGACCTGGAAACCGAAGCCGACCGCATGATGCGCGAGGCCGGGGCCAAGCCCGCATTCAAGGGCTACTACTCGCAAGCCGCCGGTACCAAATATCCCTACGTGCTCTGCGTCTCCGTCAATGAGGAAATCGTGCACGGCATGCCGTCGCAGAAGAAGGTGTTGCAGGCCGGTGACGTGGTGTCGCTCGACACGGGCGTCCAACTGAATGGCTACTATGGCGACTCCGCGCTGACCGTCGCCCTCGATCCGGTGACACGGGAGACCGAGAAGCTGCTCCGCGTCACCAGCGAATGCCTGGACCTTGCCATCAAGCAGGCCGTGGCCGGAAATCGTTTGGCGGACATCTCGAGCGCCGTCGAACGGCACGCGGTCACCGAAGGATTTTCCGTCGTACGCGAGTTTGTCGGCCACGGCATCGGCACTTCACTGCACGAAGAGCCGCAGGTGCCCAACTATGTCGATCGCAAGAACGACAACCCGCGCCTCAAAGAAGGCATGGTGCTCGCCATCGAGCCCATGATCCTGGCCGGCCGGCCCGAATCCAAAGTCTTGAAAGATAAATGGACCGCGGTGACCAAGGACGGACGAAATGCCGCCCACTTTGAGCACATGGTGGCCATCACCAACAACGGACCCTGGGTGCTCAGCCGGCCGGCCTAAGCCCTTCCGCCCGCACCCGGTCCGTCACGCCCGGCCGCAATTCCGCCCCTGTCCCTCGATTTACCCTTGCAGCCCCCCGGCCGGGTGCCCCTGTCCAAGTGTCGAGCCGTACCCGGTTAAGGCTATGGCCCGTGCCTTGCTGATCAGAGATCCTAGATGTACTGGATGCGCCCGACCCTCGTCAGAATCAGCTGTACCGTCCTTGTCGTCATCGCGCAATTGATCACCGTCTCCCCTGCGGCGGCCGCCCCGCCGCCGGCGGACATGCGGATGCCCCAGGCGTCCGGCACACCGGCGGCTTCTGCGACGACTCCCCCGCAGCCGCCCGCCACCCCCACGGTCACCGTGACCTTGGAGATGGCCGTGCAGGAAGCGCTGGAAAAGAACATGGACCTGCTGGCGGAGAGGTACAATCTCTCCGTCTCAGACACCCGCATGATCACCGCCCGGCTGCGGCCCAATCCGGTGTTGAGCGTGGGCACGATCTATCTCCCGATCCCCGGTGCCAACTTTCTTCCCACCGTCAGCGGTGTGGGACCGACCGAGTACAACGGCCGGGTGGACTTTATCCTGGAGCGGGGCGGCAAACGCGATAGCCGCATCGCCTTAGCCAAGGCCGACCGCGAGTATGCCGAGCTCGGACTGAAGAACACCGCCCGGGCCATCATCCTGAATGTTCAAAGCGCCTTCGTGGATGTTCAGGTGGCCAAAGAGAACCTGAAGCTGGCGCAAGACAGCTACCATGCCTTCCAGGTGATCGTCGCGGTCAGCTCCGCGCGCGTCGATGCGGGCGATCTGGCCCAAGTAGAACTTTCCCGTATCCGGATCGCCTCCCTGCAATTCCAAAACGCGGTTCAACAGACCCAACTGCAGCTCCGCCAGGCCAAGAGCAAGCTGCAATTGCTGATGGGTCGCACCGCGCCGATGGACGGTTTTGACGTGGGTGGCGGGATTCGCCGCGAATCGCTCGATCAGGATGCGGCCCAGCTCCGCACCCTGGCCCAGGAGCGCCGGCCTGACCTAAAGGGTCTCGAAGCGGCCCAGGTCCGCTCCCAAGCCGACATGCGGCTGCAGATCGCCCAGGGCAAGGTGGACTATACCGTGGGCGCCCAGTACTCGCACCAACGCGTCTCGCCCGGCTCGCCCGCCTCGATCAGCCTCTTCTTTAGCGCGCCGCTGCCAATCCTCAACCGCAACCAGGGTGAAATCGCCCGGGCGGAGCGCGAATCCCAGCAATGGGCCGCGCGGCTGCGTGCGCTGGCCAATTCGGTTGACTCCGAGGTGCGCAGCGCCTACGAGCAGTACCGGACGAACAAGCAGCTGCTCGAGAACATTGAAACGAATATGCTGACCCAGGCCAGCGAAGTCCGGAGTACGATGGAGTATTCCTACCGTCGCGGCGAGGCCTCGCTGGTGGAGTTCCTCGACGCCCAACGCGCTTTCAACGACACCATGCAGAGCTACAATCAGGCCCGGGCTGACTACGCTCGCAGCCTTTATCTAATTGATTCCATTACCGGGCGGTTGGAAGGACCATCCAAATGACGACGATTCGAGCGAATTCCGCGATAGCGGCGCTGGCGCTGACCCTGCTGGCCACGGCATGCCAGCAAGCGCCTCCGTCGGCGGAGGCCGCCCCCAAAGCGGTGCCCGCCCCCAGTCTGCCTTCCGGCGAGATCCAGTTTGCCGCAGGCTCACCGCAGCTGGCGCAGATCAAGGTGGAGCCGGTGGCCGTGGCCGAAGTGCCCACGGACGAGGTGACATCGCCCGGCAAGGTGGAGGCCAACCCCAACCGGACCTCGCACGTCACCCTCCCGCTGGCCGGGCGCATCGTCTCGGTGACAGTGAAGATCGGCGACTACGTCCAGCAAGGGCAACCGCTGCTGATGATTGATTCACCCGATGTCGACGCCGCGCTCTCGGCGCAGCTGCAATCGCTGGCCGCGATCACGCAGGCCAAAAGCATCGTTACGAAGGCTCAGGCCGATCTGGACCGTGTTCGGGATCTGTTCGCCCACGATGCCGTCGCCAAAAAGGAAGTATTGAACGCTGAGGCGATGCTCACTCAAGGCCAAGCCGGACTGGAGCAGGCGCAAGCCGGTGCTCAGCAGAGCCGCCGCCGCCTGGAGATTCTGGGGATTGAGCCGGGCAAGTTCGGACAAAAAGTCTCGGTGAACGCTCCCATCGCCGGCAAGGTGCTGGAGATGAACATCGTCCCCGGCGAGTACCGCAACGACACCAGCGCTCAGGTGATGACCATCGCCGATCTCAGCACCGTCTGGATCACCTCCGACGTGCCCGAAAGCTCCATCCGCCTGGTGAAGTTGGGTGAGCCGGTGCAGATCGACTTGGCCGCCTACCCCGGCGAAAAATTCCGCGGCCGGGTGAAGCAGATCGCCGATATCGTGGACCCCCAAACGCGAACGATCAAGGTCCGCGCGGAGATGTTGAACACCGGCGCCCGCCTGCGTCCTGAAATGTTCGGCCAGATCCGCCATGTCGAAGCAGTGGAGAACAAGCCGGTGGTGCCCGCTTCGGCCGTGATCGAAACCGATGGCAAGCGCATCGTCTGGCGCAACACCGCCGAAGGGCGATTTGTCCGCACCCCGGTGGTGGTGGGCGCCCGGATTGGGGAGCGGATCGCCATCCTAAACGGGCTCCAAGCAGGCGACAAGATTGTGACCGATGGCGTGATGTTGCTGCAGAGCAATTAGCTAGCTGAGGGCTCTCTGCGCAGTTTGCTCCAGCCCCGCGTGGCTTGCCAGCGAATGCCCGGATGCCCGCTGCCCGCCCCCTTGGATTGACGGACAAATCACGATGACCCCAAAAGATGGTGATAGGCCTTGATTGCACAACTGCTCCGCTTCGCTTTAGCCCAACGATTCATTACGCTGCTGTCCGGCCTGTCCCTGATTGGCTTGGGCTTGTGGGCCTTCCAGCAGCTGAAGATTGAGGCGTACCCGGACATCTCTGACACCCAGGTGGTGATCGTCAGCCAATATCCGGGGCGCGCGGCAGAAGAGGTCGAGCAGCAGGTAACGATTCCGCTGGAACGCGCCCTCAACAGCGTCCCCGGAGTGATTGCTCGCCGCTCCCGCACCATCTTTGGCCTCTCCGTGGTGGAGCTGACCTTCGCCTACGGCACCAATGACTACTTTGCCCGCCAGGTGGTGCTCGAAAAGCTGCGCGATGCCACGCTGCCCGACATCGTCAGCCCTTCGCTGGGCCCCCTGTCTACCCCCATTGGCGAGCTGTATCGCTATCAGCTCTCCGGCGGCGGCTTGAACAGTCTGCAGCTGCGCGAACTACAGGACTGGGTGGTGGTGCCCCGCTTCCTGCAAGTGCAGGGCGTCGCCGATGTCACGCCGTTTGGCGGCTTGGTGAAGCAGTACCAGATCCAGGTGGACCCGCTGGCGTTGTCCAAGTACGGCCTCGCCATTTCACAGATTCTCTCGTCCGTGCAGGCCAACAACCGGAACGCGGGCGGCGCCTTGCTCGACAACAAACAGCAGGCGATGGTGATCCGCGGCGTCGGGCAAATCCAGTCCGTCTCCGACATTGAATCGATCGTTGTCACCGAGAACCGCGGCGTGCCGATCTTCGTGCGGGATATCGCGAAGGTAACCCTGGGCGCCGCGCCCCCCACCGGCGTCTTCGGTGCCAACGACTATACCGGCGGCGTCGAAGGCATCGTGTTGATGCGCCGCGGCGAGAACCCCACCGATGTCCTGAAGGGCATCAAAGAGGCCGTCGAGGAACTCAATACCGGCCGCCTGCCCATCAACGTCAGTTTGTCGCCGATCTATGACCGCACCGACCTGGTCAACAATACGCTGTCCACCGTCAGCCACACACTGCTCGAAGGCCTGCTGATCGTCGTCCTGGTGCTGATCTTCTTCTTGGGCAGCTTCAAGGCCGCGCTACTGACCGCGATCACCATTCCGTTGTCGCTGCTGTTTGCGTTCATCTGCATGCACTTTTCGGGCATTCCGGCGAACCTGCTGTCGCTGGGCGCGCTCGACTTCGGCATCATTGTCGACGCCACCCTGGTGATGGTGGAGCATATCCTGCACACCATCCATGACCGGGAACACGATGGCGGTGGCTCCATCTTTGAGGCCATCCGCGATGCGGCGCTTGAAGTGGAGCGGCCCATCTTCTTCTCGCTGATGATCATCATCTCAGCCTACATTCCGCTGTTCACCCTGGAACGCGTCGAACGCAAGCTGTTTACGCCGATGGCCTTCACCGTCTGCTACGCCTTGTTCGGCTCGATGCTGCTGGCGCTGACGCTGATCCCGGTGATCGCCACCTATCTGTTCCGCAATGGCGCCAAGTCCTGGGACAACCCGCTGTTCCGGATCTTGAGCGTGCAGTATGAGCGCATTCTGAAAGTGGTGGTCCGCCGCCCGCTGGGCATGCTGACCGCGGCCGGCACCATCGTCATCGGCGCCTTCGCCCTGGCCGGTGCCCTGGGCATCGAGTTCCTGCCCACGCTGGATGAAGGCGTGGTGTGGGTCCGCATGGTGCTGCCGCCGGGGATCTCGATCGACAAGTCGGCCGAGATCGCGGGCAAGGCTCGGAAGCTGATCCAGCAATCGGCGGAAGTGACGCTGGTCAGCTCCCAGACCGGGCGCAACGACGCGGGTACTGACCCCTACGGCCAGAACCGCAATGAGATGTTCGTCGCGCTGAAGCCCTACGACACCTGGCCTGAAGGCAAGAACAAGGCAAAGCTGATCGAGGAGCTTTCGCAGCGCCTCTACCGCGAAATTCCGGGCGCCACCTTCAGCTTCACGCAACCGATCATCGACAGCGTGACGGAGGCCGTCACCGGCTCCGCAGCGGACTTGGCCGTGATCATCTCCGGCCCCGACCTGGGCCGCCTGCGCGCCATCGCCAAAGATACGCTTGAGGTGGTGAAGCAGGTGCCCGGCGCCGCGGATTCAGCGCTGGAGCAGGAGTCTGACCAGGCCCAGCTGCGAATCCTCGTCAACCGGCAGGAAGTGGCCCGCTACGGCATCAACGTGCGCGATGTCCAGGATGTGATCGAATTGGCCATCGGCGGTCAGGTAGCCACCACGGTGTTTGAAGGCGAGCGCCGCTTTGACTTGACCGTCCGCTACATCCCAGAAGCCCGCAAGGACATGAGCGCCATCGGACTCATCCTCATCCCTACCCGCGAAGGCGGCCGCGTGCCCCTGTCGCAGTTGGCCGAGATCAAGGTGGTCAGCGGCGCCTCCATCATCGCCCGCCGCGAGAACAAGCGCCAGATCACGGTCCGCACCAATATCCGCGGGCGCGACCAGGGCGGCTTTGTCGCTGATGCTCAGGCCAGGTTTGAGAAGTCGATCAAGCTGCCTCCGGGCTACTCAGTGGCGTGGGGCGGCCAGTTCGAAAATCTCACCCGCGCCAAAGCTCGGCTGACCTTCATTCTGCCCATCACCATCGCCATTATCTTCGTGCTGCTGTTCTTCATGTTCGGCAACGCGGCCTACGCCGGCATCGTGATGATGAATGTGCCGTTCTCGCTGGTGGGCGGATTCTTGTTCCTCTACATCCGGAACATAAACTTGAGCGTTTCCGCCGCCGTCGGGTTTATTAGTCTATTCGGCGTGGCCGTGATGAGCGGCGTGCTGGTGGTGGCGGAAATCAACCGCCGCCGCCGAAACGATCCGGAGCTCGACGTAACCGACGCGATCGTCCAGGGTTCGTTGTCGCAACTGCGCCCTGTGCTGTTGATGGTGCTGGTCGCCTTGTTGGGCATGGTGCCAGCGGCGCGGGCCAGCGGAATAGGAAGCGACGTA
>JAPKYZ010000100.1 GCA_026394055.1 Acidobacteriota bacterium
TTGATCCGCGCATACTGCTCTTCGGTGATTTCCATCCTAAGAACATTTTACTGCACTATTGTTTTAGTAGTGTGAACACGCCCTAGTTGTTGCCGGATCACTCGAGTCCTACGCCAGCACAGCCTTCACCACCTTGCCATGCACATCGGTCAGGCGGAAATGGCGGCCCTGGAATTTGTAGGTCAGCTTGGTGTGGTCAATGCCCAGCGTGTGCAGCAGGGTGGCGTGCAGGTCGTGCACATCGACGGGGTTCTCGGTGATGTTGTAGCTGAAGTCGTCTGTCGAGCCGAGCGACATACCCGGCTTCATGCCGCCGCCCGCCATCCAGATGGTGAAGCAGCGCGGGTGATGGTCGCGGCCGTAGTCGTCTTCGGTCAGCCGTCCCTGGCAGTAGACCGTGCGGCCAAACTCGCCGCCCCACACCACCAGGGTGTCGTCCAGCAGGCCGCGCTGTTTGAGATCGGCCACCAGCGCCGCGCCCGCTTGATCGGTCTCCTTGGCGCGCGCGGGCATGCCTTTGGGCAGGCCGCCGTGGTGGTCCCAATCGCGGTGGAACAGTTGGATAAAGCGCACACCGCGTTCGGCCAGCCGCCTGGCCAGCAGGCAGTTGGCGGCGAACGTTCCCGGCTTGCGAGCGTCTTCGCCGTAGAGCTTGAACGTCGATTCCGGCTCCTTCGAGATGTCGGTCAGCTCCGGCACGGAGGACTGCATGCGGAACGCCATCTCGTACTGCGCAATGCGGGCCTGCGTTTCCGGGTCGCCGTTCTGCTCATACTGGACCTGATTCAGCGCGCCCAGCGTATCGAGATACGCCCGCCGGTCGTCGCGCGTGATGCCGTCGGGGTCTTTCAAATAAAGCACCGGATCGCCAATGCTGCGGAACTTCACGCCCTGATACTTCGATGGCAGAAAGCCCGCGCCCCACAGCCGGTCATAGAGCGGTTGCCCGCTGCCCCCTTGGCCGGGCGAGATCAGCACGATGAAGCCCGGCAGGTTCTGGTTCTCGCTGCCCAGGCCGTAGGCGATCCAGGCCCCGATCGAAGGCCGCCCCGCGATCTGGAAGCCGGTCTGGAAGAACGTCACCGCCGGATCGTGATTGATCTGGTCAGTGTGCATGGACTTGATGAACGTCAGGTCATCGACGATCTTGGCCGTATGCGGAAACAGCTCCGAGACCCACGCGCCGGAGTTGCCATGCTGGGCAAAGCTGAACTTCGAAGGCACCATCGGGAAGCTCGACTGCGAGGCCGACATCGTGGTCAACCGTTGCCCTTGCCGTACGGACTCCGGCAGGTCCTGCTTGAAGACGTCTTTCAACTTGGGCTTGTAATCAAACGATTCCAGTTGCGACGGGCCGCCCGATTGGAACAGGTAGATGATCCGTTTGGCCGTCGGCTTGTGATGCGGCAGATCGGCCATCTCCGCCAAGGCAGAACGACCGGCCAAGCCAGCAGCAGAGGCCCCCAAGAACAACCGTCGCGAAAGATTCAGCGGATTCATCACGGCTGTGTTCCTCAAGGTTTCGTCACCGCCTCATCGAGATTCAAAATGATGCTGGCCACCTGGTTCCAATTGCCGAACCGCTTCTGCGCCGCGAGCAACAGCTCTCGCTCCTTCGCCTGCGGCTCCCGCGCCAGCACCAGGCGAAAGCCCGTCGACACTGGATCGGACGTGGCCGACATACGCCCGGCCAGCTTCTGCGCGGCTTCGACGTAGGCCTCATCGTTCATCAGGTTCAGTGCCTGCAGCGGCGTGTTGGTGCGCGTCTCCCGCACCACACAGGATTCGCGGGTGGGCGAATCAAACGTGATCATCGACGGTGGCTGGATGGTGCGGCGCCAGTAGGTGTAGAGGCTCCGCCGGTACCGGCCTTCGCCTTCATCCGCCTTGTACCCGCTGCCGCCTGCGAGCTCCTGCCACAGCCCCGGAGGCTGGGGCGGCTTCACACTGGGTCCACCGAACTTCTCCACCAGCAGACCACTGGCCGACAGCGCTTGATCACGAATCATCTCCGGCGCGAGGCGCAGCCGTGGACCTCGGGCCAGCAGCCGGTTCTCCGGGTCACGCTGCGTCAGCTCGGGCGATGCCTTCGACGTTTGCTGATACGTCTCGCTCAGCACGATGGTCTTCAGCAGCCGCTTCACATCCCAGCCCGTGTCCATAAACTCCACCGCCAACCAATCGAGCAGATCCTGATGCACCGGCCATTCGCCCTGGCTGCCGAAATCCTCGACCGTCTTCACCAAGCCCGCGCCAAACAGCGTCTGCCAGAACCGGTTCACCGTCACCCGTGCCGTCAGCGGATGCTCGCGAGAGACCAGCCATCGGGCCAGCCCTAAGCGGTTGCGCGGCGCACCGGCAGGCATCGGCGGCAAGGCGGCCGGAACGATCGGTTGCACTTCATCGCCATGCGCATCGTACGCCCCGCGCCGCAGTAGATAGGTCTTGCGCCATGCCGGAGCATCCTGCATCACCATCACCGTCTGGATGCTGGCGTAATACTTGTCGCGCTCACGCTGCGCCGCCTGAAACTCACGGCGAGCCTGCGCAATCTCCGGCGGCGCGGCCACATCAAGCCACGCGTAGTACGGGCGATTCGTCCACTCATCAGGCTTCAATTCCCGCTTCCAAATCGCCACGTCGCGGATCTCACCCTTAAAGCGCTTGCCGCCGCCCGCGCCAATGCGGAAGGGTTCTTTGGTGTCGATGGGCCATGACAGCTCATTGAACAGGATCTTCAGCGGCTGATCGACACCATCCACATAGATGTGGAAGCCGCCCGGCTTGCGCTTGCCATCGTAGGTGGCGATGATCTGGTGCTCACCGGGCGGGAGCGGCTTTTCGGTCTCCAGGCGCAATCCCAGGTCGGTCCAGCGGAACACCACATGCAGCCGGACCTTGCCGTCCACCAGATACAGCCCATGCCCCGTGCCCTCCCAATAGTCCTCTGACTTCGACAGAATCGCGCCGTTCGGCTCTTCCGGCTTGATGGTGGCCATGAAGGTGAACGGGTCCTGGAAGTTCAGCGGAGTCTTGTTCAGTCCCGCGTCGATGAACTCCTTGCCGTCAAACTTGGAACCGGCGGAGCGCAGCACGAACTCTTCCGGGGACAACCATCCAACCGGTGGCGTGAACTTGGACGACGCTTTCCGGACCTTGCCTTGCAGCGACTCCCAGCGCTTCCGCGAAGCCTCCAGCTTGGCGTCCAGCTCGGCAAGCCGCTGCTCTTGATCGGGCAGGGGAGCCTTGATGTACGGCTCCTCATTGCCGAAGTTGAAGACGAAGCCTTTTTCGGGCACCTGATTGAAAAACGAGAAGAGCTGGTAATACTCTTTCTGCGAGATCGGATCGTACTTGTGGTCGTGGCAGCGCGCGCAACCGACAGTCAAGCCCAACCAAACAGCGGCCGTCGTCTCAGACCGGTCCGCCACATACTCGACGCGGAACTCTTCATCGACAATGCCGCCCTCGGCCGTCGTGCGGTGGTTGCGATGGAAGCCGGTGGCGATCTTCTGATCGCGCGTGGCATTGGGCAGCAGGTCGCCCGCCAGCTGCTCCACTGTGAAGCGGTCGTAGGGCATGTTGGTGGCGAACGCTTTCAGCACCCAATCACGCCAGCGCCACATGGAGCGTTCCCCATCGGACTGATAGCCATTCGTATCGGCATAGCGCGCCGCTTCCAGCCACCGGATAGCCATGCGCTCGGCATAGCGCGGGGAGGCGAGCAGGCGGTCGACATAGGCCGGGTAGCTGATGCCGGAGGCTAGATCATCAAGCGACGGCGGCAGACCGGTCAAGTCCAGCGCCACACGGCGCATCAAGGCTTCGCGAGAGGCCCGCGGCGACGGCGCCAGATTCTCGCGACCCAACCGCTGCCGCACAAAATAGTCGATCGCATGGGCTCCCGTAGGTACGCTGGCTTTGCGGGGTGCGATCAGGCTCCAGTGCTGCTGGTACGGGCCGCCCTCCTTCACCCAGCGTGCAATCAGCTCCACTTCAGCGGGCTTCAGCGCGGCATGGCCCAGATACTGGGGCGGCATGCGCTTGGCTGGGCTGGTGGTGGTGATGCGCTCGACCGCTTTTTTCAAGGCGTCAGGGCCAGGGTCGCGGTCCAGGCGGAAGTTCGCCTTGCGCTGGTTGTTGTCCGGGCCGTGGCAGCTATAGCAGCGATCAGACAAAATCGGGCGCACGTCCCGGTTGAACTCAATCGGCTGTGCGGTAAGGGCGAGAGGAAGTACCCAAAGGTGCCAACGCATCTCGCCCCATCTTATCGCCTTCTCGCCCGACGGCTGCTTAGGCGCGGCGCGAACGCAGCAGCGCGGCCAGGGCCGTGGCGCCCAAGCCCATCAGGACGAAGCTGGACGGTTCCGGTGTCAGTACACCCCCGCCCGTAATGGTGAGACCACCGACGGCATCGATCTCGTTGTCGCCATCGCGCGTAATGGCCCCTGGTCCACCCCAAGTGACGGAGGCGTAGCGGAAGGTCGCGGCCGTCGGCAACTGGTAGACAGCCACAAAGCCATCCGCCACATTGGGATCAGCCGACCATCCCGCGCCATAGACGTGCACCAGCGAAGCCTGGGTCCACCCGCCGTCGCCCGCATTCGGGTCGTTTGAAAGCCACGCGGTATTCTCCAGAACTTCGCCGGGAACCGGACCATGATCGACGAAGACAAACACCGCCAGCTGATTCGCCTGTCCGCCTAGATCCCACACAATCCCCTGTGAAGGAGCGCCACCATAGGCACCATTAAAGGTACCGGCGTTGCCATTATCCTGGACCCAGTAAAAGTCCCGGCCATTGGCGTTGCCGGCCGAGCTGCCCGCGCCATTGTAAGCGCCCAGGCTGGTGGGATCGTAACCGTAGCCGTAACCCTCAGCGCCTTTCACGTAACTGCCCAAGACAAAGCCTGACGGATCGGTCCAAAGGCCGTTCTCGATACAGGTCGTCGCTGGGTCGATGCCAAGGTCGATAAAGGTTTGGACCGTCGCGCCAAAAACCGGATTTCCCACCGCGGTGGCCGGGCTAACCAAACAAGTGACCCGCGACCGCCGCCGACGCGAGCGCCACGGCAACAATTGCTCCGTGCACTACTTTCATGTGATGCCGCCTCCTACTTTTTTCTGTTCGCCAGGCGCCCAAGTTGACAAGATCGCCCTTTTAGCGGTTCATTGAACGTCAGCGCGCCCCTTGTGCTGCTAGAACGCTAACCCAAGTTGTGGCGGCATTCAAGGAAATACTTTCTTGTACGGGAACTTAGGAAGTTCCGCACCATGGAGCCGGGCCGGCGCACGTAGCCGGTCGCATATGATGATTTGGTCATGGTTCACTCTCGACGTTCGATCCTCTCCCTGCTGCCCGCGGGCCTCGCCGCCCAGACCGTCTACCAATTCACCGCCGACAGCGAACGGCAGCCCAACGTACCGCTAGGCCAGGTGACCAAATACCAGTGGTCTGCAAGCAAACTCTACCCGGGCACCGTACGGGACTACTGGATCTACGTGCCCGCCCAGTATCAGGCCGGCAAACCGGCCTGCCTGATGATCCTGCAGGACGGCCAGAGCTACGTGGACGAAAAGGGCGGTATCCGCTTGCCTATCGTCTTCGACAACTTGATCCACCAGGGCGAAATGCCGGTGACCATCGCGTTGATGATTTCGCCGGGCGTCATGCCGCCGCTGAAGCCGGAGCAGGTGGGCCGCTACAACCGCAGCTTTGAGTACGACGCCGTCAACGACCGTTACGCCCGCTTCCTGATCGAAGAAATGATCCCGGAAGTGGCCAAGCTCCACAACATCTCCCAGGACCCGAACGATCGCGCACTGGGCGGGCAAAGCTCCGGCGGCATTGCGGCCTTCACCGCCGCCTGGTTCCGGCCGGACCAGTTCCGGCGCGTCGTCAGCTTCATCGGCAGCTACACCAACCTCCGGGGCGGCCACAACTTCCCCACCATGATCCGCAAGGCCGAACCGAAGCCGCTGCGCGTGTGGCTGCAAGACGGCGTGAACGACCAGAGCATCTACGCCGGCAGCTGGTTTATCTCGAACCAGGACATGTACGCCGCGCTGGACTATGCCGGTTATAAAACCACCTTCGTGCAAGGCACCGAAGGGCACAACATGAAGCACGGCGGCCCCGTGTTTCCGGAAGCGCTGAAGTGGGTCTGGAAAGGCCATGGCACGCCCATCGCCAAGCCCCTGGGCAAGGGCCCGCGGTTCTACGTCAATGAGATTGTCGACCTGAAGTCCGATTGGGAACTGCTCAGCTCCGGCCACAAGTTCACTGAAGGCCCGGCCGTGGCCCCGGACGGTACGGTCTACTTCACCGACATCCCGGAAAACAAGATCTGGAAGATCGGCTTGGACAACAAGGTGGCGCTGTTCAAAGAGAGCTCCGGCGGCACCAATGGCCTGATGTTCGGCTCCGATGGGCGAATGTACGGTTGCCAGAATGGCGAAAAGCGCATCGTCAGTTTTGGCATGGATGGCGGCACCAAGGTGCTGGCTGAAGGCGTCACCTCAAACGATCTGGTGGTGATGGCCAACGGGAACGTCTACTTCACTGACCCGCCGAACAAGATGGTCTGGCTGATCGATGGCAAAGGCTCGGTGCGGATGGTTCACCAGGGCCTGGAGTTCCCCAACGGCGTCGTCACTTCGCCGGACCAGTCGCTGCTGATGGTCTGCGATTCACGCTCCCGCTGGGTGACCAGCTTCCAGATCCAGACTGATGGGTCGCTCGCCAATGCGCAGGCGTTCTATCACCTGGAGACTCTCGACGAATCGAGCGCCACGTCGGCCGACGGCATGACCACCGATAGCGAAGGCCACCTCTATGTGACGACGCGCCTCGGCCTGCAGGTGTGTGATCAACCGGGCCGCGTGGTGGCCGTGGTCTCGAAGCCGCACGCCGGCGCGCTCTCGAACGTCGTCTTTGGAGGGCCCAATCTCGACTGGCTGTATGTCACCGCCGGCGATCGCGTCTACCGGCGCAAGGCCAAGCGGCAGGGTGTTTGGCCGTGGCAGGTGGCCAAACTGGCCGTACCGCGCCTTTAGGAAACCGATTCGAAACGCGTGCCAACATTTTCACGCCGTCCGTATCAAACATTTATCGCAGAATTGTTTTATCTGAAATATCGCCTGCCGATACTAGCGGGTGCGTGATCCATTTCTTGCTGGTTCTAGCCGCCGCGGATGTGCAGTTGCTACCTGCTGTCCGCCACGAGATTGCCGTCGCGGGAGAGATCAGGCTGCGGGTGCCCGCCAGCCGCGTGGTGGAGGCCTTTCAACACATCGAAACGCTGAAGCGCTGCGAGGAGGTGCCGGCGGTGGGCCGGTTCAGTGTCCTGCCGGTCCGGGCCGATCTGCAAGGTAAGCGCGACCAGGAGCCGCTGGTGGAAGCGGCGCGGCGCTATCAGGCAGGCGGCAACCCGAGCCCGGTGCTGCAGGCGTTGCTCGAACGCTCCACTCAGCTGCGGGCGCTATCGCCGGAGCTGGCGGAGTTTCTGGCGAAGTTCCCCCAATCGCCGCTCGAAGTGGACGATCAGTTCCTCTACTGGTCCATCGAGCGCCTGGGGCCTATCCCGGTCTCGGTCATCACCCATGCCGTGATCTACCGCGTACCCCAACGCGGTGTCACCATCATCGCCACCAAACAGGCCTACGCCTCGCGTCACCTCGATGCCTCGCTCGGCATCACCATCTTGACCGACGAGCCTGGCGGCGCGCGCTTGCAGTACATCAACCGGACGATCGTCGGCACGCTACCGGGCTTCCTGCGCCCCCTGGTGGAGCGGCGCGTGCTGGCGACCACCCGGCGCAAGATGGAAGAGCTCCGCGTCCGGCTGGAGCAGCCCGTGCCCCTGGAACTGACCTCCCGCTAGCGCCCGCGCGGCTCTGCGGTCATGGGTCTGCCGTGACGGGTCTGGCCGTGCTTCAATCAGGCTGGAGGCCGTGACGTGAAACTGATCAAGTACATCCTGGGGGCGCTTGTCGTTCTGGTGTTGGTGGTGGCTGGAGCCGGGGCTTGGCTGATCAACTCCGCCCTTTCCGCGGACGGCCGCGCCCGCCTGGTGGCAGAGGCCAGCAAGGTGCTGGGCGTGCCGGTGGGCTTGAAGGGGCTCGACGCCGATGTGGGCGCGTTGCTGCGGCTGAAGCCGTCGGTGGTGCTGACGGGCCTCACCGTCGCCAACCCGCCGGGCTTTTCGAGCGGCCATCTGCTGGAGGCCGATCGTGTCACCGCCACCGTCGACTTCTCGGCCGTCCTCGACAAGAAGATCCGCATGACCTCGGCCACCATTGAGGAGCCGCGGATCATCATCGAAAGCGCCGCCGACGGCCGCACCAATCTCTCGACCATCCTTGATGGCGTAAAGGCCAAGGCCAGCGACGCCCCCGCCGGCGCCAACGCGGAAGGGGAGCGTACCACCGAGCTTCGCGTGGATCGCGTCGATCTGATCGGCGGCACCGTCCTGATCGCCGCCCGGCCCGGCCAGCAGCCGCGGCAGACGTTGCGCGACCTCACCATTCGCTTAAGCGACTTCGTGCCCGGGCAGCCGTTCCAGCTGCAACTCTCAAGCAAGCTCTATGACAGCCCCAACTCTTCGCTCACCGTGGGCGGCTTCCTGGGGCCGCTGGCCGGAGGCGCATTGCCGCTCGATGCCAAGGCCGCCATCAACCTGGCGTTGGCCGAAATCCCGGCGCCGGTGCGGATGGAGAACCTGGGCGAGCTAGCCGCTGACCCCGGCCCGCAATCGAGCGTCGCGCTGCTCTTCTCCCTGAAGGGCAATCTCTCGCAGAGCGCCCAGGGTACCGGGCAATTGACGATCAAGCAGCTGCAGATCGGCCCCAAGGACGCCCAGGGACGGCTCGCACTGTCGGGGCAAGCGCCACTCGCGTTTTCAAGCCGTCAACTGCTGGCCGGTGGGCCGGTGGAGCTGAGAACGCAGAAAGCATCGCTACAGCTGGGGTCCGGCAAGTGGGAGGGTGGCCTGCATCTGATCAGCCGCCGCGGCACGCTGGCCGGGACGCTGGATGGTGCGATCGAAAGCGTCGACGTCAACCAGATGCTGACCAGCTTTGCGGGCAGCCCCGGCAAGCTGTTCGGCACGCTATCGGTGCCGTTGTTCTCACTCCGCTTTTCCGGCAACGGCGCGGCGGCGCTGCAGAAGTCACTCGCCGGGCGTGGCCATTTGGAGATTGACAAAGGCCGGATGAAAGGCCTGAACGTCTTGGCGGCGATTGAGCGGGCGCTGGCCACCAGCCCGACGGGTCCGCAGAACGGCGAGTTCGCCCGCCTGGCGACTGACTTCACCGTCGAAAACAGCGCCATTCAGCTATCCGGCATCAACCTCACCGGCCCCGGCATGACCATGGAAGGCGCCGGCAGCATCAACTTCTCCACCGCTCTCAACTTCGCCCTCACCTCCCGCCTCACCGGCAACACAGCGGAGGCCCTGCGCGCGCGCACCGCCGGGCTGATGGCTGGTGATCTGAAAGTGCCGCTGCGCATTGATGGCACGCTTGATGCTCCGCAGGTCCACCCGGAAGTAAAGGCGATGGCCAAGAGCGCGGCGGTGGGCGCGGTGAAAGGAATCCTGAACAACTTCTTCGGTTCCAAACAGAAGAAGTAACATGAATGTATGCAGATCTCTCGAACCATTATGCTGACGGCCGCCCTGGCCATGGTCAGCCTCGGTCAGGAAGCCAAGGAGAAAAAGACCGCGGGCGACGACATCAAGGCCGCCGGTAAGGCCAGCAAAGATGCCGTGGTGAAGACCGGAACTGCCACCGGCAAGGCCGCCAAGTCGGCCGCCAGCGCGACCGCGGAAGGCACCGTGAAGGCGGCGGAAGTGACGGCAGGCGGCACCAAGAAAGCCGCCAAGGCGACAGCGCATGGGACAGTAAAGGCCGCGGAGGCGACCAAAGATGGCGCCGTGGTGGTGGGCGAAAAGACCAAGGACGGCGCCGTGGCCGTCGGTGAAGGTACGGTGAAGGGCCTAAAGGCGATCGGCAGCGGGACCAAGAAGCTGATCAACAAGGGCGCCAAGTCAGTGGAAGGCGCCACCGACGGCAAGAAGTAAGCGTCGCCGCTTTTCAACCATCCGACAAAACAAAAAGTCCGGGGGAGATCTGATCTCCACCCGGACTTTTGCTTTTGGTGCGCGCCGCGCGTGGGCGCTAGAACGAGAACCGCAGCTGCAGGTCGATCCGGCGGTTGGCCGTCGCGTTGGCGAAGAAGCCACCCGCCAGGCTGGTCGACGTACCAAACAGCGGCGAGGAGGCCGTTCCCAGCGGAGTGCCGGGGTTGACGTGGTTCAGCAGGTTGCGGGCCGACAGCGACAGCGACAGAGCGTACCGCTTGCCGGGGACGCCACCGCCCCCGAACATGCCGCCCGGACCACCACCACCCGGACCACCGCCGCCAGGGCCGCCACCGCCGCGCATACCGCCGCCACCACCAGGAGGTCCACCGCCGCCCGGCATGCCGCCGAACATCCGGGGACCATCCGCTCCGCCCGCCGCCGCTGCGGCTTCCTTGGTGGTGCCGAAGCCCCAGGTACGGCTCAAGCGCAGGTTCAGGTTGAACATGCCGGGCGATTGGCCATAGTTGCGGGCGATGATCGCATCAGCCGACGTCGGGTTCAGGTTAAAGTACTGTCCCCAGGGCGCCTGCACGATGTTCGGACCCGGGCCAGAGGCCAGCGCCGGACGATCGGTAAACTGCGCGTCGCCATTCAGGTCACGGCCCACGGTGATGTTGTAGGGGCCGCCGGTGGAGGCCATCATGAAGGGGCTGAGTGAGACCTTGTAAGGCAGCGTCAGCATGCCGCCCATCACCATGCGGTGCCGGACGTCGAACGCGGTGCGGCCCCATTCACTGGTGACGTCATACTGATTGGCCGGGAAGGTGCCGGCGCCATCGGTGTTGCCGCGCGCAAAGTTCAGCATGTAGAAGCCGAACATGGTGAACTTGGGGCTCACCCGCGCGCTGGAGTTGATGATCAACTGGTTCTGCTTAAAGATGCCGGTCGATTCATAGAGGTAAAGGTTGCCCGCGGCCGCGCCGTACGGGCGGGTGCCGTTGGGGTTGGCTGTGGTGACCGAACCCGCCAGCGGCGCATTGATGTTGCGCGACCGCAGCGTGTGCACGCCGCGCGAGTTGGTGTAGTTGATCGCGAGCGTAATGTTCTTGGGCAGTTGCCGCTCGATGCCAATCGCAGTCTGGTAGAGCGCCGGGGCCCGAACGTCGCTATCGACCAACCGGATCGCCTGCGGACGCAACGCGGAGCCCAGCGTCGCCAGCGACGGCACGGCGGGATAGAAGTTGGGGTTGGGAACAACAAACTGCTGCTGCACCACGCCGTTGACACGGCGCGCCTGCATCGTCAGGCTCTCGTCAAAGCGGTCGTAGAAGATGCCCCAGCCGCCGCGGATGACGGTCTTGGGCCGGCCGAACGTGCCCGCCTTACCGACGCCATAGGCGAAGCCCAGGCGGGGCGCGAGGTTGGTCCAATCGCTGATGTTGGTCTGTGATTCGTAGCGCAGGCCGTAGCTGATGGTCAGGTTCTGCTTGGCGCGCCAGTCATCGGTAAAAAAGAGGCCCGTATCCCACTGGTTGATGCCCACCAGCGGAGTGCCGCCGGTGAGGGTGAACTGGATCGGCCCGCCGCCCTGGGCGCGGATCTGGTCATTGCTTAAGCCCTGCGCCAGCCCTTGCACCTGCAGCCGGTAGGCCTGCAGCGAAGAGAAGGTGTAGTTGCCCGCATAGCCGGAGGTCGAGTAGTTGTCGTCATTGATGCCCCGGACGCGGCCGCCGAACTTGTACAGGTGCGTGCCGCTGGTGATCGAGGTGGTGTTCGAGATCTCCCAGCGGTTGGTGCTGGAATAGTTGGTGCCGAAATCCGCGCCGCCGCCGATGAACGAGTCCAGCACATTGATGGTGGGCGTCGAGATGTCGCCCAGGCTGTCGTTGCGCACCTTCAGCCACTGGAAGCGGACTTCGTTGATCGCCTTGGCGCCCAGCACCGCCGTTTCCGTCAGCTGCACCGTGTGCTCATTGCCGGAGGTGTTGTAGGCGCGGGAGGGCAGCGTCAGGTTGTTCAGCCCTTCGTTCTCGCGGACATTGCGGGTAAAGCGATAGCGGCCCACGAACGTGTTGTTGGCGTTGATGGCGTAGTCCACGCGAGGCGTCACATCGGTGCGCGTTTGCGGATTGATGATCGCCGTCGAATAGCGCGACGTGTTGAAGTTGTTGTCGAGAGTCACCGCATTGATGGTGCTCGCTTCATCCTGGTTGCGGCGGTCGACATCGACGAAGAACGAGCTCCGCTTGTTGATCGGCCCGCTGATGTTGCCGCCGAAGAACTTCTGCTGGTAGGGCGGACGAATCGTCGAATAGGGGTTACGCGCGTTCAACACGGCGTCAGAGAAGTTGAAGAACGCCTGGCCGCGGAACTTGTCGGTGCCCGGCTTGGTGAAGACTTCGATGCGGCCAAAGCCGATCTTGTCGTACTCGGCCGAAAACGGGTTGGAGTTGATGCGGACTTCGCGGATCGATTCCTTCGGCGGCAAACGCCCGCCCGAGAAGCCGTCAATGAAGATCTGGCCGCCGTTGGGGCCCGCGGCGGGACCGGCCAGGGCCTGCAAGTCACTTTGCAGATCTTCCGGGTTGTCCGACAACGCTTGCAGATCCTCCGCCTTCAGCACGAGCGCGCCCACGTTGCGGGAAGGGTCCAGGTCCACTTGGATGGACTCGGTCACCGTGATCTCCTGCTTCTCCGTGGCCAGGTTCAGCTTGGCGTCAAAGGTGATCGGCTGCGTGCCGCCCAGGTTCAGGATGCGTTCGAAGTTGGCAAAGCCGGGCGAGACAATGCGGAAGGTGAACTTACCCGCCGCCAGGCCAGGGAACGTGTAGGCGCCCTTTTCGTCGGTGCTCACCGACTTGGCCAAGCCGGTGCCGCTGATCGTAACGGTGGAGCCAGGAATCGCCGAGCCGGACGGATCCGTCACAACTCCCCGCAGAACAATGGTTTGCGCGCTTACGCCGGTTAAGGCGGAGACCGCAACCAGTAGAGACAGAAAGAGCCTATACATATATTTCCTTATTAAAATGTCGTTCGAGCTGTTGATGTTTGGAGCGAGCGCCTAGTTCATCTGGCCCATACCGCCGCCGCCGCCCATATCCAGGTTCCAGCCACCCAGCATGGCTTGCCGGTTCTTTGACGGCGCCGTCAAGATCGGCTCCACCCCGGCCATCACCGTGATGGCCGTCACTTGACCGGCTTGTTTACCGGCCGTCGATGCAATAATCAGCGCGTCCCCGGGCTTCAATTCGCCCAGCTTGGCGGCCGGCATCCGGTCCAGCATTTGGGACGGATTCGGGGGCCCACCCCCCATCATGCCGCCGCCCATGCCCATACCACCGCCCATGCCCATACCGCCCATTCCGGGCCCCCCCATGCCGGGACGTCCACCACCCGGGGCACCACCGCCCGCCGCACCGCCGGCCGGAGGTCCACCAGTTGGAGGTCCACCCTTGGTGCCGGCCGCGCCCGCGCCACCAGCGGCACCGCCAGCCGCCGCACCCGGACCACCAGGACCGCCCATGCCCGGCATACTGCCGCCGTTCATGCGCATCGCCATAAAGCGCGCCATCATCTCGGGCATCCGGCGCATCGAGGAATCCGGGGTGATCTTCACGATCACCGGCTTCTTGGTATCGAGATCCGTCACCTTCATCGTGCCCGCGGCTTCGTCAATTGAAATCACCGTCGCCGCCATGTTCAAAAACGTGCCCGCCACCATCTCCTCCGCGGTGATGGCGGAACCATCAGCCGCCTTGGCGCCACGCGCGCGGACCTGGTCGCCCACCTTTACGTCGCCCAGCGTCGCCGCCACCGCTTCCGAGAACTTCACTGAATCCGGGGCATAGCGCCGCACCACGGTCTTATCCGTGGCCGTCAAAGCCACCGTCTTGGGCGTCGAGCCCGGCATGCCGCTGGAAACCGTCAGGGTCATCGTCTTGGCCGCCGCGTCGATGGAGGCCACTTTGCCCATCACCCCACGCTTGTCCCAATCGGCCCGGTCGGACGCCTGCTTGGCGGCGATATCGGTTTTGGCCATCACGATCACGCGGGTGGCCGGACTGCCGGTCACCAGCACGCGGTCGCCCGTGGCCAGATCCTGCAACGTGATCGCCGTGGCGTTGGCCAGGTTCGTTTCACCGGGCTTCACCCGCATGTACTTGGTGGCATCGTCGAGGCCGATTTCGGTGGCCGCGCCGGCATCGGAGGTGATGACAATTTTCTTTGCTGCCGCATCGATCGTGGACAGGGTACCGACAGACCGGGCCGCCTGGCCGAAGGTGATCGCCGCTGTCAGCACGGTCAGCGAAATGGCGATGGAGAGGTTTTTGCGCATGGTCTTAATGTATTGATGCTCCAACTCAGAGATTGTTACGCTGCGGGCACAAAAACAAGCAGTAAAGAAGTGTTAAGGGCCCACAACCCGTAAAGAAGTGTTAAGTGGTTGACGCTGAACCGTTTGGCCAGTGCTGCGCGTCCTAAGATGAAAGTGATGTCAGCCGAAGCCAATATTTTACTGATTGAGGATGACGCCGAGCTCTGCGAGTTGATGCAGGAGTTTTTCTCGCAAAACTCGATGGCCTTGGAAGTGGCCACCGACGGACGCCGCGGCCTCGCGCGGGCCATCGAAGGTCAACACGACTTAATACTCCTCGATGTGATGCTGCCGGGGCTTGATGGATTCGAAATATTGCGCCTATTGCGCCGGCGCAGCTCCGTACCGGTGATCATGCTAACGGCTCGCACGGAACAAGCTGATCGCATTGCGGGCCTCGAAGCCGGGGCCGACGACTATCTGCCCAAGCCCTTCGGCCCGGAAGAGCTGTTGGCCCGCATTCGCGCCGTGCTGCGGCGCACGCGGCAGGCAGGGATGGCCAAACCGGAGATTCTTGAAGCCGGGCTGCTGCGGGTCCACACCGGCACCCGGGAGGCATCGGTGGAATCGCAGCGGCTGGAACTGACGGGCATCGAATTCGATATCCTCGAGTTCTTGTTGCGGCAGGCAGGTCAAGTGGTTTCGCGCGATCAGTTGATGACGGTGCTCTATCAGCGCGAGGCCAGCCCGTTTGAGCGTTCCCTCGATGTCCACATCAGCCATCTCCGCAAGAAGCTGGGTGATAGTCGTGATTTGATCCGGACCATCCGTGGGTCAGGCTACATGTTTTGTATGCCGGAAGGAGACGTGTCATGATCCGGTCGGTCTTTGCCAAGATCTTTCTCTGGTTTCTGGCGGCGATGGTGTCGTCCATTGCGGCGTTGGTGGCCACCCAGTGGGTGGTGTCGAGCTCGGTCCGGCAGGATGACCCGTTCGTCAGGACGCTCCGGTTGCAGGCCGAGCTCCTGCGCCGCGGCTACGAGACCGGAGGCCAAGCGGAACTGGTCAAGCTGGCCAGCCAGATCGATGGCATCTTTCCTGGCAAGCGCTACTTTGTGGACCGGCAGGGCCGGGACCTGCTGACTGGCGAGGACCGGTCGCAATTGGCCGCCAAGGCGCAGCCGCCCAGCATGTTCCCGCGCTTTCCGCGTCCCGCGGCGGTCGGCTTAAGTGTCGGCGATGGCAAGTATCAATACTTGATCGAATTGGGCAGCCGTCCCCCCTCGCTGTGGGGCACCATCCCGTCTTCTTTGTGGATCCTGCTGTTTGTCGGCGCGCTCTGGTATCCGTTCACCAAGTATTTGATTGCCCCCGTGCAGCAGCTGCGCGCCACCCTGGAGCGATTCGGGCGCGGCGACCTCACCGTGCGCACCGGGTCCACGCGGGCCGATGAGTTCGGGCAGGTCTCGCGCGCCTTCGACCAGATGGCCGATCGCATCGAGACCCTGCTGACCGCCGAACGGCGCCTGCTGCAGGATGTCTCGCATGAACTGCGGACGCCGCTGTCCCGGCTGGGCTTCGCGGTCGAGCTGGCGCGCACCTCACCGGACCGCGAAGCCTCGTTGGCTCGGATTCGTAAGGAAGTCGACCGGCTGTCGGCCCTGGTGGGGCAACTGCTGCAGGTCACCCGTGCCGAGGGCGACCCCGGCAGCCGCGAGCTGGAGGAGATCTCGCTGGACGGCCTGCTGGCCGAAGTGGCCGAGGACGCCGCTTGGGAGGCGGAGATCCGCCACGTGCGCATCACCTGCCGCGTCACCGAACCGGTCTCTGTGCTGGGTGACGGCGAGCTGTTGCGGCGCGCCCTGGAAAACGTGGTCCGCAATGCCATCCGCTATGCTCCGGACAACTCCACCGTGGAGGTGACGCTCGATCGGGACCATGGCCACGCCTTCATCCGCGTCCGCGACCAGGGTCCCGGCGTGGCGGAGCAGCACTTGAAGGAGATCTTCAAGCCGTTCTTCCGGGAAGACGTCTCGCGTACCGGGTCCACCGGCGGCGTCGGCCTGGGTTTGGCCATCGTGTCGCGCGCCGTCAATCTCCACCACGGCGCCGTCCGCGCCCAAAACACTCAGCCCGGCCTGATGGTTGAAATCGAACTCCCCGCCGCCGCCTAACAGCCGCCATCTGAGCCGCGACCGTAAGGGAGCGGTCTGCCCTCAAATCAAGCCGCAAATCAAGCCGCCGCCGCAAATCAAGCCGCCGCCGCACAGTGAGCCGCCACCAGCAGGAGCGGGCTGCCCTTAAATCAAGCCGCCGTCTCATGCTGCCGCCAGGTGCCCTTCCGGCCGCCAAAGCCTGACCATTCAAAGTCCCTTCAGCCGCCCCGTCGATTTGTAGTATCGTGGGCGGCGAAATGGAACGACGCACTTTTATCGCCGGTACCGCCGCCGCTGTCACTGCGGGAACCGCGCTGGCCGCCGGGTTGAGCAAGATTCGCGTGGGGATGCTGGGTACCAAGCATAGCCACTTTTTCGGGAAATGGAAGGCGATGGTGGATTCGCCGGACTACGAAGTGGTGGGCATCGCGGAAAGCGACCCCGCCGCGCTGGCGACCGCCAAGAGCGATCCGCGCTACGCCCAAGCCCGCTGGATGGACGAAGCGGCCATGTTGAAGGATCCCTCCATCAACCTGATCGTCGTCGAATGCAGTGTCTGGGAAGCCGTTCCGTGGGGCCGCAAGGTGATTGAGGCCGGCAAGCACCTGCATCTGGAAAAGCCGTGCGGCGACAAACTGGCGCCCTTCAAGCAACTGCTGGCCGACGCCCAAAAGAAGAACCTGCTGGTCCAGACGGGCTACCTGTGGCGGTGGCACGCGGGCGTCGTGGCGGCCCTTGAGGCGGCTCAGCGAGGCTGGCTGGGCGAGGTCTTCATGGTGCGCGGCACGATGAATTCCGACCGTGGCCCGGACGAGCGATTGAAGGAAGCCCGCTATCCCGGCGGCGGCCTGTTTGAGCTAAGCGGCCACGTCATCGACCGCGTGGTGGAACTGCTGGGGCGGCCCACCAATGTGAAGAGCTGGCTACGGCACGATACCTCGGTGCCCGACAAACTGGCCGACAACAACCTGGCGGTGTTTGAGTACCCCAAGGCGCTGGCGGTGATCACGCAATCGGCCAAGATGGGCGGCTCGGGCGACCACCGCTCCCTTGAGCTCATCGGCACCGACGGCACCATCCTGGTCAACCCGGAAGCCAATCCGCCGCGCATGAAGGTCTTCATGAAGAAGGCGCAGGGCCCCTACAAGGCCGGCTGGCAGGACATCAACCTGCCACCGCAACCGCGCTTTGTCGGCGACTTTGCGGAGCTCGCGCGGGCGCTGAAAGCCGGTCAGCCGCTGAAGCACTCCTACAATCACGAACTGCTGCTGCACGAAACGCTGCTGCGCGCCTCCGGCGAAATCAGCTAGACCCACCAACCAAGGAGACCCCGACATGAGCGAACTCAAAATCACCCGCCGCCGCGCCCTACACGCCGCCAGCCTGCTCCCCTTTGCCGCCGTCCGGGGCACCGCCGCCAATGGCGCCGTCAACGTCGGCCTGCTGGGCGCGGGCAACCGCGGACCCTTCGTCGCCAGCATGATGGCCAAGAACACGCCCGGCCGCATTGTCGCCATCTGTGACCTTTACGACGACAAGATGGAGAAGGCCAAGGCGATGATTGGTGCCGAGAATCCGCGTCTCTACAAGGATTTTCGGAAGATGCTCGAAAGCGACATCGACGCCATCATCATCGCCACGCCGGTGTTCCTCCATGCCGACCATTTCGAGGCGGCGGTGAAGTCCGGCAAGCATATCTATCTCGAAAAGCCCGCCTCGGTCGACGTGGAAGGCTGCAAGCGGATCATGCGCACGGCGGATTCGGCCAGCCGCAAGCTGAACATCACCTTTGGCTTCCAACGCCGCTACGCCGAGGTCTACCGCAAAGCCAAAGCCATGGCCGATTCCGGCGCCATCGGCAACATCCGCCTGGGCCGCGCCAGCTTCATCAAGAGCGATGGCCCCGCCAAGCAGGAAGCAACAGTGCCGCATCCCACCACCGAGACCGACAAGATCGTCCAGTGGGGCGCCTGGAAGGACCTTTCGGGCGACCTGATTGTCGAAAACAACGTCCACTCGATCGACGTGCTGAACTGGTTCCTCGGTGGACACCCCCAGTCCGCCATCGGCTCCGGCGGACGGACCCGCTCGGGCGGCAAGGGCGACATGCGCGATCACAACTTCGTGGCCTTCGAGTACGACAAAGGCATCCAAGGCCAGCTCACCGGCATGACCATCGCCCCCAACGGCTACCGCGATGTGACGGAGCAGTTCTTTGGTGAAACCGGGATGATCGAGACGTCAGAAAATCACTGGCGCCACTGGAAGGGCCGCGGCAACGAGACGATGGAAAAGTCCCCACGCAACATCACCATCGATTCGGTGTCCGAGTTCGTCAAACGCATCGCCGATGGCAAGCCCGAAAACACGGCCGTCCGTGGCGCTGAGAGCACCCTCACCGCCATCCTCGGCCGCATGGCCATGGACCGCCGGGCCGAGGTGACGTGGGAAGAGATGATGAAGAGCTAGCGGCGCTAGGCAGGGTGGATTCGCCCCTCGACTGCGAAGCTCTCTCCAATCGAACGAATCGCTTGGACAAGATGCCAGAAGCTTCTTGACCGAGTTGAAGCAAGCGATAGGTGAGGCGCGATTGCGCGGGAACCCGCTACCTTCTGGTATGGTCTGCCGGTTAGCTTCTCTAGCTCTCGGGCTGGTGAGTGAAGATGATCGGGATCGCGGTATTTGGCCTTGTTTTGTTTTGGGGCAAGCCCATGAATGCCAAGGCCCAGTTCAACCGCCCGGAGGTCAGCCAGATAGAACGACTCCAATTCTCTGCAGGCAATTCGAACCACCGCATCTGGCCGACCTGCCTCGCGGCAGATTTCCGCCAGACCCTGCTTGACCGCGCGGCAATCGCCTCGGTCCTGATCCCGCATCACAACAAAGCGTGCGTGCGGGTTCAGATACCCGCGTAGTTTCCGTTCAAGTTGGCGCTCAAGGTCCTGCTTCCCTTCAAATACAATAAAACGCACTGTTGCCGCCGCCTCCTCCGGCACCAGCGCACGGAAGAGCACGTTCACCAATTCCCGGGCCGATTCTTCTTCCAGTAGGAAAACCAGCTCGTTCATGCAGGATTGGCGCCGGTGAAGAATCCCTGTTTCCAGAGCTGGCCCATCTTGTCACCGTCCTCCATGTACTTCCTAACCTGGGCATCATCCTGAGCGCGCCGGATCTCAGTCAGGCCGTTGTTCTTAACAAGCCAATAAACCTCTTCCAGGCGAATTGCATTCAATAAATCGGGCGAGTGCGTTGACACCATCACCTGCCCGCCACGCTGCGAGTAATCGCGGAACTCTTCGGCCAGTTCGCCCATCAGTGTTGGATAAAGCTGGTTCTCGGGTTCTTCAATGCACAACAGCGGGTGCGGCTTCGGGTCATGCAACAGCACCAGATAGGCAAACATCTTGATGGTGCCGTCAGAAACGTATCGATCGAGGAATGGGGTCTTGAAAGTACCATCGCGAAAGCGAAGAATTAAGTAGCCGTCGTCCGTCAACTGCGGCTCTACTCCCTTTATCCCAGGCACCCGCTCCTCCATGCGCTGCAGGATCTGCCGAAAGATGCCCTGGTGGTTCTCATAAAGATGTTGCGCAACTCGCGGGAGGTTTTCTCCGCTTTCCGATAGGTGCTCGGTTATTCCGGTAGCCTCTTTGCGCCCACGAGCAGCACTGATATGGAAATCCGAGACGTGCCAATTCTCCAGCAGCTGCCGCAGCGCGCTAGCGGCCGGAAATCGCTGGAACTGACCAAGTCCCTTAATGGCGAGGATGTCGGGAGACTCCAATTGCTGCTCCTCGCGCTCCAAATCCTCATCGGGCTTGTTGAAGTCCTCCTCATTGCGGATGGCAAACCCACTTCCCCTCTCAAACTTCAAAAAGTAAAATGGAGCACCGTGCGCGCCCCGCTTGTAGCGTAGGAACTCAAGAAGGATAACTGGGCGGCCCTGTTCAATACCGATCTCCAAGTGATAGGTCACCAGGCGAGGCCTGTCCGCGATCTGCAGCTTGACCTGGAGTTCCAACATGATCGATTCGGCTTCATGGCCTCGCGTGACCACTTCGGCAAATCTTCCGCGCGCATCAAGGGCTTGCCTGACGTTCCCAGTAAGGGCGTCCCTCAAGAATCCAAAAACATCGAAGAGCGTGGATTTGCCAGTCCCATTGGCCCCCACCACCACCATGAATGGTGGTATGTTCTTGAGCTGGACACTCTGGAGTGCTTTGAAGTTGCGGATAGTTAGTGACTTCAGTTCCATGCGGATATGCTGTGCCTTGCTCTTTTCGAACCAACGATTACTACGAGTTCACACCGGAGCACAAGAAGCCGCCGTCGACCGCGATGGCTTGGCCGGTGATGAAGCTGGCGGCGTCGGAGGCCAGCAGCAGCGCGGCGCCTACCAGTTCTTCCGGACGGCCGAAGCGCTTCATCGGCGTGCGCAGCAGGAACTCGCGGCCGCGTTCGGTGCCATTGAGCAGGCTGGCATTCAGCTCCGTCGGGAAGACGCCGGGGGCGATGGCGTTGACGCAGATATCGTCCTTGGCCCACTCGATCGCCAGGCTCTTGGTGAGCGAGAGCACGGCGGCTTTCGAAGCCGCGTAGGCGGCCACTTCGTTCAGGCTGACAAAGGAGCTGAGGCTGGCGATGTTGATCACGCGGCCCCGGCCACTGGCTTTGAGCGGAGCGTGGAAGCTCTGGCAGGCGCGCAGGGTGCCGGTCAAGTTGATGTTCATGATCCGGTCCCAGTCGGCTTCCGCGACGTCGACGGTGGGCTTGCGGAAGGTCTGCCCGGCGGCGTTGAGCAGGATGTCGACGCCCCCCAGTTGCTTCACGACTTCGTCCCGCAGCGCATCCAGCGATTCGCGGCTGCCCGCATCGGAGGCCATGCGGATCGTCTTGCGGCCCTTGGCCTCAATCTGGGTGGCGACCTCGTCAATTAGGTTCGCTCGGCGTCCCGTCACCACCACGTTGGCGCCGGCGGCGGCCATGCCGAGGGCGATGGTCTTGCCCAGGCCGGAAGTGCCTCCTACGACAACGGCGGTGCGGCCGCGCAGGTCAATCGGGTTCTCGATATGTTCACTCATGAACCTAATAGCGTATCGAAATACCGGCGTGCGGGGTACGTGGGATACTGTCGATCAGTAGATGCCAACAATCAAGGATGTGGCCAGCCGGGCGGGCGTTTCCGTGGGTACGGTGTCGAACGTCCTGTCTGGATTGGCCACCGTCACCGAAGATTTGCGGACGCGGGTGGAAGAGGCGATTGCCGAACTGGACTACCGCCCCAACCTGATCGCCCGCAGCCTGAAGAAGCGCCAGACGAACACGCTGGGGATGATCATCTCCGACATCGTCAACCCCTTCTTCCCCGAGATGGTGCGCGGAGCCGAAGATGCGGCGGCCGCCGCTGGCTACATCCTCACCACCTTCAACACCGACTACCGCGTGGAGCGCGAGCGTCAAGTCTTTGAGCTGTTGCGGAGCCGCCGCGTGGATGGGCTGCTACTCGTCGTCGCGCTGATCCGGGGCGACTTGAGCCACGTACAACGGGCGGCCGCGGAAGGCCTCCCCATCGTGTGCCTGGACCGGCGGCCGGAAGGGCTGGAGCTGGACTCGGTCACTGTCGACAACACGGGCGGTGTCCGGTCCTGCATCGAGCACTTGATCGAGCGCGGCCACCGGCGCATTGCCATCATCACCGGCGGACCCGGGAAGTATCTGGCGAAGAATCGCCTGCAGGGTTATCTCGACGCGATGGCCGCCGCGGGGCTGCCGCTGGACCCGGCCCTGATCCGCGATGGCGACTTCCGGCGGGAGTCGGGTTTGGCAATCGCCAAGGAGCTGCTGACCAGCGCGAATCCGCCAACGGCCATCTTCTCCTGCAACTACGGCCTCAACCTGGGTGTCGTGCAGGCCGTGGAGGAACTGGGCTTGGAGTCTCCACGAGATATCGCCCTGGCCACGTTTGACCGCCTGAAGCTGACCGAAGTGTTCCGGCCTCACGTGACCTCAGTGGAGCAGCCCAGCTACGAGATTGGCGCCCAAGGCACCCGCCTGCTGATTGAGCGCATCAAGACCCCGGCGGAAGGCTCCGAACGGGTGCATATCCAGCTACCCACCGCACTCCGAATCGCCGAATCCAGCGCCGGCCGCCTGGTCGCGGCGGGAAGTTAGACGCCGCTCGGATAGTACTCCTTCAGTCAGATACCCGCATTAGGGGTAGCGCTCGAAAAATCGAGATTGCTCTTCGTGAGGCCCTGCATGGGGCGCGGAGGATTGAGGTTAAGTGCTTGCTGGTCAATTCTTTGTGGTCGAAGATGAAGGCGGGCTCCGGGCGTCGCGGGTGGTGCGGGATGCTCAGTAAAGTACTAGGTTTTTGAGGGTGCGCGGGGCTGCGGCCGGGGCAGGGCAGGGTGGCTTTGTTGGGGATTGATTGACGCATCGCGGCCTCCAGTGGTTAGGTAGCAGCGGCGGGGACGGCGGCTGGTGAGGGCGCGGGCCGCGGTGCTTGACGGCGTGGGAGATGCGGGCAGCGCCGGGGTGTGACGAGACCGGCCCGCGCGCCGCCCCAGCGCCTCACGTGAGGTGTCCAAACGGAGACATAGGTAACACATTAGACCGGAGACATCGGTAACACTTTTCAGGAGAGCCGCCGGGGGTCTGGGGTGATTATAGGGGAGCCGGGGGCTGGGCGGGGAGCAGGCCGAGGCGGCGTCTT
>JAPKYZ010000092.1 GCA_026394055.1 Acidobacteriota bacterium
GTTTAGCATGCCGCTGATTTCGCCAATGCGGACTTCGATGGAGACCGCCACCACGGCTTCGTTAGGGGCGAGAATCTGCAGCAACTGCGGTTCGGTCTCGAAGCTATCGATCGAGAAGTCGATCGTCGCCACCTGGCGCCACGCTTCGCGCAGGTCGCGCAGGATGATGCGCATCACGCCATCGAGAATCGATTGCTCGATTTCGGTCACCTCGCGCTCCATCTTGACGGTGGAGACACTGGCCGAACCCAGCAGCATCTCCAGCACCGGGAACACGATGGCGGGGCTCAGCTCCAGTAGGGCATTGTTGTCAAACTGGGCCATGTTCAACGAAACCATGCAGGTGGGGGAGGGGAGACACTGCAGAAATTCCATGAACGACAGCTGTTCCACCGAGACCAGATTGACGATCACATAGGCGCGCAGGTAGGCCGAAAGGCTGGAAGCCAGGCTGCGGACAAAGTTTTCGTGCAGGATGTGGATGGAGCGCAGTTGCTCCTTCGCTATGCGGTCCGGGCGTCTGAAATCATAGGGTTGTGCCCGCCGCGAGATGTCATCGGAGGCCCGCTGGGCCTGCAGGTTCCGGAAGACATTGTCGATTTCGTGCTGTGTAAGTAGGCGATCCGCCATGATTGTCCGCTTCCGGACTGATCGGCCTTCCGGGAGTACAGCTTTAGGCACCGCCCGGCCGCCCGGTGATGCTCCATTCGAGCGCGCCACGGTATCCTGAAAAGTAGTGAAGACCTTCACCATCAAGAACTTTGGCTGCCGGGCGTCGCAGGCCGACGGGGCGGCCATCGCGGGTCAACTCACCGATTGCGGTCTGGCACCCACCCCGGAGGGGCCGGCCGATCTGGTGGTGCTGAATTCTTGCACGGTGACCGCGGCGGCCGATCAGGATCTCGAAAAGGCCGTCCGGCGTGCCCGCCGCGAGAACCCTGAGACTCGCATTCTGGTGACCGGCTGCTACGCCCAGCGCGACCCGGAACATCTGGCCGGCCTGGGGGGCGTCACGTGGGTGGTGGGCAACTCCCACAAGGACCGGATCGGCGAGATTCTCGCCCTGCCGCTCCCCGACGCGAGCTATCACGCGCAAATCCACTTAAGCGACATCTTCGAGCGCCGCGAATTCTTCTCCGCCCCCATTGAAGAATCCGGTGAAGACCGCGCTCGCCCGAACTTGAAGATCCAGGACGGCTGCAACAACCGCTGTTCCTTCTGCATCATTCCGTCCGTCCGTGGCGCCAGCCGCAGCGCCGAGGCTGATTGGGTGCTCCACCAGGTCCGGGGCTTGAGCGAGCGCTACGCCGAGATCGTGCTGACCGGCGTCAACCTGGGCCGCTGGGGCCGGGAACATGGCGGAGGGCGTCAACTGGTCCAGCTGCTGCGGCGCCTGCTCGATGAGACGCCGGTGCGGCGTCTGCGGTTGAGTTCGATTGAGCCCATGGATTGGACTGATGAGCTGATCGAGCTGGTGGCCACCTCCAGCCGCATCGCGCGGCACGTCCACGCTCCGCTGCAATCGGGCAGCGATGCCGTGTTGCGCCGGATGTTCCGCAAATACCGCCCCCGGCATTACCGGGATCGGATGATGCGCGCCTACCAGTTGATGCCCGATGCCGCTTTCGGTGCCGATGTGATGACGGGCTTTCCCGGTGAGACGGAGGCGGAGTTCCAAGAGAGTGCCGATTTCATCGCCTCTCTACCCTTCACCTATCTGCACGTCTTCACCTATTCCGAACGCCCCGGCACCCGCGCCGCTGCCGTACCCGATTCCGTGCCTTGGGATGTGCGCAAGGACCGGACGCGCCGCCTGCGCGAGTTGAGTGAACAGAAAGCCCAGGCTTTCCGGCGCCGTCTGCTGGGGAAGACGCTGAGTGTGGTCACACTGGGCGGCCGCCGGGCGGTCTCCTCCAATTTCGTCACCGTGGACCTGGGCGCCCCCATGGATGCCCAACAGATCCGCCCGGCCACCGTGCTGGGAATGGACTCCACCGGCATGATGACCGTCCTGCCACCCATCCTTGCCAGCTGATACCCGCACTTGGGGTCTCATTTTTTCGTCCAGCATTTGCAAGACACGCCGATAAGACGTTCGTTGGTGGTTTCGGAATACGTTTAGCTGAACGGGAACACGCGCCGATGAAGCTGGTGCAAAAACTCTATTTGATCTCCGGATTGTCGATCGCCTTGGCGGCCACCGTAGCTGGTTACCTGGCCACCCAACACCTCGCTCGTGAGAGTGAAACGCGATCGTTGACCAGCACCCAATCCCAGTACGGCTTGACCGCGAGAGAGTTAGCCGCCGCGTTCCGGAAGAAGTTGAGCGAATGGCGGGCGGCGCTAAGCCCCAGTGATCACCCCACTGAAATGAAAAAGCGCGCGGACGCTCTCCGCGAAGAGGCCCAACTGGCGCAGTCCCTCAGCCAGGAGGCGAAACGCCAGCCGGCGGATCGCGTGACCAACGGCACGATGCGGCGGGCACTGGAGGCGCAAGAAAAGTTGGCGGCCAACTACGACGCGACGCTCGACCTAGCTTTGCGCAGCCACGCCCAATACGCCACGGTAGCGGATCACGCCATTCGAGAGGGCGCCCAGGCGGCGGACCAGATCCTGACCCGCGCCGTGGAACCGATGGTGTCCGGTGTCGAGCAGGCGCTGGACCATCAGAACCGGGAGGCCGTCTATTCGCTGCGACGGGCGGTGGGCCTCTTGCTGGGAGGCGCGGCGGTGGTGGCCATCTGGCTGGCAGCCCTGTCCGGGCAGCTCTCCCGGAATCTCCGGCGGATTCGCGCGCACCTGCGGGCAACGGCAGGCTCCGTGGCACGGGCCGCGGCGAAGGTGGCCTCCCGCAACCAGGAGCTATCCGACGCCAGCCGCCACCAGCGCGAAGGCATCGAGAAGTTCTCCGCCGCCCGTCGGGCTCTCAGCCTTGGTGCGGGCCGCCTGTCGGAAAAGACGTTGGCCGCCGCCGCCGCCGCGGGCAGCTCACAGCAACGCCTGGCAGCGGCGCAACCGCAACTGGAGGCCATGGTGGCGGCCATCGAAGGTCTGAGTTCGCACACCGGCCAGATTGCCAAGGTCATTCGCGTGATCGACGGCATCGCTTTTCAAACCAACATTCTGGCTCTGAATGCCGCAGTGGAAGCGGCGCGCGCGGGGGAGTCGGGCTTGGGGTTCGGTGTCGTGGCCGATGAGGTCCGGACACTGGCGCGGCGCTGTGCCGAAGCAGCGCGGGACTCCGCCGCCCTACTGGAAGAATCCTCCGCCAGATCGCGGGAGGGCCAGCGTTGCGTGGAACAGGTGGTCGCAGCCTTTCGCGAACTCGCCGCGGAGTCTGGCACCATCGAGACTCTGACCAGTGAAGTAAAGGCGGGTGAGGACCGCCAGTCCCGGGGCATCGCCTGGTTGGGCCACGCTCTGGACACCCTCAGCCAAGCGCTGGGGAACGCAGGCCCGGTTGACCCGGAGGCAGCGGAGCCCGCCGCGGAATTGGCCCAGGAAGCCACCGCTCTTGAAGCCATCACCCAGCAGTTGGACCTGCTGGCCGGTGCCAGCCAGACGCACGTGTCGACGCTCTGATCATCGACGTTCCACCGGCCGCTACATCCGGCATGGGCGAGCGCGGGCGGTGCCGGAATGGCCGCTCTGCATGGGATACTGAAGCGAATCCCATGAGCTCCCTCAATCGCCGCCAGATCTTCCGCCTCGGCGCCTCGGCCGCCGCCGCTCCTGCCTTTCTCCAGGCCCAATCCAAGGAACCCCGCAGCATCATCTACATGGTGGCGGACGGCATGAGCCCCGGCGTCATTCCGCTGGCGGAACAGTTTTCCAAACTCGTCCGCGGGCGGGGCACGGTGTGGAATCAACTGCTCACCAAACCGGGGATCACGCGTGGCTTCATGGACATGGCGTCGCTCAACTCCATGGTGACGGACTCCTCGGCGGCGTCTTCCAGCTGGGGCTCCGGGTCGCGGATTTTCAATGCGATGCTGAACGTCCTGCCTGATGGGACCAAGCTGACGCCGATCGGGACGCTAGCCCGGGAGAAGGCCAAGCGCCGCATCGGACTCGTCACCACGGCCACCGTCACGCATGCCACCCCGGCGGGCTTTGCGGCGGTTTCGTCGCGCCGCGATGATGAAGATCTGATCGCGACGCAGTACCTGGATAACGTCGATGTCGTGCTCGGCGGTGGCAAGCGTTTCTTTGACGCCTCCAAGCGCAAAGATAAGCGCGACCTGGCCGGCGATTTCGCCAAGGCCGGCTACAAAGTCAGCTACCTGCGCGAGGACTTGAAGTCTGCTCCGGGGGCGAAGCTGCTGGGGCTCTACGACGACAGCCATGTGCAGTACGTGGTGGACCAACGCTCTGACAAAAAGATGCAGCGCGAGATTCCCAGCTTGGCCGAGATGGCCCAGGCGGCGCTGACCGCGCTCGATGCCGCGCCGAATGGCTTCCTGCTGCAGATTGAAGGCGCTCGGGTGGACCATGCCGCGCACGCCAACGACGCGGCCGGTCTGTTGTGGGAACAGTTGGCGTTTGATGATGCCATCCAGGTCGTGCTCGATTACTGCCAGAAGCGGCCGGACACGCTGGTGGTGATCACCTCCGACCACGGCAACGCCAATCCAGGCCTGTTCGGCGTCGGTAAGGAGTATGAGCATTCCAACCAGGCGTTCGAGTTACTCACTAAGGCGAAGTACTCCTACACCACCATCACCCGGCGGCTCGGCAATGCGGTGGAGTACAAGGGTCTAACCACCAATGCCCAGCGCGGCATCATCAAGCCCAACGCTGACCTGGTGCACCAAGTCCTCGAAGACGACCTTGGCCTAAAGATCAGTGAAGACGAAGCGCGCCTGCTGCGGACGGCCATCAGCCGCGGCCAGTTTGTCTGCGTCAACAAACAATTGGACAATGTCCCGGGCGTGTTGGGTCAAGTAATTGGCAACCATACCGGCATTGGCTGGGTGGGTACCACCCACACCTCCGACTACACCATCTCCACCGCCTTCGGCCCGGGCTCCGAGCTATTCGCCGGGTTGATCCGGAATACTGATGTGTTTGTGAAGCTGACGGGATTGCTGGGTATCTCGTTTAAGAATCCGACGATGGATGCTCAGAAAGCGATGCAGTACGTGGCCTCCGTGCCGCGGCGGGAGCGGGTGGACTGGGCGTAGGATGGGATATGGTAGACATCAAGCAAGCGGTTGAGATAGCGACGAAGTACTTTGTTGATATAACCGGGCCTTCAGATCGTGTGCGGGTGGAGGAAACTGAAGCGGGAACCGAGGGGGACCGTGGTGTCTGGCGAATTACCCTGAGTCGCCCTAACTCAGAGGTATTTGAGTTTGTACGGGGTCGGCCCGCGCGTGACTATAAACTGCTCCTGGTGGATCGAGACTCGGGTGAGGTGATTTCCATGAAGATCCGGGAATTGGCGGGTGTCTAGCTGGCTGGACTCGACGGTGGCACGCAACCGCCGCCGCGGCGTGCTGGTCGATACCAACTTTTTACTGCTCCTTTTCCAGGGATGGCTTCGGTCAGACCTGATCGGTGCTGGTAGGACAAGCGGCACGACTGAGTCTGACTTTGAGTACGCCGCACAGATCCTGCATCAATTCCACACTCTCATCACCACGCCTCACATTCTGACTGAGGTCAGTAACCTGTCAAAGCAGTTGCGCGGGTTCGATGTAGAGGACTTCAACGAAGAGTTTGCTCGCCGCGTTCCCCAATGGCTGGAGGTTCACGTGGAAGCGAAGAGCGCAATTGGCGCGGATGGCTTTGAATATTTCAGCCTGCCGGACACGGCCTTCAAGATTGTGGCCATGGATCGACGCCCGCTAGTACTATCTTGGGATGGTCCGTTGGCTAGGCAGCTTGACGAAGCTGGCGTGGATGTGGTCACGCTCGGTAGGTTGCGCACTGCGATGGACAGTGACTAGCGGCCCAGCCCCTTCAACACAACCTCGGCCACGGGCTCCAGCAACCGGAAAAACGGCCCCGGCACCACACCCAGCAATACCGTGAGCACGGCCAGCGGCACCATCGCCACCATTTCCGTCGCGTTCAGATCCGCCAGCTGCTCACGCGGTTCGCCCAGCATGGTGCGTTGGTAGAGCCACAGCAAGTAAGCTGCGCCCAGCGCCACGCCTACCACTAAGGCCACCGCCCAGCCTGTCGAAACTCCCGCGACGCCGCGGAGGATGGTGAATTCGCCTACAAAGCCGTTCAAGGGCGGCATGCCCATGGAGCCCAAAATGGCAATCAGGAACAGCACGCCCAGGCGGGGCATGCTGCGGAGGAGGCCGCTGTAGCGGGCGATCTCACGGGTGTGCGTGCGGTCATAGGCAGCGCCAATGACCAGGAACAGCAGGCCCGTGGTGACGGCGTGATTGATCTGCTGCAGCATGGAGCCGACAAGGCCGTCACGGGTCATCACAAACAGGACCAGCGTGCAGAAGCCCATGTGGCTGACGGAAGAGTAGGCGATCAGGCGCTTCCAATCCTGCTGCATCAAGCAGACCAGGCCGCCATAAATGATCGCGACCACGGAGGCGACACAGAGGCCCGTCAGGACAGCTGGAGACGGCGGCGCCAGGGGCAGGGCAAAGCGCGTCAACCCGTAGAGGCCCATCTTCAGCAGGACACCGGCCAGGATCACGGAGCCCGCTGTGGGCGCCTCCGTGTGCGCATCCGGCAACCAGGTGTGGACCGGAATCATCGGCACCTTCACCGCAAAGCCCGCCAGAAAGGCCCAGAACACCCACTCGCCGCCGGGCTGCCGGAGCAGCTCGAAGTAATCGAACGTCCCACCGTTGAGCCGCAGCGCCAGAATGCCGATCAGCATCAACACGCTGCCCAGATTGGTGTAGATCAAGAACTTCATCGACGCGTAAGCGCGGTTGGTGCCGCCCCACACGGCGATGATCAGATACATCGGGATCAGCGTCAGTTCCCAGAACAGGAAGAACAGCAACAGGTCGAGCGAGATGAAGACGCCCGTCATCGCGGCCAGCAGCACCAGCATGGCGGCATAGTATTCCTTGAGCCGCTCGGTAATGGAGGTGCAGGCGACCAAAGCCACCAGCGTCACCAGCGAAGTCATCACCACCAGCAGCAGCGAATAGCCATCGACACCCACCAGATACTGCGCCCCGAAAGAAGGAATCCAGGGGAGCCGCTCTAGAAACCCGAATCCGCGCAAAGCCGCCTCCGGCTGAAAGCGGCGCAGGTGATCGACGGCGATTGCGCCATGGGCGGCCGTGGTGAAAAGGGCGACAGCTCGGGCCCAGCGGCTGGGCAAGGCGAGCAAAAGAATTAGCCCCGCCAGGGGCACAAGCAGAAGAAGGGTCATTATTCCTTGGGCGCGATCCCCAAAGATTTCATTTTGCGGTAAAGATTGCTCCGTTCCAAGCCCAGCAGTTCTGCTGTCCGGGTGACGTTGCCCCGCGTCTCTTCGAGTTTCTTCAAGATGTACTCCCGCTCGGCCGCTTCGCGCACTTGGGCGAGCGAGGTGAAGTGGTCAATGGGCCGCTCAAACACGGCGCGCCGGGCCGGGTTGAGCGGGATGTGCCGGGCGTCGATGCGGACCTGCGGATTCATGATCACGATCCGCTCCATCAGGTTCTTCAACTCCCGCACGTTGCCGGGCCAGGAGTATTCCTGCAGCGCCCGGTAGGCCTCGGGCGTCAGTTCCTTGGCCTTGCGGCCGTAGGATGAGGTGAACTCCCGCAGGAAGTGATTGGCCAGCAGCACGACGTCCTCAATGCGCTCGCGCAGGGGCGGGACATGGAAGGGGATTACGTTCAGCCGGTAGAAGAGATCCTCGCGGAAGTTGCCGCGTTCGATTTGGTCTTCCAGGTTCTTGTTGGTGGCCGCGATCACCCGCACGTCCACTTTGATCGATTCGTCGGCGCCCACTGGCTGAAACCGTTGCTCTTCCAGCGCGCGGAGCACCTTGGCCTGCGTCTTGATGCTCATGTCGGCCACTTCATCCAGAAACAACGTGCCGCCGTCGGCCTTCTCGAACTTGCCCACCTTGTCTTCCATCGCGCCGGGAAAGCCGCCTTTGCGATGGCCGAACAGTTCGCTCTCGATCAAGTCTTCCGGGATCGCCGCGCAGTTGATCTCGACAAAGGGCGCCTGCGCCCGGCTGCTGAGCTCATGGATCGCCCGCGCCACCAGTTCCTTGCCCGTGCCGCTTTCGCCATAGATCAGCACGCGCCCGTTGGTGGCCGCCATCAGCGCGATCTGCTGGCGCAATGCCTTGATCGGAATGCTCTCACCCAGGATGGCGTTGCGGGGATCGTCCACGCCGTGCAGGCGCGAGATCTCCACTTCCAGACGCCTCTGCTGCGCCGCGTTCTTCACCACCACCGCCACCTTGGCAATCGTCAGCGGCTTTTCCAGAAAGTCGAACGCGCCCAGCTTGGTGGCGCGCACCGCCGTTTCCACCGTGCCGTGGCCCGAGATCATCACCACGGCCGGCCGGTCTTGAATGCCAATCTCCTGGATGCGGGCCAGCACTTCCATGCCGTCCATGCCCACCAGCCAGATATCCAGCAGCACCACGTCGTAGCTGCGGCGGTTCAGCTCCTGCAGGCAGGCTTCGCCCGTGTCGGCCACGGCCACCGTGAACCCTTCATCCTCCAAGACACCGGCGAGCGATTGCCGGATGGCCGTCTCATCGTCAACGACCAGCACACGGGTATGCTTCAACCCACCGCCTCCTGCGTCCGGGACGGCGCCAGAGCCGGAATCTCCGCCGAGGTGGTCACCGGAATCTCCACCACAAACCGCGTGCCTGACGGCACGTTGTCATCCACCCGAATCTGCGCGCGATGCTCCGTCAAAATCTGGCTGACAATGGCCAGCCCCAGCCCGGTGCCACGCCCTTTGGTGGAGAAGTAGGGCAGGAAGAGCTTTTCCCGGTCCTCCTTGCTGACGCCGCGGCCGGTGTCTGAAACCGTTAGCTCAATCACGTCCGGCGTCGCCAACTGGGTGGCGATGTAGAGCCGCTTCAGCGGCACATCCTGCATCGCCTCCGCGGCGTTGTCCACCAGATTGACGATCACCCGCTTGAACTGCTCCGGATCGACATTGACGCTCGGCAGGGCGGCGCCCAAGGAGCGATAAACCTCGATCCCTTCCAGGCGCCCTTCAAAGACGGCCAGCGCGTGCTTCACCAGCTCATTGATGTCGCTCGGCACCGGAAACGCCACTGGGAAGCGCGAGAACTGGCTGAACTCATCCACCAGCGTGCGCACACTCTCCACCTCTTGCGAGATCGTGCTGGAGCATTCGCGGATGATGCGGAGCGTCTCCGGAGCGCCCGTAACTTTGTCCAGCTGCCGCGCTAGCCGTTCAGCGCACAGGGCGATGGGGGTCAGCGGATTCTTGATCTCATGCGCGACGCGGCGAGCCACTTCCTGCCAGGCGGCGGTTTTCTGCGCGCGGAGCAGCTCGCTCGTGTCTTCCAGCACCACGATGTAGCCAGAGGCGGAGTTCTCTTCGAGCGACGAGACCACCGCGGCTAAGTGCACCGTTTGCCGGTCCCGCGCAATTTCCAGCTGCTGCGAGGCAATGCCGGTGCGGCGGGCGCGCTTCATCAGATAGCGGATTTCAATGGCATCGTCGGGTGACAACAGATCATCAATGCGAACGGCTTGATCGACCAAGGCCGCCGGGAAGATGGTCCGCAGTGCGCGGTTCACCTTCAAGATGCGCCCATCAGGAGCCAGCGAAATGACGCCGGTGGGAATGTTTTCGAGAATCGCTTCGGTAAAGCGGCGGCGGCGTTCCAGCTCGCGCTCATTCGATTCCAGATCCTGCGTCATCTCGTTGAACGCGCGCACCAGCGCCGCCAGTTCATCGATCGCCGGCGTCTGGACCCGGTACGCCAAGTTGCCGCCGCGGACCTCACGGGCCGCGCTCAGCAGTGCCGAGATGGGCACCGAAATCTGTTTCGACATCAGCAGCGCCGTCCAGGTGGCGACAAACAGGATGAAGAGCGTGATCAAGGTCAGCAGCAGGATGTAGAACGTGCGTATGTCCTTGCGACGGCGGGCCAGCGTCTCAAAGTCCTCAATCGACTTCAAAATCGCATTCTGCTTCCGCACCAGATCGAGCGGGACGGCGCTGCGCAAGCTCAACCGGCTGGCAGGTAGACCTTCGGCGTCCGCCAGCATGGCTGTGGCAGAAACCGTCTCGTTCGACGCCTTCGCCAGCGGCACGCAGAGCGGTACCCGTGCGTCGTCGCCGCGGATCAGCGTCGCCTCAACAATGCCATTCTCGCGGCACAGCCGCTGAATTTCGGTACGGGAGGCCTGATCGTCACGCGCCAACGCCTGCACGGCCGCCACCGAGGCCAGCCAGCGCGCTTGGGCGTCAGCTTTAGCTTGCATCTCGTTTTTGAAACTGGTGGCGACGTCCTGCAGGTCCAGCCGGATCTCTTCGGCGGGCCGCGAGAACCAGCGCAGCAGGTTGAAGTTCAGCACCTGGACGCTGAACAGCACCAGGAACAGGACGGGCAGAAAGCTCAACGCCAGCGCGCCCACCACCAGCTTGGTCCGCATGCGCGAGCCTTCGCGATTGCTCTGCCGGTCGATGTAGAGCTTCAGCCCGGTCCGGAACAGCATGAAGCCCAAAATCACGGTCAGCACGAAGACCAGTGACTGGACCGCCCAGTACAAAAAGATCTGGCTCAGGCTCTCCGGATCAAACGATCCCGTGGAGAACGACCCCTGCCAAACGACAAAGGTGACGCACAGGACCAGGAGCAGGGCGGCTGCGCCATAGAGGAGGCGTTGTTTCATGCGTCTACTTCAGCCTACACAAAGCGCGGCAACGAAGTATGCCCACCCGCTTGTGCCCGGGCGAGATGCCGGCTACTGGGCGGGCCGGGCGATCAGCAGAAACACCGGCTGGTCCACCAGACGCGGCTTCAGGCCGCCCGTCAGAATGCGCAGTTGATAGCGCCCCAGCGGCGCCGCTTCCGGCACTTGAAACACCAACTGGGTCGCGCTTTGCCGGATGATCGTGGCGGTCACTTCCTGGCTGCCGTTGACAAGCGTCAGCGCCATGGCCGACCGGCGGTCCAGAAAGTCTCCGGTGGCCGTGACGGCTTCGCCCGAGTTGGCATAGCAGCGGTCGAGCAGACGGATCACCGGCAGCGGCGCTTCCGGCCCATCACCGCGAGCAACGATCGGAAACAGCAACACCAGCGCGGCCAACGCCAAAGCGATCCAAAGCCAGTGGCTATCTTGGATGCGGGTCATGGTTTGATACCTCCCGCTGTTGATCAATGCAAACCAAGGGCCATATGAAACTCTTTTGGTTTCAACGCCAAGCTGTGACCGGTGGGTGAGATTGCGCGCCCTGCGGTGGGGCAACCGCCGCTATCGGCGAGCCTGCCCCCCAATTGAGCGATCACGGGCGATGGCCTAGGCGCCGGCGTTCCCGAACACCAGGCCGTTCAGAGCGCTGACGGCTGTTCTGGCGTGCTGCGCCGTCTGATTCAAGTGGGCGCCCGCCGCAGCGGTCTCCTCGGCGTTGGCGGCCAAGCGCTGCGTCACGATATCGATCTGCGAGAAGGCTTGCGTCACCTGGGTGACGGCTCGCGCCTGCTCCCGGCTGTCGCGGCTGACGGTTTCGGTCAGCACCTGAACGGCGGCAGCCTTTTCCGCACTCACGTCGATGGCGCGCTTCACCATGTCCAGTTTCGACTTGCCATCCCGGGTAACCGCCAGGCTTTCTTCGATGAGGGTGGCGGTGTCCTTGGCCGCCTTGGCGGAACGGTGCGAGAGGGCGCGAACTTCTTCCGCCACCACGGCAAACCCCAGTCCGGCATCACCGGCGCGGGCCGCCTCCACCGCGGCGTTCAGGGCGAGGATGTTGGTCTGGAAAGCGATCTGATCGATTGCCTGAATGATGGTCGAGATCTTGCCGGAGGCGGTCACCATGGCGTCCATGGACTTCAGCATCAGGGCCGCGCTCTGGGTGGCCTCGGTCATGGAGCCGGAAACCTCGGCCGTCTGGCTGGAGGCGGACTCGATGGTTTGCAGGTTGCGGTTGGTCATCGCTTGGATCTCCTTGCTCGACGCCGATGCCTCCTGCAAGGACGCCGCTTGCTCGGTGGCCACTTGGGCCACCTGCTCACCCGCCGCCGACACCTGGCGGGCGCCTTCGGTGACGGCTTGGGCCTCGCGGTCGAGCGCGCTGGCCTGCTGGACCAGTTGGACGGTGGCCCTCCGGACTGTGAGGATGGAGGTAGCGCCGACAATGGCCAGCAGAACGAAGATCCCAATCAATGTGGTGACCGCTGAGGACGAGGCCTCGGCCGCCGCAGCGTCGAGCGTTGTCCGCTGACGCTTAATCAGAAGGTCGGTTTGCCGGTCCAGGCGGTCCACCAGCGGGACAATCTTGGCCACCAAGGGCTTAACGTCGGCCAAGGCACCCGATTTGGTGACGGTGGCAAACTGCGCCACCAGGGGGACGTATTCCGTCGCAGCGTTGCTGGTCTCTTCGATGATGGCGCGATCCACACCATCGGCCAGGGTCAAGAGTTGTTGAACCGTGTCTGTGAGTTTGGTGGAAGCTTTGCGGCTGGCCTCGTGGAACCGGTCCCGCATTTGCGGATCCATGAGCGAGGCCGCCAGGAAGGTGCCGCGTTTGTATGTTTCAACTTCCCAAGCGGCAGAACGTGCCGCCGCCGCTAGTTCCAGCTTGGTGACCGAGCGCAGCACCACCTCGTCGAATTGTTTGCGCATCCGATACTGTTGCCGGACCGATTCCAATGCCAGGCCCAGAGCCAGCAGCAACAGCGCTCCCAGTCCAAAGTACAGCTTCGTGGACAACTTCATGAACACAACTCATTTCTTTACGCTAGACGTGGCCAATGATTCCTTGGCTCTACTTCTTATAGGAGCAATTTGCCGTTTCTTTAGGGCCCAACCGAAAAAAGACCCTAAGATTGGCCGGGAGTTTACCTTAGGGAACATGTCCAGCCTCGCCAGCTGAACCGGGTGACGGCTATCTTGTTGACGAAACACGGCCTGACGACGCTGTCCGGTGGGCTACCGCCCGCCCAAACTCCCCAACCGGAGTTCTCGGGGGAAACCGGTGGTGCTGGGGGACGCACCGGCCGCGGATCATGTTAGCCTAAAGGCTCAGGCTCCGGGCTTCGTGCAACGCTCGAGTCCGAAAACCCCGCCAGGTCCGGAAGGAAGCAACGGTATCGGGATCAGCGTGTGCCGCGGATCACCCGGAGTCTGTAACCCCCCTAGTTTTCATCACGCCACCCGGGTGCGCCGGGTTCGCTATAGAATCTCAAGCATGAGTGATCCTTTCAGCTTGGGCGTTGCCCGGCGAGATGTCTTGCGGGCTAGCGCCCTGGCGGTCCCCGCGGTTTTGTCGGCGGCACAGGGAACTTCGGCGGCGCAGGCGACCAACGCCTTAAAGGTGGGCCTGGTGGGCTGCGGCGGGCGCGGCACTGGTGCGGCCGCGCAAGCACTGAAGGCGGACGACTTTGCCGAACTGACCGCAGTGGCCGACATCGACCTGGAGCGCATTGACGCCAGCCTCGCCACCCTAGGTAAAGTGGCCGGCGCCAAGGTGAAGGTGGAGCCAGCCAAAAAGTTCGTCGGTCTGGACGCGTTTGAGAAGGTGATCAACTCCGGCGTCGACGTGGTGCTGCTCGCCACCCCGCCTGGCTTCCGCCCGCAGCACCTGCGCCGCTGCATCGAGGCAGGTAAGCATGTGTTCTGCGAAAAGCCCGTGGCCACCGATGCACCCGGCATCCGCAGCGTGCTCGAGACGGCCAAACTGGCGAAGGAGAAGAATCTTTCGCTGGTGGCTGGCTTCTGCTGGCGCTACCACAACGTCATCAAGGCGACCTTTGATCAAGTGGCGGCGGGCGCGATCGGCAATGTGATGGCGTACTACGCTACGTACTACACGAGTCCCGTGAAGCCCATGCCTCCGGCCAACACCCGCCCCGCGGGGATGAGCGATGTCGAGTGGCAGATCCGCAACTGGTACAACTTTGGCTGGCTGTGCGGTGACGGCCTGGTGGAACAGGCGGTCCACAGCGTCGACAAGATCGCCTGGGCGATGAAGGACAAGCCGCCGGTGAGCTGCACGGCGGTCGGCGGACGCCAGATCCCGGCCCACGGCGGCAACATCTTCGATCACTTTGAAGTGAATTACCTGTATCCCGATGGCGTCCGCGCCTTCATGGGCTGCCGCCAGATCGAGCAGTGCTACAACGAGAATGCCGACTACATTCTGGGCACCGAAGGCGTCTGCACCATCGGCCGCGGCGCCCGGCCCAAGATCACTGGCAAGACCACGTGGAGCTTTGAGGGCACGCCCTACGACATGTATCAAGCCGAGCATGACGCTCTGTTTGCCAGCATCCGGCAAGGCAAGCCGCTGAACGATGGGGAGCGCATGACCACCTCCACCATGCTCGCGATCATGGGCCGGATGGCCGCCTATACCGGCCAGCAGCTGACCTGGGAGCAGGCCATGAACTCGCAAGAGAAGCTGGTGCCGGACACGATCGACTGGGGCGGCAGCTTGCCGGAACTCCCCCTCGCTCGCCCGGGTGTGACCAAGTTTGTCTAAGGCGGCACAGTTCAATCCGGAGGTGGCGCAGGCTTCAGCCTGCAGGCGGAATTCATTCCGCCCCGGATGGAATTGCGGGATCAGCACGGCGGAGAGCGTTACCCGGGCGGGACTGAAGTCCCGCTGCAGGCTGAAGCCTGCGCCACTTTGGTTGGGCCTGCTTTTGACCGTCTATGGCGCCTCTGCCTGGGCGGCGGTCGACTTCAATCAACAAGTTCGGCCCATCATTGAGAGCCGCTGCATTGGCTGCCACGGGGCTGATCGCGCGTTGGGCGGATTGCGCCTCGATTCAGCCACGGCGACCGCCAAGGCGATCCGCGTGGGAGACCCGGACGCGAGCCCGCTGATCCGGTCGGTGTCGCTGGCCCCCAGCGCTCGCGGTGCAATGCCGCCTGGCGGTCCGGCGTTGAGCGCGGCGCAGGTCGCGGTGCTCCGGCAGTGGATCACCGAAGGCGCCGTGTGGCCCACCGGCTTGACCCTGGCCACTGCTCGCCAATCGGCCAAGGACGACTTGGCGCTGGTGGAGAAGCTCCGCGCCAAGATCCTCGCCAACTCGCCCGAAAAGTCGGCGGGTGACATGAAGGCGTACGAGAAGCCCATCCCCGGCAGCACCGTCAACTACCAGATGGTGCCGATCCCGGGCGGTATGTTCACCATGGGCTCGCCCGAAAGTGAGCGCGGCCGCAAGAAGGATGAGGGTCCGCAACACCCCGTGACGGTGGAGCCGTTCTGGATGGAGAAGTTCGAGGTGACCTGGGACGAGTACCGGCTGTTCATGTTCTCGGAGCGGGACCCCGCCACCCAGGGCGCCAACCCCGACGTGGACGCCGTCAGCCGCCCCACGCGGCCCTATGTCGAGATGAGCTTCGGGATGGGTATCAATGGGTATCCAGCGATCAGCATGACGCAGCACGCCGCCAACAAGTACGCGCAATGGCTAAGCGCCAAGACCGGCCACTTCTATCGCCTCCCCACGGAAGCGGAATGGGAGCATGCCTGCCGGGCGGGATCGACGACATCCTATTCGTTCGGCGACAATCCGGCGGCGTTGGGCGAGTATGCGTGGTTTGCGTCCAACAGCGAAGAGAAGTACCAGAAGGTGGGCTTGAAGAAGCCCAACGCCTTTGGGCTCTACGACATGCACGGCAATGTCGCCGAGTGGACGCTCGATCAGTATGACCCCAGCTTCTACGCAAAGCCCGAAGCTGCCGGAACCGGGCCGCTGAACCGCCCCACCAAGCCCTACCCGCATGCCGCGCGCGGCGGTGGCTGGAGCGACGACCCCGCTCAGTTGCGCTGTGCTGCGCGCGTCGGCTCCGATGCGTCCTGGAAGATGCAGGACCCGCAGTTGCCCAAAAGCATCTGGTACCTGACCGACGCCCAGTTTCTGGGCTTCCGGCTCGTCCGCCCCTTGAAAGTCCCCTCCGCCGCTGAAATGTTCAAGCTGTGGAATAGTGGCACGGAGCGGGATTAGTGGGTGGTGATTGGGCAATGGAGAAATGCTTCGTCTAGCCCCATGCGTAAGCTTGGGGCTTTGTTGGGTGACGCAAAGAAACCCCAAGCTTACGCATGGGGCTGGATGGACGAACAAATATGAGTGACTCACGCATTATCGTCGCGCTGGACTTTGCCAGCGCTGCTGAAGCCGGTAAACTAGTGGAAACGCTGGGGGATACGGTCTCATTCTACAAAGTCGGATTGGAGCTCTATACCGCCGCAGGCATGGAGTTTGTCCAGCAACTAATTTCCCAGGGTAAACAAGTCTTTCTTGACTTAAAGCTCTATGACATTGGGGAAACGGTGAAGCGTGCGGCCGCGGTGGCGGCGCAATCAGGCGTCAGTTTCTTGACCGTGCATGCAGTGCCTCAAGTGATGCAGGCCGCCGTCGAAGGGCGGGGAGATTCGAAGCTAAAAATACTGGGAGTTACCGTACTTACCAGTCTCGACGATGCCGATCTGCGGGCCGATGGACATCACTTGACGGCGGCCGAGTTGGTGGAACTGCGCGTGCGCAACGCCGTGGCCGCGGGCGTGGATGGCATCGTCTGCTCACCCTTGGAAATTCAGCGCGTGCGGGCCATTACGGGTCCCGAAATGTTGGTGGTGACGCCCGGCGTGCGGCCCGCCGACAGCGGAGCCGGTGATCAAAAGCGCATCGCCACCCCGGCCGAGGCCCTAGCCCGTGGCGCTTCCCATCTGGTGATTGGCCGTCCGATCTCCCGCGCCGCGGACCCGCGGGCGGCGGTAGCGGCCGTACTGGCGGAAATCTCGCCCCTCAAATAATCGCGCTTTGCCCGCAACGCTTGGCAATTGGCCCCTGGTGCTTCATAATCGATTGAATACGGGAGTTGTGACGATTCGCTTACTGCTCACGTTTTGCTTAACTGACGTTCCTGGGGGTTCTTTTTCATGATGAAGTCGTTCATCCGCCTTGTTTGCGGACTCTCAATGGTGCTGTGTGCAGCACTGGCGCAAGGTCTTACGTCCCTCCGTGGCATCGTGCTTGACCCAACCGGGGCTGCCGTCCCGGGGGCCAATCTGACGCTGCTGAATGTGGGCACGCAGGCCCAACGGTCCGCGCAATCGGATGCACAGGGTTCCTACAACTTCCCGCAGATGCAGCCGGGTCTCTACAAGCTGACGGCCAAGGCCGCCGGATTTAACGAAGTGGTGATTAACGATGTGCGGCTGCTGGTTAGCTTGCCGGCCACAATCAATGTGTCGTTTGAGGTACTGGGCGCGACGACGCAGATCGTCGAAGTCTCGGCCGATTCGGTTCAGGTCAACACCTCGGATGCGACGCTGGGCAACACGTTTGGCACCAAGCCGATCAATCAACTGCCGTTCGAAGCGCGTAACGTGGTGGGCTTGTTGGCCCTGCAACCCGGTGTGTCTTACATTCCGCCGGAGAACCAGAATGCGCCCGATCGCAGTGGCTCCGTCAATGGCGGCAAGAGCGACCAGGCTAATGTGACGCTGGACGGCGTCGACGTCAACAACCAACAGACCCGCGCGGCGTTTACCAGTGTCTTGCGCGTCACGCTTGATTCCGTGCAGGAGTTCCGCGTCACCACCACCAACGCCAACGCCGACCAGGGCCGTACGTCGGGCGCACAGATCTCGCTGGTGACCAAGAGCGGCACCAATGAACTGCATGGCTCGGCCTACTGGTATGTCCGCAACAAGGCCACCAATGCCAACAGCTTCTTTAATAACTCCGCCGGCGTCCCGCTGGCCAAGCTGAACCGCAACATCTACGGCACTAGCGTAGGCGGGCCCATCAAGAAGAACAAGGCGTTTTTCTTCCTCAACTACGAAGGCCGCCAGGACCGCCGGGAATCGAGCGAACTCCGCACCGTACCCACGCAGAGCCTCCGCGATGGCGTGGTGAAGTATCTGGCCAGCAACAACTCCGTCGTCTCGCTCACCTCGGGTGATCTGGCCCGCCGGTTGGACCCCAAGGGTATCGGCGTCAACCAGGCCATGCTGAATGTGTTCAAGCTCTACCCGCTGCCGAATTCGACCGAAGCCGGCGACGGGCTCAACACCTCCGGGTTCCGCTTCAATTCGCCGATCAAGGTGCGCCAGAATACCTACATTGCCAAGCTGGATTACCAGTGGGACAACAAGACCAGCATCTTCTTCCGCGGCAATCTTCAGAACGATTTCGATAACGACCCGTCGCAGTTCCCCGGGCAGGCGCCTAACAACGTCAACCTGGACAACAGCAAGGGTTTCGCCATTGGTGTCAACTCCTCGCTGCGTTCCAACCTGATCAGTGTGTTCCGCTACGGGCTCACCCGCCAGGGCATTGAGAACACCGGCATCTCGACCGTCAATCAGGTGACGTTCCGCACCTTCAGCAACATCTACGGCCTCAACCGCGGCTTCACCCGCATTTCGCCGACGCACAACTTGAGCCAGGACTTCACCTGGGTCAAGGGCTCACACAACATCCAGTTCGGCGGCACCGTGCGGCAGTACACCAATGACCGCTCCAACTACGCCAACTCGTTCTTCACGATCCAGGCCAACGCTTCGTGGATGCAGTCGAGCGGTGGCATCCTGAATGCGCCGTTCACCGACATGTTGCCGGCGTTCCGCGTTTCCTTCCGCGACGCGGTGATGGCCTCGATGGGCGTCATCAGCCAGGTCACCTCCAACTACAACTACATCCCTTCCAGCAGCGGCATCACGGCCCAGGCTCCCGGCACGCCGGTGCTGCGGCGCTTCCGCGCGGAAGAGGCGGAAATGTACGTGCAGGACACCTGGAAGATCACCCGGGCGCTGACGCTGACGGCAGGTCTTCGCTTTGGCTACTTCCCGCCGGTCTATGAGACCAACGGCATCCAGACCAACAGCGCGCAACGGCTGAGCGACTGGTTCGACCAGCGCGTTTCCGCGGCGGCCAACGGACAATCGGTGTCGGTTGCGACCAAGCCGGTTTCCTACGTGCTGGCCAGTGGCGCCGGCGGCCGGCCGCTCTACGACACCATGTACAATCCCGCGCCACGCTTCGCGCTGGCCTACGCTCCCACGGGCCGCAGCAAGGTGGGTAAGTTCCTGTTTGGTGACAATGGGCAGACCTCCATCCGCGCCGGCTGGGGCATGTACTACGACCTGATCGGCAACGCGCTGATCCGCAACTTCGATTCATCGGCCCTGGGTTTGTCCACCTCCCTGAACAACCCCTCCGGCCGCCTCAATTTGGAAACCGCGCCGCGCTTCACAGGCTTGAACACCATTCCGCAGGATCTGATCCAGCCCGCTCCGCCCGCTTCCTTCCCGGTAACCCAGCCCGAAAACTTCGCCATCACCAATTCGCTGGATGACAAGTTGAAGGCTCCCTACACGATGAACATGAACTTCTCGATCGGCCGCGAATTCAAGGGTGGCCTGTTCGTGCAGACCTCCTACGTCGGCCGCCTGTCGCGCCGCACACTGACCAGCGAAGACCTCGCGACGCCGACCAACCTGAGGGATCCCGCTTCCGGTCAGACGTATTTTGAAGCCGCGCAAGCGCTCACCAAGCTGATCAAGTCCAATGCCAGCGCCGCCAGCGTGGGCAAGCTGCCCTTCTGGGAGAACCTGTTCCCGGGCCTCGCGGGCAGCGGGTTGACGGCCACGCAGGCCGCCTATCAGGTCTACAAAGACAACTATCCGGACGCCACGACGGCGCTGGAATCGATTGACCGCTTCTGCGATCCGGGTTGCTCGAAGTATGGCAAGTTCACCATGTTCAGCCCGCAGTTCTCTTATCTGCGTGCGCTGCGTTCGGTGGGCAATGGCAACTACCACGCGTTCCAGTTGACGGTCCGCAAGCGCTTCCGCAATGGCGATCAGATTGACCTCAACTACGCGCTGGGCAAGTCCATCGATCGCGGCTCCACCAGCGAAGACAACGCCGGGGCCGGCCGTGGCATCATCATCAATCCTTATGCCCGTGGCCAGCAACGGGCCGTCTCCGACTACGACACGCTGCACACGATGAACGGCAACTGGGTGGTGGGTGTGCCGGTGGGCAAGGGTAAGCACTGGCTCGCCAACTCCAACCGGCTGATCGATGCCTTTGTCGGCGGATGGCAGTTCGGTGGTTTGTGGCGGGTGAGCTCCGGCTTCCCGGTCTCGGTGGGCAACGGCCGTTTCTGGCCCACCAACTACAACATCACCGGCTACGCCACGCAGGTGTCCGCGATCTCGACCTCCGTCACCAAGAACGCGCCGAAGCCCACGGCGGCTGGCGGCTCCGGTCCAAACCTGTTTGCGGATCCGGCCGCAGCCCTGAAGGCCTTCGACTACACCGTGCCCGGGGAAATCGGCAACCGCAACATTCTCCGGGGCGATGGCATCTTCAACATCGACATGAACCTGGGCAAGCGCTGGAACATCACTGAAAAGCACACCGTGCAATTGCGATGGGAAGTCTTCAACGTCACCAACAGCGTCCGCTTCGACCCGCGCAACAACACGACGGCGTTCGATTTGGGCAATGCCAACACGTTCGGCCGCCTGGATTCGACCTTCACCGCACCTCGTATCATGCAGTTCGCGCTGCGCTACGAGTTCTAGAGCGGCAAGTAGCAGCTGTTTCAAACATCAATGGCGGGCCTTCGGGTCCGCCATTTTTGTTTGTTCGCGCCTACATTGGCCTATCCGCATCTTTGCCCGATGTGAATACCGCGATGGCGAGCGCGACCATCACCAGTCCGGCGGCGACCCCGAAGGTAATCCGCATTCCGGCAGCGGCAGCGGCCGGGGCTGCAGGCAGAACGTTCCCCGCAGCTGAGCCCAGCGCGTAGACAGCGCCCATCAACGAGGCTCCGGTGATGAGGCCGAGGTTGCGCGAAAGGTTCAGCAAGCCGGAGACGACGCCGCGATCAGCCGAGCTGACATCCGCCATCACGGTGGCGTTGTTGGCGGTTTGAAAGAGGGCGTAGCCGGCAGTCACCAACCCCAGGGGGATCACGTAGCCGGGGATGCCAAAGCCGGACGGAAGGGCCACCAGCGCGGTGCACCCCAGCAACATCAGGCCGAGTCCGGCGATCCGCGTCCGCGAAGCACCCCAACTGTCGGCCAAGCGCCCTGCAGGAATGCCGGTCAGCGCCGTGATCACCGGTCCGCAAGACATCACCAGCCCCACCTGCGCGGCACTGAGCTGAAGCGCTTGGGTGAGATAGAAGGGCCCCACCACAAGCGTGGCCATCACCACGGTCATGACCAGGCTGTTCATGCCAAAGCCCGCCAGCAAGCCGGCACGATGCAGCATCTCAAGTGGAATCAGCGGCGCGGGTGCGCGCTTCTCAACGAGGGTGAATAGGCCCATCCCCAATATCGCCACCGCCAGCAGAGCAGCGTTCAGGGCACCGAAACTCCCCCGGCCCATGGTCATCGCCAGGCTATACGCCACCAGGACGGCCACCAGCAACACCGCACCGGCCGGGTCAAACCCTTGGCGCACCATCCCTCGCGGCCGTTGATCGAGCGGCAAGTAACGTTTCGCCAGCACAAGTGCCAGCACCCCCAGGGGAGCGTTGATCAGGAAGAGGCCGGGCCAACCCCACCAGGCGATCAGCCAACCGCCCAACGAAGGGCCCAGAGCGGTGCCTACGGCGGACATCGTGCCCAGCAAGCCCATGGCGCCGCCAGTCCGCTCCCGGGGCGCCGCCTCGCTGACAGCCGCCATTGTGATGGCCATCATGATGGCTGCGCCCGCCCCTTGAGCCACCCGCGCGGCGACGAGACCGAACAGCGTCGGCGCCATGCCACACAGGATGGAGGCCGCCGTGAACAGCGAGATTCCGCTCAACAGCAGCTGGCGCCGGCCCACCAGATCACCCAACCGGCCGGCCGCGACAATCAGCGCCGTAATCGCCAAAAGATAGGCGAGGACGATCCATTGCGCCTGCTGGAATGACGCGCCGAAGGCTTGGGCGATTGTCGGCAATCCGACGTTGGCGATCGAGGTACCCAGTGACGAGAGCAGCATGCAGAGCGCGAGCGTCGCCACCGCCCAGCGGCCCGACTCCGCCGGCGGCGGGCTGGCATTCGTTCTCCGGTCAGGGTGGGTCAGGCTGGACGTCATCATGGGTCTCCGATGGTTGGGGCGGGCGGCTCTTTTCGAGCAGCTATCATCTGTAGGCTACGCCCCGCGAGTGAATTGCGGAAGACGCACGGATTGCACTTTATACGTGCAGCAAACGCCATGTCTGCCAAGAATCCTGCCAAGATGGAGCAGTGGCGCTCCCCGATCTCAACCTGCTCATCACGCTCGATGCGGTGCTCGGCGAAGGCAGCGTCGCGCGTGCGGCGGAGCGGCTACAGCTAAGCCCTTCGGCCATGAGCCGGGCCCTGGCCAGGCTGCGGTCCACCACGGGTGACCCGTTGCTAGTTCGCGCCGGGCGCGGCCTGGTTCCCACGCCACGGGCACTTGAGCTGCGTCAACGCGTAAGAGGGCTTGTCGATGAGGCGGCCAGCCTTCTGCGTCCCGCCGAAGGTATTGATCTTGCGGCCCTGGAGCGAACCTTTACCATCCGCACCCGCGAGGGGTTCGTCGAAAACTTCGGCTGCCACTTGATTGCCCGGGTCAGCCAGCAAGCACCGCGCGTTCGGCTCTGCTTTGTGCCAAAGCCCAACAAGCAAACAGCGTCGCTGCGCGACGGCAGTGTGGACCTTGACACCGGCGTTGTTGGGCCAGCCACCAGTCCCGAGTTGAGGACCCAAATGCTGTTCAAGGATCAGCTGGTGGGCGTCGTGCGCTTGGGGCACCCGCTTAGCCAAGGCCAGATCACCGCGGCCCGCTATGCCGCCGGGCAGCACATCGCGGTCTCGCGCCGGGCCCTACTGCGAGGGCCGGTCGACGAGGCCCTCGCCGCGCTGTCGCTGGAGCGGGAAGTTGTCACCAGTGTCGGCGGCTTTTCAGACGCCCTGGCGCTGGCGCGCGGCTCTGATCTCATCGCGACCGTTCCCGAACGGCAGACCGGCAACCTTCGCGACGGCCAGTACAGCTTCCCGCTCCCGTTTCCTTCGCCGGAACTCACCATCTCCTTGCAGTGGCATCCGCGCCTGGAAGCGGACCCGGCCCATCGCTGGCTGCGTGCGGTGGTGATGGAGGTCTGCGCGGAACTCCATCACGAGACTTGAACGTCCCGTTTGGTCCCGCCCAGATCTTCGAATAGCCTCCACTTGGAAGGTCATGGGACAATAGAAGTTTCCCCATGACCGGCCACGAAATCCGCCAAACCTTTCTCGACTATTTTGCTGACCGCGGCCACCGCGTGGTCCGCTCCTCCTCTCTGGTCCCCGCCAATGACCCGACGCTGTTGTTCACCAACGCGGGCATGAACCAGTTCAAGGACATCTTTCTCGGGCAGGAGCAGCGGGACTACAACCGGGCAGCGACGTCGCAGAAGTGCGTCCGTGCCGGGGGCAAGCACAACGATCTCGAAAACGTCGGCTACACGCGCCGCCACCACACGTTTTTCGAGATGCTGGGCAACTTCAGCTTTGGCGACTATTTCAAAGCCGAAGCGATCGACTTTGCCTGGGAGCTGATCACCAAGGTCTACGGCATCGACAAAGAGAAGCTCTACGTCACTGTCTTCCGCGAAGATGATGACGCGGAACTACTGTGGCAGAAGGTGACCGGCATCCCCAAGAGCCGCATCTTTCGCCTGGACGAGAAGGACAACTTCTGGCAGATGGGCGAGACCGGCCCCTGCGGTCCGTGTAGCGAAATCCACTACGACCTGGGGCCGGAAGCGGCCGAGCCGGGCCGGGAGCACGAAGAGTTTCCGCTGGATGGCGGCGGGCGATTCATGGAGATCTGGAATCTGGTCTTCATGCAGTACGATCGCTCCGCCGAAGGCGTGCTGACGCCGCTGCCGCGGCCCTCCATCGACACCGGCATGGGCCTCGAACGCATCGCCGCCGTACTGCAGGGCAAGCTTTCGAACTACGAGACGGATCTGCTGCAGCCCATCCGCGAACGGGCCAACCAACTGCTGGGTGGCAAGGCGCTGCCCGCCACGCTGAACATCGCCGCTGATCACGCGCGGGCGACGGCCTTCCTGATCCACGATGGCGTCGTGCCGGCCAATGAAGGCCGCGGCTATGTGCTGCGCAAGATCATGCGCCGGGCCATCCGGCATGCGCGGCGTGAAGGCTGCACGGGCGAGTTTCTGCACTTGCTGACGGCGTTTGTCGCGGACTTCATGAAGCCCGCTTACCCGGAGCTGCTGGAATCAGTCGATCGTGTCTCGCGCATTGTGCGCGATGAAGAGCACCGCTACGCGACGACGTTCGCCATTGCGGAAAAGATCTTCCAGGACGAGGCGAAATCGGCGGCGGGCGGCGTGCTGCCGGGTCCGGCGGCGTTCAAGCTGTACGATACCTACGGGTTGGGCTTGGATGAGCAGGCGGACATGGCGCGCGAGCTTTCGCTCACGATCGACATGGACGGCTTCAATGAAGCCATGGAAGCGCAGCGGACGCGCGCCCGGGCGTCGTGGAAGGGGGCAGAGAAGGGCACGGTCAATCCGGTGCATGCGGCGTGGTTGGCCAAGGGCACCACGGCCTTCCTGGGTTACGATACGCTCGAAGCCGATGCACTGGTGGTGGGTTTGGGTGAGGGCGAACTGGTGCTGGACCAGACGCCGTTCTACGCCGAATCGGGCGGCCAGGTGGGCGACCGCGGCGCTCTCTATTCCAAGGAGACCGGCGAGAAGGTGGCGGAAGTGACGGGCTGCACGAAGCCCGTGCCGGGCCTGTTTGTGCATAAGGTGACGTTGCTCGCGGCCGTGAAAGAGGGCGACATCCTGACGGCTCGTGTTGATGGCGATTTGCGCGCGGCCACCATGCGCAATCACACCTCGACCCACTTGTTGCAGGCGGCGCTGCAGCGCGTGTTGGGCAAGCATGTGAAACAGGCGGGCTCCACCGTGGACCCGACGCGGTTGCGCTTCGATTTCAGCCACTACGCCGGGCTCTCGCCGGATGAGCGGACCGAGATTGAGCGGTTGGTGAACGAAGAGATCCTCAAAAATGTGGCGGTGAACACCGAGGTGATGGATCTGGACCAAGCGCTCGACACCGGGGCGATGGCGCTGTTCGGCGAAAAGTACGGCGACAAGGTGCGCGTCGTGACGGTGACCGATGGCTTCAGCCGCGAACTTTGCGGTGGCACGCACGTCAAGCGGACGGGCGATATCGGCATGGCGCGCATCACTTATGAAGGCTCGATTTCAGCGGGTGTCCGGCGCATTGAGGCGGTGACGGGCGCGGCCGTGGTCGAGCACATCGAAACGGAAAAGGCCCAGATTGCAGCTGAACTTGACCGGGCGAAAGCGCAGTTGAAGGATGCCGAGCGGCAGATTGAACAGCTGAAGGCGAAGCTGGCGCATGCGGCCTCGGGTGGTCTCGAAGTGAAGCAGGTGGGCAAGTTCCGAGTCGTCATCTCGGCGGTCGACGGCATGGACCGGGCCCAGATGCGCGCCATCTCGGACGACTTCCTGAACAAGGGCGCGGCCGATGTCGTGGTGCTGGGTACCGCGACATCAGCGGGAACGGTGGAGTTCACCGCCGCTGTCCGCAAGGAACTCGCGGGCGAAGTGCACGCGGGCAAGCTGGTGGGTGCAGCCTCCGCGGCGGCGGGCGGCAAGGGCGGTGGCCGACCAGATCGGGCCGAGGGCGGCGGTAAGGACCCGGCCAAGCTGGGCGAAGCGCTCGCTGCCGTTGAACAGATGCTGCAATGATCGATGCCGTCATCGTAGGCGCGGGGCCGACCGGCTTGGCTTGCGGCATTGAGCTCACCAAGCGTGGCCTCAAGTCCGTCTTGATCGACAAGGGTTGCGTGGTGAACTCGCTTTACCACTACCCGACGAACATGACGTTCTTCACGACGCCGGAGCTGCTCGAAATCGGCGGCCTGCCGATGACGTCCTTGAACGACAAGCCGGGTCGCGTCGAAGCGCTGAAGTACTACCGCCGCTGTGCTGATCACTTCAAGCTGGACGTAAGGCAGTATGAGCGGGTGCTGGCGATCAACGGGTCCGATGGAGATTTCGTCGTGCCCACCGACAAGGGTGAATACCGGGCCCGTAAAGTGATCCTCGCCACCGGCTACTACGATGTCCCGAACCTGCTGAATGTGCCGGGCGAGGATCTGCCCAAGGTGATCCACTACTACAAGGAAGCGCACCCGTATTACAACCACGATGTGCTGGTGGTGGGCGCGAAGAACTCCGCCGCCATCGCCGCGCTGGAACTGTGGTGGACCGGGGCTCGCGTCACCATGGTCCATCGCGGACCGGCCGTCCACCAGAACGTGAAGTACTGGATCAAGCCCAACATCGAGAACCGCATCAAAAACGGCGAGATCCCGGCTTACTTCAACTCCCGCGTCACCGCCATTCGCGACAAAGAGGTAGACCTCGAAACTCCCGACGGCGCCAAGACGATCAAGAACGATTTCGTGATGGCCATGACCGGCTACCGCCCGGACTTCGCCTTCCTCGCCGCCAACGGTGTTCACCTCGATCCCGCCACGCAGCGGCCCAACATCCACCCCGAGACCTACGAGAGCGAGCGCCCCGGCATCTATCTGGCGGGCGTGATCGTGGCCGGCGTTTTCACCAACGAGATCTTCATCGAGAACGGGCGCTTCCACGGGGAAGCGATTGCGAAAGCGATCGCTCGGGCAGAGTGAACGAGCCCGTGAACGAGCCAGTGAACGAGCCCGCGAATGAGGCGGAGTCCGCGCCCCCAGCCACTGGAACAGGAGCGCCGGAAAATCCGGCTCCTGCTCCAGTGGCTGGGGGCTCCAGGTGATTTGAGGGCTACGGAGTGATTTGACGGCTACGGAAGGCAGTTACACGTCGCCCGTCAAGCAGTAGCGGTTTGACGGCGCGTGCGCCCGGCGCCAGCTCGGCGAGCCAGCAGTCCGGTGACGCCCAACCCGATCAGAGCCAGCGAAGACGGTTCCGGTACCACGCCCGTTGCGGCCGTCCCGATCACTTGATTGCCGGTTAATGCACTGGTCTCCAACGATGAGGACACCGTGACGCCTTCACCCACAAAACCGGCGGCCACGCAGAGAGCCTGGGTCGTCTGCACGCACCAATAGTTTACTCCAGAGCCGATAAAGGGACTCTGAAACATCACCCCACCCAACGGGCCGTCGAAGTCAAACAGCAACTGGGAAGGCGTCGCTGTTAGGTTCGTGGTGGCCGTGAACAGCATCTCAGAGTTGTTGCCGCTTGCCGGGCCCAGGTTGGTGAACGAGGCGGTGCCGTCGTTAAGAAGAAGGTTCCAGTCCAGAATATTGCTGGATCCCAGGATGCCCACGGTGCCGTCTGTCTGGATGGTCCCAGAAACGCTTCCGGCCCCGATGGTGCGATTCACGTTGTAGGTAATAGGACCGCAAAGAGCGCTCATGGCCCCAAAAAATGTAGCTATCACAAGTAGTTTCATCAATTCCTCCTCAATGCCCAAGGCTCTGCTGGTGGTAGCTGGCCCCGTGCATAAAGATAGTACACCGGAATCTTTCGATTCGAACCTCTCCGTGGTACCGAATCACAATAAATAGAAAGTTACTGGAACTTCGGCTGCACACCCAAGTTCTGGAACAGGAACGCCTGCACGTCAGCCTCCTGCTCCAGGCGCTTCGAGGTGCTGCTGGCGCCATGGCCGGAGTTGGTGTCGATGCGGATCAGCACCGGCTTCACACGCGCAGCCATCTCTTGCATGACGGCGGCGTACTTAAAGGAGTGGGCGGGCACGACGCGGTCGTCATGGTCGGCCGTGGTGATGAAGATGGCCGGGTACCGGGCGCCGTCCTTGGCGTTGTGGATGGGCGAATAGGCCTTCAGATACGCGAAGTCCGCGGCGTTGTCACTGGAGCCGTATTCAGCCACCCAGTTCCACCCGATGGTGAACTTCTGGAACCGCAGCATATCCATCACCCCGGCATGCGGTGCGGCGGCGGCAAACAGATCGGGGCGCTGGTTGATCACGGCGCCGACCAGCAACCCACCGTTTGAGGCGCCCCGCGCGGCCAGCTTGCCGGGTGAGGTGTACTTCTCCTTCACCAAGTATTCGGCGGCGGCGATGAAGTCGTCAAAGACGTTCTGCTTCTTCTCGCGCATCCCGGCGCGGTGCCAAGCTTCGCCATACTCGAGCCCGCCGCGCAGGCAGACGCTGGCGTAGATGACGCCCTGTTCCAGCAGCGAGATCCGGTCGGCGGAGAAGTTCGGCAGATTGCTCAGCGTGAAGCCGCCATAGCCGTAGACCACCGCCGGGTTGGAGCCATCCAGCTTCAGCCCCTTCTTGTGCGCCAGGAACATCGGCACCCGCGTGCAGTCCTTGCTCGTGAAAAAGACGCGGCGCGTTTCGAATTGATCGGCGGCGAATTCCACCTTCGGCGCCCAGTAGCGGGTGGTCTGGTTGGTGGCGGGCGTGTAGCGATAGATGCTGCCGGCTTCGAGCATGGAGTTGAACGTGTAGTGGACTACGCTCTCCTCATCCGCGCCCTCGAGACCGGTGACGTTGCCGGGGCCGGGCAGGGCAAGCTCGCGTTCCATCTTGCCCTGCGGCTGATAGACCACGATGCGGCTGGCGGCGTCATGCAGGTAATGCGCAAACAGGCGCCCGGCGGCGGTGGTCACCCAGGTCAGCGAGTCCTTGCCTTCCGGGATCACCGTGGTCCAGTTGGCGGCGGCGGACTTGGCCGGATCGATCGCCACCACCCGCCCATTGGGCGCGCCGTTGTCGGTGAACACCAGCACCTTGCCGCCCAGGTAGCCCACAAAGTTGTACTTGGTGTCGCCGATGTCGGGGACCAGCGGCTGGAACGCTTTGTCGCCCTTCGCCTCATCCTTAAACCAGAGCGCATTGCCCAGCGCCGCCCGGCCGCGTTCCGAGATGGTGAGAATGGCCATCTTCTCGTCTTCCGAGACGACGACGCGGTGGAAGCGCTGGCCGTGCTGCTTGTCTTCGTACGCCAGCTGATCCTCGCTTTGGGCCGTGCCCAGGCGGTGATAGTAGACCGTGTGGAACTCATTTTTCGAGGTCAGCTCCTTGCCCTTTTCGGGCTCCGGGTAGCGGCTGTAATAGAAGCCTGCCCCGCGCCAGGAGATGGCGCTGGCCTTCACCCATTCGATGCGGTCCGGGCGATCCTGCAGCGTGGTCAGATCCTTGATGCGGATTTGAGACCAATCCGACCCGCCCACCGAAACGCCATACGCGGCGAACTTACCGTCTTTTGAGAGAGCAAACCCGGCCAGGCGCGTCGTGCCGGTGGTGGAGAGCGTGTTCGGGTCCAGCACCAACTCGGGCTTGCCCGTGTCACCCTGGCGGCGATACCAGATGGACTGGTTCTGGAGCCCCGAATTGTGCGTGTAATAGACTAACTCGCCACGGCGCAGGGGCGCGGACTGCTTCTCGTAGTTGTTCAACTGCTCCAGCCGCCGCTTCAGGGCGGGCCGATAGGAGATGGCCGAGAGGTACGCGAAGGTGGCCTCATTCTGGCGCGTCACCCAATCGGCCGCTTCGGCGGAACGGTCGTCTTCCAGCCACCGGTAGGGGTCCGCCACCTTGACGCCTTGGTAGTTGTCGACGTGATCCACTTTGCGCGTGGCGGGATACGTTAAGTCAGCAGATAGCATGCAGATCAAGTGGAGTGAAGCAGAAATCAGGTGCACTGGCGATGGTCCCCCAAATCTCAACAGTCTAGCAGCCTGCGGAAAAGGCCGAAAACCACTTGCTTACGCGCGCGGCTCAGAAAAGATCGCACGCTTATCTACAGCAACGTACAGAGCCACGACCGTGAGGGAGTGGTCCTTCAAAACCCCTTTTCTGCAGCCTGCTAGTAGTCGCTAGTCTAGCAATCGCTTCGCTGACGCGACAGCAGCGCGTCCAGCGGACCTCTCCGTGCGGCGTGTCCGGCCACCGGTCCACGTTGTGGGACTACACTAGCAGAGGAACCTTCGCCCGATGAACCGTAGAACTCTGCTTGCCACCCTGTCCGGCGCCGCGCTGCAATTGCAGGCGCAGAAGCGCGACATGATCATCCACAACTCGCGCCAGGAAGGCTATGAGATGCCACTGGCTGGCTTTAAGGACTACATCACGCCGGTGGAGCACTTCTTTGTCCGCAGCCACCACCTGACGCCCAAGATCGAGCTGGATAGCTGGAAGCTGGAAGTGAAGGGGCACGTCGATGGCGCGCTGACGCTGTCGATGGCCGACCTGAAGGCGATGAAGCCGGTGGAGATGGTGGCGGTGCTGGAATGCGCGGGCAACGGGCGCGGCTTCTATGAGCCCTCCATGCCCGGCCTGCAGTGGGAGCATGGCAGCGTCGGCAACGCCCGCTGGCGAGGTGTTCGTCTGGCCGACGTGTTGAAGCGTGTGGGCGTCAAGCCGGGCGCCAAGCACGTCCTGTTTGATGGCGCCGATGTCCCCGTCGGCACGCAGCCCGAGTTCCAGCGGACCATCCCGATCGAGAAGGCGATGGACCCCAACACCTTGCTGGCGTTCGACATGAATGGCGCCGCCTTACCGGCATCTCACGGCTTCCCGCTGCGCGTGATCGCGCCGGGTTGGGCGGGCGATAGCTGGGTGAAGTGGGTGACGCGGATTGAAGTGCTCGACAAGGAGTTCGAGGGCTTCTTCATGAAGACCGGCTACCGCCACCCCGGCAAGGGAATGCAGCCCGGCGTGCCGGTGAAGCCGGAAGAGATGAAGCCGGTGGAAGCGATCCAGGTAAAGTCCGTGATCGCCAGCATTGGGCCCAAGGTCTCGGGCGCCGCCTGGGCGGGCGAGAAGGCCGTGGCGACGGTGGAAGTCTCCGTGGACCGCGGACGCAGCTGGAAGGCCGCCAAAATCACTTCACCGCGGACGCCATTCGGGTGGGTTACCTGGGAGTTCGACTGGCAGCCGCCGTCGGGCTACTACGTGGTGATGGCCCGCGCCCACGACACCTGGGGCCGCACGCAGCCGATGGCGCAGGAATGGAACCCCTCGGGCTATCAGTGGAACGCGATCCACCAGGTGGCCTCAGTAACCGCGCCCGTGGCACAGGCACCCGCGATCGAGCCTCCCGCCGTCTACAAGGCCACCTGCGTCGGCTGCCACGACGAAGGCCCGGTCCGCAAGCAGCGGCTGAGCCGGGCGCAGTGGGAAGCGGAAGTGGGCAAGATGCAGCGCTGGGGTGCTCCCGTGAAGCCGGAGACCAAGGATGAACTGCTCAACTACCTGACCTCGCGCTTCGGTTACCGCCACCGGTAGGGCGCAGATGGTCGGTTAGGCGAACAGCTGCGCGACGGGGACGGACCAGCCGGGGAAGAGGTTGCTGGTGACCTCGTCTCCCAACGGATAGATCCGGACAGTGCTTGCGGTGGCCACACGAATGGTCTGGTCTATCGGGTTGGCTGTCCAGAACTCGACACAGCCATTCGAGAGGCACCGCGCCTCCCGCTCCAGCATCTCCGCCGTAGTATTCGATGCGGAGAGCACCTCAATCACCAGATCCGGTGCCCCAGACAGGTAACCGTCATCGTCAATGGCATTCCAGCGCGCCCAGGACGCTACACCGACATCGGCTTCGCGAAGGTCAAAACCATTCAGGGCAAACGGCATCTCTACGCGCACTTTGCCGAATGGCCGGCAGACGTCGGCCAACGCATCGAAAATCCGGTCCTGAATTTTGACGTGACGGTGTTTAGGCGGTGCCATATGGACAACCTCACCGTCGCGAAGTTCGCAGAACTGGGTGAGGTGTTCGGGCAGGGCGCCGAACTCCTCAACACTCATCCGGTGAACTGCGGTGGGCATAGTTTTATCATACGTCCGGATGGACGCTTGGCTACCGCCCGCCGCCCTGCCCAGCCGCCCCGGAGGCCATGCCAGGGGCGGTCTTCTGATAGTTGGGATAGGCCGGCTTTTTGTGGACGGGCAGGGGATTGCGCTTCAGCTCGTCGAGCGCCAGCTCCACCGCTTTTTCGAGCTGCGGATCCTTGCCTTCACGCCACAGTTTGGGGTCCATTTCGACCGTGACGTCCGGGTCGGTGCCGTGGTTCTCGACATCCCACTTGCCATCCGGGTTCCAGAAACCAAAGTGAGGGGCGGTGACGGAGCCGCCATCGACCAGTAGCGGATAGCCGCCAATGCCCACCAGGCCGCCCCACGTCCGCGTGCCGACCACGGGGCCCAGCTTCGCCCGCTTGAACAGCCACGGCAGCAGGTCACCACCGGAGCCGGAATGCTCGTTGGCGATCATCACCTTCGGCCCGAAAATCGCGGTCGCGGGCGTGGTGTAGTCCGCCCCATCGCGGCTGGACCAGTAGTTCCACAGTGGCCGGCGCAGGTGGTCGATCACATAGTCCGCCGCCTTGCCGCCGCGGTTCCACCGTTCGTCGATGATGGCGCCCTGCTTGTCGGTTTGGGCGAAGTAGTAGCGGTTGAAGTAGTCGTAGCCGCCATTGGCAGTGTCGGGCAGGTGGATGTAGGCGATCTTGCCGCCCGACAGTTGATCCACCTTGCGGCGGTTGTCTTCCATCCAAGCGAGCGTCCGGAGCTGCACCTCGGAATCAACCGGGATCACCGTCACCTCGCGGGACCCGTCCGCCGTGGGATTGGGGCCCACCCGAACCGTGACCGACTTGCCCGCCGTCGCCTCAAATGCCGCGTAGACGTTGTCAGTATCTTTCAGGTCTTTGCCATTCACGGAAAGCAGATACTCGCCGGTGGTGACGTTGACGCCCGGTTGCGTCAGAGGCGCCCGGGTTTGCGGGTTCCAGCTTTCACCCGAATAGACCTTGGCGAAGCGGTAGCGGCCGTTTTCGATCTTGTAGTCCGCCCCCAGCAGGCCGCCCCGGACGCGCTTGGGCTGATCCGGGTTATCGCCGCCGTTGACGTAGAGGTGGCCCACCGTGAGCTCACCCAGCATCTCCTGGAACAGGTAGTTCAGCTCGGTCCGGCTGCCGAGGCGGCTGAGGTACTTCTCGTACTTGGTCTTGAAGTCGGCTAGGTTGACGCCGTGCAGGTTGGGGTCATAGAAGAAGTCGCGTTCGATGCGCCACACTTCGCGGTACATCTGCTGCCACTCGGCGCGCGGATCGATAAAGGCTTCCATGTCGGCCACCTTTAGCGCTCCGCCACCATCGCCCGGGCGCGGCGTGGGCGGAGCGGCGGTGGCGATGATGCTCCAACGCTCACCCTGCCGGTAGAGCATCTTCTCGCCATTGGCGGAGATGGCATAGGCGCCGATACCCGTGAGAAACTGGTCGGCCTTGCGCTTGGTCAAATCGAACTTGTGGAGCACTCGCGAAGCCGGCGAGAAGGTGGCCGCCGTCAGCAGAATCGGCGACTCCACCACAAACAGCGTGCCCGCCTTCCCGGCCTGGAGCGCCGAGTAATTACGCGTGGGCATGGGCAGCGGCAGGGTCCGCTGGGTAAGGCCATCGGTGTCGATCTTCACTTCCACCGGCTTGGCGGCAGCCCCACGCCCACCGCTCGGCTTGGGAGCATCAGGCTTGGGCGCGCCCTCCTTGCCTTCCTCGGTGACCTTCTCTTCGTCACTCTCCGGAGCAAACGGCGACGGGTCGGCCTTCGACAGCACGGTCAAGTAGAGGCTGCGCGTGATGGGCCGCGAGTTGGAAGAGAGATCGAGGCCGCCCAACGACGGGCCGGAATCGGTGGAGGCGGAGAAGTAGAGATACTTGCCGCCCTGGTCAAACACCGCGCCGCGGGCGTCGGACATGCCGTCGGTGACGGGATAGGTCTTGGCCTCTTTCAGCGAATAGACAAACACCTGATGCAGCCGCGTCTTCAGTTGCTTGTTGTAAACGATCCAGGCCGAATCCGGTGACCATTGCGGGGAGAGCGTGTTGTAGCTCTCGTGATAGGTGCCATTGTCGATGCGCACCGGCTTCTTCGCTTCCAGCTCGACATACCAGACGTTGGTCTTCTTGTCGACGTAGGCCAGTTTCTTCGAATCGGGTGACCAGACGATGTTGTAGTAGAAGGTGGGCTTTTCATCCAGCGTGATCTTCTTCACCTCGCCCTTGCCTAGTTGATCGCGCAGGTGCAGTTCGTACTCGCCCGATTCGTCTGAGAAGTAGGCGATCCACTTGCCGTCGGGGGACCACGCCGGGTCGCGCTCGGCAAAGCCGGAGCTGTTGGTGAGGTTGCGGACGTCGCCCTTGTCAGCGGGCACGGTGAAGATCTCGCCGCGCGATTCGAACACGGCCCGCGCTCCGGTGGGCGAAAGGTGGAAGTTGCTGATCGAGCGGCCCAGCTTTTCCAGGCGCGGCCGGATGCCGGCCAAATCCGCACCGCTCAGCTTGATCTCCAGCTTCTGCGCCTTGCCGGACTTGAGATCAAACAGATTGATGTCACCAAACTGCTCATAGGCGATCACGTCGGGCCCCGCGGAGGCGGCCTTGATGTCGAGCCCCTTGTTGTCCAGCGCCGTCGTCAGCTTCTTCGACGCCACATCGTAGGCGTAGAGCGAGTAGCGGCCGGTGCGATCGGAGAGGAAGTAGACCTTGTTGCCGATCCACATCGGCGAGTGATCATTCGAGTCAGTCCGCGGCAGCTTGGTCACGCTGGAATCAGAGAGCTTGGCAATCCACACCGGCGTCGCCCGTCCGCCGCGATAGCGCTTCCAGGCTTGATCGGCCCGGTTGAACGGCACATAGGCCAGCTGCGCGCCATCGGGCGAGTACGACCCCTGGAAGCCCGTGGGCAGCGGCAGCTCCTGCGGGAACCCGCCGTCGAGGCTGGTGGTGTAGAGCCGGACGGCGCCGTTGTGCGTCGTGCCGCTGTTGACGAACAGGATCCGCTTCCCGTCGGGCGTCCAGCCGCGCACGGAGTCCACACCCGGATGGAAGGTCAGCCGCTTGGGAATGCCGCCACTGGCCGGGACCACGAACACGTCGGTGTTGCCGTCATAGTTGCCGGTGAACGCCACCATGCTGCCATCGGGGGAGAACCGCGCCTCCGATTCGACACCGGCGCCGCTGGTCAACCGCGAGGCTTCGCCACCAGTACGGGCGACGATCCAGAGGTCGTCGGCGTATTCGAACACCACGTGCGACTTCGAGACCGCGGGATTGCGGAGCAGATATTGAGAGTCGGCGGCACACAGTACGGCCGCGGAGAACAGCGCCAGGGTGGCTAAACGCATAACTTACCTCTGAACTTGACGATATCGCTACCCCGGCAGGTCCCGCAATGTGGGAAAGGAGGATTCTTTCGCCCCACCGGCCAGATAGGCGTCAGTTCCAGCGGCTCAACCGCCGCGGGAGGCTCCCCGGAGGGCCCATCTAACCCGGTTGTCCCACGAAAGTATCACCCTGAATGAGGGGATCACCCTAAGTATTTTCGCTCTCTGATTGCGGGTCCCCTGTTTGAGGGGATTTCGAGACAGGGCCAGGAAATCGCCCAGGGAGTGAAAGCGGCAATGAATCGTGTCACCATCGGCTTGGTGTTCGGCGCAGTGGCGTGCATGGGTCAGCCGGTGATCGAATCCGCGGAAAACGCGGCGGGATTCATGAAGGCCGGGTTGCCCAATAGTGGCCTGGCGCAGGGCAGTTTGGTGGTGATCAAGGGGCGCAACCTCAGCCAGCGCAATCTGGCGCAGGGCGGCATGCCGTTGCCACTTGAACTGGCGGGCACCTCGGCGCAGATCACCGTGGGCTCGGCGACACTCCCGATGCCGATCAACTACGTGATTGGCACCACCGACGACCGGACGCAGATCTCCGTCGTAGTCCCTTCCGCCACACCCGCGGGTCTCGGGAGCATCCGGGTAACTTACCAGGGGAAGGGCAGCGCCGCCTTCCCGGTCACGGTCGTCCGCACCGCTTTCGGGATCTTCACCATCAACTCCGCCGGCTCCGGAGCCGCCGTTGTGTTCACGGGCGCCACTTTGAATACTCCCACCGAATCGCTGGCGCCCGGTGCCGTGGCCCAAATCTTCGGCACAGGCTTGGGGCCGGTGCCCTATTCCGACCGGCTCCCCGCCGAAGCGGGCAATCTCAATACCGAAGTCGAAGTTTGGGTGGGCTTTAAGAAGGCCAAGGTCCACTACCAGGGCCGGGTTCCGGAGATCGCTTCGATCGACCAGATCAACTTCACAGTTCCCCTGGACACTCCGCCCGGTTGCGCCGTCTCCTTGTTGGTCCGCGCCGGGGGCGTCGTCGGCAATGCGACGACCATTCCGGTGGCTCCCACGGGTGGCAACTGTTCCGACCCATTGGGCTTGCCCACCGAGCTGTTTGGCCGGGCCGCCCAGGGGGTGCACGTGGGCGCCGTCAACCTGGTCAAGACGGCGACGTCCACCAGCGGCCCCGGTATCGCGGCCATCAGCCTCAAAACCGACCTGCTGAGCGGTAGCTTCCAGCGGTTTGACTATTCGCAGCTGCTCAGCTATCCGGGGAATGGGCCGTCGGTGGGCTCCTGCAACGTGTACAGCTTTGCCGGACGGACACCCGTTCTCGACCCCCGAGTGCCCGCCCTTGGCCTCGATGCTGGTGTGACGCTGCTGGCGTCCGGTCCAGCCGGTAGCGTGACCATGGAGCGGCACACGCAACAGAAGGGCCTCTACTGGCGCACCATCGGAGGCAGCAGCCTTAGCAGCGGCACAGATCCGTTAAGCCAGGAGTTCCTGACCGCCGGCCGCTTTACCGTTACCGGGCCCGGCGGGAATGACTTGGCGGGGTTCTCGGCCTCGCTCACCTGGCCCACCGGGTTTAGCTGGACCAATCAGCCCCAGCTTTCCGGCCCGGTGTCTCGGTCTAACGATCTGGTGATTCGCTGGGAAGGCGCTCCGGCGGATGGCTACGTCACCATCAGCGGGTATTCGATTGGCGGGTCGGCGGCGGCGCCAGTCGGGGCGAGTTTCTCCTGCCTTGCCCCGGGAGCTGCGGGAAGCTTTACGGTGCCGGCGTTGGTGCTGCAGTTATTGCCGCCTGCGGCCCTTCCCAGCGAAACAGCGCCCGCGGGTCAGTTGACGGTGGCGGCTTCCGGAGCTCCGGTGGCGTTCACCACGCCGGGCTTAGACCACGGCTCACTCAACTACAGTTCCGCGCATGCGCGGACGGTGACGTTCCAGTAGCTGGCGGCGCTACTGCTCTTCCGGCTCTTCAGAAACCTCGCCCCACTCACGTTCCAGCATCCGGGAGTATTCACCGGAAGCATAGAGGTCGAAGTCAAAATGCTGGGGCCGGATATCGGTGAACGTCCACAACAGCTGACGGCACAAGTAAAGCTGGTCCGCATAGCGGTAATAATGCCGGATAAACTCGTCAGCCAGGCTCTCACGGCTGGGGAGTTCGGCAAACAGGGCGTTGAGGCCCAGCGCACGAGAGAAAATCGACCGGTAGTCGGCCACGCCCCACTTCTGAAGCTTCTCGCGCACCTGCCGCGGCGGTTCATCCACCAGAATGGCGGCAAACGCCTGGTAGCACATGCCTGCTTCCCGCAGAGCGTCGTCACGCTGGGCCAGATCCAGGCACTGTTCAATCCAACGCATCAGGTCCCGGCCCACGTAAAACAACATGCGGACCTCGCAATAGCGGCCCGACAGCAGGCGTTCGTCCAATTCCTGCCGGGTCAGCTCCCCGGACGGGATCAGTCCTTGCAGCATCAGGCTGGCCCGGGAGCTCTCCACCAGCTTGTCGGGCCCGGCGGCCTCGGCAAACGGGTGTAGGATCAGCGGAGGCAATCTCCAAGCTTTGGTAGGCGGAGCCGAGGCGACAGGCATCTCAGACATGTATCGTCCTCCGAAGGGGTGGGCTTTAGCTCTACCGGCGAGCTTCCAGCTTCACGCGTACGGTCATTTGTTCACCAGCCCGGAGAACAGTGACGGGAATTTCATCCCCCACCTGCTTGCCCCGCAATGCATACGTGAAGTCATATAAATTGTCGATCTTTTTGCCGTCGAACGCTACCATGATATCCCCCGGTTTGAGTCCGGCTTTTTGCGCAGGAGAGCCTTCGCGTAAGTCTGAGAACTTTACGCCTTTCCCTGAGAACGCCATATCGGGGATACTGCCGAAACTAGGGCCATAGCCTGAGGCAGAGGAACTGCCACCGGCCATCGGCGGCGGCTCCGCCACTTTCTGGAACTGCGGACGGTTGCCGGTGGAGAGCTGCATGGCGGCCTCACCCACCAGTGATAGTAGCTCCACCGCGCCCTCGGCATTGATCTTGTCCCAGGTGTCGGTGGGACGGTGGTAGTCCATGTGTAACCCAGTGAAAAAGAAGAGCACCGGGATACGTTTGGCGGTAAACGAAGTGTGATCGGATGATCCAACGCCGCCTTGTTCTGAGGTCTCCAGCTTCAGCGCCGGGTGCTTAGCCGCCAAGGTATCCATCATCGGCTTGAACGTAGAGCCGGTGCCCACACCGCCCACAATCACCGACCCCTCGCGCATCCGCCCGATCATGTCCATGTTGATCATCGCTACGGCCTTGTCGAGCGGCAGCGGCGAATTCTCCGTCAGGTAGGCCGACCCCAGCAGGCCGAGCTCCTCGCCCGCGAAGTTCAGGAAGAGCAGACCGCGCTGAGGCTTCGGCCCCGCCGCGAAGTAGCGTGCCATCTCCAGCACTCCAGCCGTCCCGGAGGCATTGTCGTCCGCGCCCACGTGCGCCTTGCCCGCCATCGAAGGGGCGAGCGAGAACTGCTCCCCCAGGCCCAGATGGTCATAATGGCCGCCGATGATGACGAACTCGTCCGTCTCGCCCTTCAGGTAGGCACCGACGTTGTGCACTTTCTTCACTTCACGCACGACATCCACTTCCATCGAGACTTTCAGCTTCGAATCAAAGGCAAACGACCGGGGCTTCAGATCCTTGTCGATGCCTTCGGAAATCTCCTTCAAGCTCTTTCCGGAGGCAGCGAACCAGGCATCCACAATCTCCGGCCGCAGCTGGACAAACGGCACGCCCGCTTCCGACGGACCCGCCGCGCGGCCAAACCGCTCCAGCTTGCCGGTATCGTTGGGGTGCGCGATGACGTTGTTGATCAACAACACGCCCGCTGCGCCATGCATCTTGGCGTTGATGGCCTTGGCGTCAAACTGCGAATGCCGGGTCATTACTTTGCCGGCAAAGACGCTCTTCTCATCAAACTCCTGCGGCTCATAGCGGAGCACTAAGACGATCTTGCCTTTCACGTCCAGGCCCTCATAGTCGTCGTAGTTATACTCTTTGGCCGTGATGCCATAACCGGCAAACACCACCGGAGCCGTCAGCTTACCGCTGGAGGAGAAGTTGAACGGAACGAAATCCTTCTCCATCTGCCACTTCTGCTTACTCAAGGAATCGCTGAACTTATTGCGATCCCCCACTTTGGCGTTGGTGGTCAGCATAAAGGGCTGGAAGTAGCTTTTGCCAAAGGCGGGCGCCAAACCGGCAGCCTTATACTGATCGGCGATGTACTTGGCCGCCAGTTCCAGCTCCGGCATGCCATTGCCGCGTCCCCGCAACTGCTCTGAGGCCAGATACTTGACGTCTTCGATGTAACGGGATGGGTCGAGGCCGCCTTTACTAGCCCCGGAGACCGACAGCGAAATCAGAATAGTGGCCGCGATGGCCCCGCGATGCTTCACGGCTTCCCCTTTGGATTCGCAAGTGACGGCTTGGGCCGGGCGGGCGCACTCGGCAACTCGACCGAACAGCAGGCCTCCGCATGCTTCAGCTCGACCTCAATGATCGACTTCAGATCGGGCCACGGAACATTCCCCGGTACTTTCCGGCCGTTGATGAACATGGTCGGCGTCGAATTCACCTTCAGTGCCTGCGCTTCCACCATGCTCCGGTTGACGTCCGCCGCCGCGGTGGGATCGGTGACGCACTGGTTCAACTGCATCGTATCGAGGCCGCTGGTCTTGGCCCAGTCGCTGAACTTCTGCGCGCGGTTCTCAACGGTGATCTCGCCCTGGTGCTCAAACATCCAGTCGTGATAGGCCCAGAACGCGTCCGGTTTCTGCCGATAGACGCAGCGCCCGGCAATCGAGGCCGCGCGAGCCCAGGGATGGATGCTGTCCAGCGGCAGATCCTTGAAGATCAAGTGGACCTGCTCGGGAAAGGTCTTCATCAGGTTGTCGTGCAGCGTCTTGGCCAGCTCCTTGCAGAAGCTGCACTGCAAGTCACTGAACAGCGCGATCTGGACCATCGCATTCGCCTTGCCCAACTCCGGGTGACCGGTGGTCTTGATCTGCGCCATGTCGGCGTCAAAAGGGCCCTTGGCGATGTCATAGACGTTCGCCTGCAGGATCTTCTGGCCATCCTTTGACACCAGATAATCCGTCTCCAGCGACCGCGCTCCCAGAGAGGCCTTCACGTGCACATCCAGAAAGCCCTCTACCTGAGAGGGCTTCGGATCGGCGATCTCCACCGTGATCTGCGGGTTCCACAGATTCAAGTGCCGGAGATAGGCCTCCAGCGTCGGCTTATCCAGGGCGGACTTGCCAGCGGCCAACGCCGCCGCTCCCACCGCCGCCAGCAAAACTACAGTACGGGACCAATGCGCCACGGTACAAACTCCTTATGACCCAATCTCTCGGCGCAGGTCTTCTCACCGGACGCCACACGCAACACCATCTCGAAAATCTCTTGGCCAATCGCGGCCACGGTTGATTCACCATCGGCGATCAAGCCGCCGTTGATGTCCATGTTGTCCTTCATCCGCTTGTACATGGGCGTATTGGTGGCGATCTTGATCACCGGAATGCTGGGGAAGCCAATCGCGCTGCCGCGGCCGGTGGTGAAGGCGATCAGGTTGCAGCCGCCCGCCGCCAAGCCCGTCAGCGACACCGGATCGTAGCCCGGCGTGTTCATAAAGACAAAACCCGAAGTCTTGATGCGTTCCGCGTAGTCGACCGCGTCGGCCATCATGGTGGCCCCCGCCTTGGTCATGGCCCCCAGCGACTTTTCGAGGATGTTCGACAAGCCGCCCTCTTTGTTGCCCGGCGACGGATTGTCGTTAAAGTTCGACCCCGGCCACTGGCGCAGGTAGGCACGGTAGCTCTCAATGAAGCTCAAGAAGCGCTCCGCCACCTCGCGGTTCCGGGCGCGCTCGACCAGCAGATGCTCGGCGCCGAAGCATTCGGTGGTCTCCGCCAGCACGGCCGCCCCGCCAATCTCGGCCAACCGGTCACTGCACCAGCCGAGAGCCGGGTTGGCGGTGATGCCGGAGAACGAATCCGATCCGCCGCAATTGAGGCCGAGAACGATCTTCGACGCCGGAACCTCCACCCGCTCTTCCTTGGACATGCGCTCCATCATGCCGCCGATGGCCTTGCGAGCGCTCTCGATCGCCGCCCGCGTGCCGCCTTCGCCCTGCAGCGTCATGCCCACCAGACGGTCAGTCCGCGGAGCGCCCTCGCCCAGGTAGTGGTCGATCTGGTTCACTTCGCAACCCAGGCCCAGGATGATGGCGCCGCCCACGTTGGGGTGGTTCAGCACGCCGCCCAGGGTCCGCTGGAGCTGCACGGTGTCCGGCCCGATGGTGTGGCCGCAACCTTCGCCATGGGGAAACGCCACGACACCATCGACATTTGGCGGCAGCGTTTCATGACGGTAGCTTTCGGCGATCAGCTCCGCCGTGTGCGCCGCGCAATTGGAGGCCGCCACCACCGCGATATAGTTGCGCGTCCCGGCGCGGCCGTCTTCACGCAGATAGCCGCGGAAGGTGGGCATCACCGCCGGCGGGGCGGGGAAGGCGCGCTCTGTCGCCGGAAACTTGAATTCGGTGGCGTGATCTTCATAAGCCAGGTTGTGCGTATGGACGCGGTCGCCCGGGTGGATGGCGATCTTGGCGACGCCGATGTTCTGGCCGTAGCGGCGGATGTGCTCACCCGGCGCGACTTCGGCAATGGCCACTTTGTGGCCCATCGGGATCGATTCCTGGACCATCAACTCAACGCCCGCCACCTTCAATGCATCGCCTGCTTTCAAGGGGACGCGCGCGATCACCACGTTATCGAGCGCATTCAATTGAATCGCGGAATTTTCCGCGGTGGGCACCTTGGCTATGTCTACGAGGCTCATGAAACTCTTTCTGGAGTGAAAACTGCTGTGACTATCGTATCGGAATGCCGGTTGGCGTCCAAAGCCGGGGCCGACTGCCGCTCAGCGGACCAGGGCCGTTTCGGTGATCTGTTCGCCCGTATGCACGCGGAGCTTGCCGCCCTGCGAGTAGATCCAAATGCCGGCTCCTTGGGGTGCGGGGATCTGGCTGGGGCGGGAGACGACGGAGAACTTGCTCAGCTTCGCCGCTGTGTTCAGCTTCCCGATATGGATGTGCACTTGGCACTGGGTCCGGACCTTGTCTCCATTGTAGGCGACGGCCCAATTGTCACCCCAGAGGCTCTTGGCTTTGGCGATGGCCGCCGTCCACAGCTCCGTCCGCTCCTGGGCGGAGTAGTGGTCGAGCGTGTAGGCTCCCTTGGCGGTCTTGCGAGGCAGCGCCAGCGTCCGGTTCGCCTTCCGCGGGTTGATGTCCTTCAAAAAGAACACTGGCTCCGCCGTGGAGGCTTGCTTCACCGCCTCCTTGGTCAGCGAGCAGGTGCGCTCCTCCAAAGTGGCCGGTTGGTTGGGGTCGCACCCACAGGAGCGAATCGCATCTTGGGCCAGCCAGAGCAGCAGGCCAATTGTGGCAAACATTAGTTGCTATTGTACGAGGATGCTGGTGCTCTATGGACTACGCCACCCGTAACTCGGCTTCAGCCGTCTTTCGCGGGCCCACCACGATGTCCACATCCTGGCCCAACGCGACCAAGAAGCGCATCAAGCGCTCAACCGAATAGCCCCGGAACTGTCCCGCCAGCATTGCCGAAACCTTGGGCTGATCAATCCCCATCAACTGGGCGGCCACCGCCTGAGTCAGCTGGCGTTCCTGGACGATCCGGCCGATCTTCGCCACCAGGCTGGCCTTAATGAGGTGCTCGCCCGCATCGGGAACTCCGAGGTCAGCAAACACATTACCCGAGCTCGGCTCTTGATCAAGACGTTTTCTTTGGGACATTCTTTACCTGCAAAAGTAACTGTTGAAGGCGCTTGCGCACCAGATCGATCTCACGCTTCGGCGTGCCGATGCCGGTATTCGACTTCTTCTGAAAAGCGTGGAGCACGTAAATAGCTTCGCCAACTGAAACGGTGTAAACCGCGCGATAGGTTCCACTCGGATCACGAGCTGAAATCTCAAGGACTCCCGCTCCAAGCCCATGCAGCGGCTTGGCATGCTGCCCCATATCACCCAATTGCGCCAAATAAAGGCCATACCCGATCTCATCGCAAACCGTGGCCGGAAATTGCTTAACCGTCGATCGAGTGTCAGCCATCCAAACCAGATCTTTCATTCGGTGGACATGCCCATAATGGCATATCTCAAAGCCGCCGTCGATCCACCCAGAAACCGCCCAAACAAGAAATTGCATCATAGAACCATGCACTTCTCCCGATCCGTCAGACCCTGGACCCTTTGGGGGCTACTCCTGCCCGCCACACTCGCCGCCGTGGATCTCCCGAAACAGTACAACTGCCGGCAGACCGCAACGCCAGTGCTGATTGACGGCAAGTTGAACGACCCCTCGTGGCGCGATGCGGCGTGGACGGACCTGTTTGTCGATATCGAAGGCGACCGGAAACCGCGGCCCCGCCTGCGAACTCGCGCCAAGATGACGTGGGACGAGCGCTATTTCTACATCGCCGCCGAGCTCGAAGAACCCGATGTCTGGGGAACGCTGACCAAGCACGATTCGGTCATCTTCCAGGACAACGATTTTGAAGTCTTCATCGACCCGGACGGCGACACGCGCGAATACTACGAGTTCGAGATCAACGCCCTCAACACCACCTGGGACCTCTTCCTGCCCCGCAAGTACAAAGAGGGCGGCAAGGCTGCCAATTCCTGGGAGATCCCCGGCCTGCAGTCCGCGGTGCACGTCGCCGGCACGCTGAATGACCCGCGCCGCAAGGACAAGCGCTGGACCGTCGAGATTGCCATGCCCTGGGCCGCCCTGGCCCAATACGCCCACAAACCGGCCCCTCCCCAGCCCGGCGATGAATGGCGGGTGAACTTCTCACGCGTCGAATGGCAGCACCGTGTCGTGAACGGCAAGTACGAGAAAGTGCCCGGCACCAAGGAAGACAACTGGGTCTGGTCCCCGCAAGGTGTCATCGATATGCACCAGCCGGACAAGTGGGGTGTGGTGCGTTTTGTGAAGAAGTGAGGGCCGACTTAACGGGCCTTCAGTTTCTCACCGAGGAGCAAACCGGTCAGAAACACCCGGCCAGCTTCCGTTTCCCGGACCTTGCTCCATAGGCCGACAGCTATCTTGGCGTTCTTGAGCTTTTCTAAGGCGTCTTTCGGTTGTGCAACCCAGCCAGAGTCGTAATCGGCTTTCTGGCGCGCTTCGTAGAGTCCACGGACCAGCGTAGCCATCTCCCTCAGTTCAGGCGCAACCTCAGGTAATACACCCTTCTCGAAAAGATGTTCCGGGAGACTGGCTCTTGGATCTTTCTTTGACTCCGGAGAAATCGCAATGGCAATGTTCTTTAAGGTCTTATGATCAACCACCCGGGGAAGCCGTTTCTTCATGTACTGCCCACAGGCGATCAACTCACCGACGTCGCTCAACAACATTTGAAAGACCGCGTAATAGGCCGTCGAGATCGACCGCCTCCAGTGCGCGTCAGTACTGCCCGCAGCCAGATCCGTCGCCACCAGCAAGAGTTCTTCCGTGCTGATCATTCAATTGAGGAAGGCCAATTTGAACCGCGCGTAGAGAACGTCTCTTGGGAATGTACTTCGTAGTAGGGAAAGCGGCCGAGACCCTTCTCAAAGATCGCCGCCGAGAGCCCGCGCGTTAACTCAGCAGCCCGGTCACCCCATTGGTCGTTCGGAAGATCGTCGTCAGGGAAGACTACTGTAAGGAAAACGGAAGGTTCACCGCCCCAGTCTTCTCCAAAAGCCATCAGGATCCGCACACCGGGATACCGTTGTTTGACGGGAGCGATCGCTTGCCGGTAGTCATCGAGGGTCTCTTCCACGCCGGTCATAACGTCATCATAACGTGCCTCGGCGCCCCAACTGTTGGCTCTCATTGAGATGGGCAGCAATGTTGGCCGCAGAGCTCCGCCCAATCAGCTACCGTGGAGAAGATGAAGATCGCTGGAACCTTTACTCTCCCCGTTGGAGCCGCGCGCGCCTACGCTGCCTTGCAGGACCCGAACCTCCTGGTGCAGTGCATGCCGGGGGCCGAAAAGCTGGAGCTGGTCGGGCCGGATGAGTACTCCATGAAGATGAAAATGGCGCTCGCCGCACTGTCGGGGCTGTTTGATGGCAAGGTAAAGATCACCAATCAGAACCCGCACTCCAGCTTCACCCTGATGGTGGAGGGCCAGGGCAAGATCGGCTTCATGAAAGGCACCGGCAACGTCACACTCAAGACGTTGACTGAGGCGTCCACCGAAGTACTCTACGAGGGCGACGTCAACGTCGGCGGCACCATTGCCGCGGTCGGTTCGCGGTTGATTGATTCCACGTCGAAGATGATGATCAAGCGCTTCTTTGAGAAGCTGGCGACGCTGATCTAGAGCGCCGCCTCAGTCCGGCAACGGCGCGACGACAATCATTTCGAATGGCAGGGGACCGCTAAAGGTCTTGGTGCCCTTTAAGGTGGCGGCGATCGCCGAGACCTCGCCAAGATTCACCCTCGGGATGGCGAGCACCTTCATCCGGTCGCTCGCGCCAAGATTCTTGATCGCCTGGGCCGCGGAGGTTCCTTCCACGGCCACTAGCCGGACTGGGTTGACGTTCACCCTCTCCTCCGCATTGTCGAAACCGAAGACGTCCACCAGCACAAACACCGTTTGATTGTCGGCGCCCTTGCTCCATTTGCCGCGCCGCTGGATGGTGAACTGGGCGTGGTTGAACCCCGCGTTGGGCGTGATGATGTTGATGGCCGTGCCGCTGACGGCAATCTGGCATTTGATCTTCTGGTAAGCCTCAAAGGCGCGCTCCGCCTCGTAGGCGGTGTAGCCCGGGATGGGCTTGAAGGAGGCCAAAGTGTCGACTCCTCCCACCGAGGTGATGGGGTGGATCTCGAAAACGTGATCGGGATTGGTGGTAGTCAGCACCGGAATCGCTTGCCCCTGCACCTGATCCTTGGTCCCGGCATGTTCAAACCAGAGACGCCAGACGCCCGTCAAGGGGATGGCCGCCTGACCCACTGCATTGGCGATCGCCTTCATGGCCGCCGGTTGAGCCTTGGCATTGGTCAGCTCGACCACCAGCGGCAAGCGGATGGTGTTGTCCCGCCCGGCCGCATGGATATCTCCATCATCGCCACCCTTAATGGCCGGGTGCGGACGGGACAGCGTCTTGTCCACCTGAAACTGGGTGGTGATGAGAGCCCGGTTCTTGTGGGTCTCCACAAACTTCTTACTCACCCAGAGCGATCCCGCGCTCGCGGAGCTCCAGGCCAAAATGAGGAAGCCGGCTAGGGCACGTGCGGGAGTCATGCGGCGGGTGCCTCCTTCTTGGCGCCCTCGGCGTCAGCCGGCCTCTTGCCAGCGTTGCGCAGGTTGATCAGCTTGTTCAGCACATCAAACCAGAACGGAGCGCCCAACGAGACCGCAATCGCGCCAACCAGCCAGCCGGGCAGGTGACGGGCCAACTCCAGCCACGGCTTCTCTTCCTCCCAAATCGGTCTCTTCCACCCCAGCAGCTGCCCCAGCAATTGTTGTTCATCCAGACTCAAGGCGTTGGCGCTGTTCTCGGCCACGTCCGGCTTCAACGGATCATTCTCGTCCCGGTACTCCACGGTGGCGGTGGGCCGGGGCATAGCCGCCCGCTTCTCGGCCATCGACACCACCGTGGCGCGCAAGGCGGAGTTCTGCCAGAGCTTGGTGGCGATCTCAATGGCATCGGCGTTGGTGCCCACCACAACGATGGTGGCAATGCCGATGGCGTAGGCCTGGGCCTGCCGCTTGAACCATCCCGACGCCCGGTCCATCAAGGCGTTGTACCAGCTCTCGATATTGGCCTGGGCCTTCTTCAAGTCGCCACCGGCGGTGGCCAGCAACGCCACCAGCGCCTTCTTCACCTCGCCCTCCGGCAGATTCTGTACGCCCGTCTGGAAGTCGGCGAAGGTGATCTCTCCCTGTATGTTGGGGGTGGCCATGTCCAGGATGGCCGTCGTAAAAGTGGAGGGCGCCAGGTAGGAGGGAGCAGGGATGCCGTTGCGGACGCTCGCCACCAGGGGGTGCTGCTGGAACGCCTCAAAAAAGGTCTTCCCGGCGTAGGGCTGATTGCTCAGCAGTGACATCAACGCCTTCTCCAGCGTCTTCGAGCGGAGTTTCAGCCAATAGCTGAGCAGCCACTCATTAACCGCCGTGCACAATAGCCCCAGCAGCAGGAAAACAAACACCAGACCAATCGCGACATCCAAAACCGGCGAGCCAAACATGACCGTCCTCCTTACACCAGCCCTTCCATATGTGCTGGCATACTACCACTAGCGCGCAAAGCGAAGGCCAGGGGACATGGGAGAGCTGCGAAATTCGACGAATCTGCCGGCGGGTCTGACGAAGACTATTCGCCGGTCAGCAACTTGATGTCGGCGGCCAGCTTGGCCACGACGTCTGGATCGTTCGAGTCGTAGAAGCCGCGGATGCGCAGCTCTTGGTCGACCAACACAACCCGGGTGGAATGGTTCAGCGATGAATCCATTTCGCCCAACTTAAACGCATCCTGGCGCACGCGCTTCAAATCGGCCGGATCACCGGTGAGAAACGTCCAGCGCCCAGGCTGTGCGCCGTAGCGCTTGCCATAGGCCGCGAGCACGGGGGGAAGGTCATTCGCCGGATCGACCGTGAACGAAACCATCTTAACCGCCGTTGGGGTTGCCGCCTGCACCTTCGACATCAATGTCGACAGTCGCGGGCACGGGCCGGTGCATTCGGTGAAGATGAAGTCCGCCACCCAGACATGACCCTTTAGGGCGTTGCTCGAAAAAGCTTGCCCTTGCTCATTGGTGAAGGCAAACTGCGGAACGGCGTAGAGGTCCGGCAGGGTGCGCGAGGCCGTTTTGCCGGTGGCGGTGCAGCCAGCCAGCAGTGCGACATAGAGCAGCGGCAGATACATCACACTGGTCAACAACACGCTCCGCGCGCCCTTGGTCCGCATCTGGGAGCTCGCATAGACAAACCAACCGCCCAGACCCAGTGCCATCGCAAAGTAGAGCCAGCCCGTCATCGACAACGCCACCGGCAGCAAACTCACCGGCACCAGAGCCAGCGCCGCCGCCGCAAAGCCCATCAACGGAGGCATCGCACCGGGCACCGCGCCGACCGTGGTCGAATGCGGGGAGCGCTGCTTTAACGGCGTGTAGATGAACAAGTAGGTGGATAGCGTGAACAGGCCCAGGTTGGCCGTCAGCCAGTTGGTGCCCCAACCCAACTCAAGGTAACCAGCCAGCGACAACGCCACACCGAACCAGAATGCTCCCACCGAACTAATCTGACCCGAAGGCAACGGGCGCAATTTGGTGCGCATCATCTTGCCATCGGCAACCCGCTCGTACCATTGGTTCAAGGCCGCAGTGCCGGACGTCATCAGACCGGTGCCCACCAGCATGTGCAGCAGCACCATCCAATCAAAGGTGACCCCCAACTGGCGCAGGCCAAAAAAGTAACCAATGCCCGTGCTCATCAAAATGAGCCAGGTGATCCGCGGCTTGGTCAGTTCAATGTAGGGTTTCATGGAGAAAGTGCAGCCGGCGCTAGGCGCGAGCTGCGTGGGGTGCCTCCGCCCGTTGTTCAACTTGTGCAAATCGAAGGGTTAAAATCGCCGTGGAAAGCGCGGCTGCCATCGTCAAAGCGCCCGTGGCGACATGGGCCACCGTAAAGCCCACCATCACCGCGGCCGGTTGTACGCCCGTAAAGGTGAGGCGGGTCAAGTACGCCGCAATTCCCAGCACCATCTGCGCAATTGTGATCACGATGATCGCCAGGGCGGCTCGCCGCAGCAGCGGAATCTGCTGCTCCAGGGCCAGCAGCACCATGGCGAAGTAAATCAGCAAGCCCGAGACAGCCAGCGATCCGGCCAAGTGCGGAATAATGCCCAGTGCCTTATGCCGGAAGGCCGCGCCCAGGGCAATCTGTCCCAAAACTGCCACCGGGACAATCCAGGCCAGCGTCCGCAGGCTGGGCGTGCCGGTGTCAGAAACCGAACCTTGCGCCGCATGCCAGCCCGGAGACGTAAACAGCGCGATGGCGACTGTGGCCGAAAAGAATAGCTGCGCCAAACAGGCGTGCGAGATCGACACCGGCTTCGGCAACAGGAACAAAACGGTTAAGCCGCCCAAGACACCCTGCAAAATTACCGCCCCCAGCGCCGCCCAGCCCAACTTCTTCAGCCAGCCGCGGCGATCCTTCACTTGCAGCCAGACAGCCAGGATGATCGTCAAGAATCCCACTGCCGACGCCACCATCCGGTGGCCGTGTTCATAGAACACGCCTCCTTCCATCGGCGGCATCACCTTTCCATAGGAGAGCGGCCAATCAGGAACTGATAATCCGGCTTCCATGGAAACCACCATTCCGCCAGCGACGACCAAAAACAGGGTCGCCACCGCGAGGACGAGGGCAAATCGATGCAGAGAAAGGCTTTGCATACTGTTCGGATGCTGAGACACAGGGGTTCGACTTACAGTCTAGCGCGATTTTGTGCGGTTTGGCGAGACGGCCACGGGGCCGTTCCGTCATTCATCCCCAAGATATTTTTGAGAATCTACGCCAAAAGCAGCGGTCACCGGGGCCCCGTAGCCATTCCCGGAACCTCCGGTGCCGTCACCTCGCCGTCTACCATCCGTGGTTGGGGGCCACCCGTTTCCATATAGATAGCGTTAGGGATTGCGCACAGCATGTTCATGTTGGCGTCGCCGCCGCCGTGGCTGGCTAGCGACAACCCGGCGGCGTCGGCAATAGCGGCGATCTCCAGCCATTCGGTGACGCCTCCGGCCCGGCGGTTGTCCGGCTGCACAATGTCTGCGCCGCGGCGCTGGATTAGGTCGTTAAACTGGTACTTGGTGTACAGATTCTCGCCGGTCGCGAGGCGAATATCGAGCTCCCGGGCCAGCTCCGCGTAGCCTTCCATGTCATGCGGCGGCAGCGGCTCCTCGTACCAGTAGACGCCCATCTGCTGGTAGACCCGGCCCCGGCGCAGCGCTTCATTGCGCGAAAACACCTGATTGGCGTCCACCATCACGCGCCGATCTTTACCGGCCAGGTCCAGCGCCAACCGGATCCGCCGCTCATCGTCGGCAATCGAGTATTTGCCCACCTTGATCTTGATCGCCCGGTAGCCTTCGCTCAACCCCTTTTCCATCTGCGCCCGGTACTGCTTCAAATCCTGGTCATCGTCGTAATACCAGCCGCACATCGAATAGACCGGCATCCGGTCCCGGTAGGCGCCCAACATCCGCCACACCGGTAACCCGGCATGTTTGCCCAAGATGTCCCAGATGGCGATGTCGGTGGCGGCGATGGCGAATTGCGTGACGCCTGTCAGTCCCTGATATTGCAACCCGCGGTGCAGGTCCGCGCGGATCTTCTTGGGGAAGGCCGGATCCTGGTTCAGGATCAAGGGCTTGATCTCTTCTTCCAGAATGGCCCGGACCACCTTCGGTCCGCCTTCCACCGCGCCAAAGTTGGACGTCGCCCAGCCGGTGATGCTGCCATCAGTCTTGATCCGGAGCGTCACGGTTCCGGCGTGGACGCCCAACGCCTGCAACGCATCGTAGTTCGGATTGCGGGGCGGGGAAATGGTGAGGTCCGTTTCGAGCCCCGTGATCTTCAGCGACTTGCGCTGCTGGGCCACCAGCGCGAAAGGCGCCAGAGGAGCGGCGAGAAACGCCCGGCGCGGCAGGAGAGAGGTACGCGTCATGTCGAAGCCATCCTATCGTGCATCGGAGTTAGATGGCGGGGCTTGCCAATCGTGCCAGAAACGCTCCGCGGCCGGCTTCAGCCTGCAGCGGGACTTCATCAGTCCCGCCCGGGGTCGCCTGCAGACGCCTCAGATTGCGCGAACCCTCGCCCCGAGGCGGAATGAATTCCGCCTGCAGGCTGAAGCCTGCGCCACCACACAGCCTTCCCTATCCCGGCTCCACCGTCGCGGGCTCAGCGGCCCAAATTGGCTTGGTCGGATTCACCGCGAGCCAGCACAGCGCCCCTCCAAGATAGAGCGCACCCACAATGTAGGCCCCCACCGTCATGCTGCCCAAGGCCCGCATCGAATAAGGGATCACCAGCGGGCTCAGGAACGCGCCCACCTGCCCCGCTGTGTTCATCACCGCGCTCACCACACCCGCATGGTTGCCGCCGATGTCGAGACACGTCGCCCAAGCCGCGCCCAGCAGGAACGCGCCCATGGCACCCGATAGACCAATCAGCACGGCGCAGAGATAGTTGTTCTCCACCCACACACCTGAGATCAGGAAGATGCCCGCCAGCAGCAGCGAACCAAAGCCCGTCATCACCCGCCCCTGGCGCACGCCAAAGCGCTGCGACAGTTTGTCTGCCGTGATGCCACCAAATAGATCGGCCGCCACGCTGAACATCAGCGGCAGGCCGGAAAGCCACGGCAGCGCCTGGGCATCGGCAAACCCGCGCGCCGTGCGCAGATACTCCGGCAGCCAGTAGATGTAGAAGGCAAAGCCATAAGACTGCGTCAGATACATGCCGCACAGGCCCAACACGCTCGGATTGCGGAGCACCACCTTCCATCGGCTCCACGTGAGATCGTGCTTGGCTTGCACGAGGCGCCCCTGCTCGATCTCCGCCAGCTCCGCCGGGGAGACGCCGGCATGCTCGGAGGGCTCATCCCGCACCCACAGAAACCAGATCAGCGACCAGATAAACCCGATGCTGCCGAAGATCAGGAACAACGTGCGCCAGTCAAAGAACTGGAGCATCCAGGTCACCAGCAGAGGGGTCAAGCCCCCGGCCAGGTGGGCGCCCATAAAGAAAATCCCTTGAGCCGTCGCCCGCTCCCGCAACGGGAACCAGCGTGAGAATGTGCGCGCCACGTTCGGCCAAGCCCCGGCTTCGCCAATGCCAAACAAGAACCGGATGGCGAGCAACGACGTGTAGTTGAACGCCGCGGCGGTGACCATCGTGAAGCCGCTCCACCAGACCACAATGCGGGTCAAGACACGGCGTGTGCCGATCTTGTCGCCCCAGTGTCCGGTGGGAATCTCAAAGACTCCATAGGCGAACTGGAACGCGGCGAATACCCAGCCCATCTGGACGGCCGTCAGCCCCAGGTCCTGCCGGATGCGCGGGGCGGCGATGGAGATGCAGATGCGGTCCAGGTAAGTGATGCCTGCCAGCACCACGCAAAGGGCCAGCACCTTGTATCGCGTCCGAGTCACCATCGTCTCGGAAGGATATCACTGTGCGCGAGACGTCCAGCTTTAGCGCCCGGCCGCGGCTGATATCTTCTTTGGCTTGGCTTGTCTCGGATCCACCTTGTGGCCACCTTGATCGGAGCCCATCTCCGAGATGATCTCCTTGGCGCCGCTGACAGTGGTGCCCCCGTTGGCGGCGTCTGCCGCACTGGCCGCACTGCTGGCGGCGCTGGGCTCCATTTGTTGCGCCGGATAGGCGGCCACGCCTCCGCGCTGGTGCATGCCCACGACGCGCCACTCACCATCAAAGACGGGGCTGCCGGAGCTGCCTTCACGAGTCGGGGCGCGGTAGGTGAGCTCGTGCCCATCCGCGGTGATCACCTCGTTGTTGGCCATCGAATACGTCAGCTCACGGCCATCGGGGTGCCCGATCAGCACCACGCGCGATCCCACGGCCACCCGCTCGGTCAGTGAGCCCAGCGGACAGGGGCTGGGCAGCTTGGCCTTACGGTTCACCGGCGTCACGATCCACAGGCCTAGATCTCCCTGGTACCGGTCCCGCCACAGCACATTGCGCGTGACGACGGCGTCCAGTTTCGCCGCCTCAAACCGGACCTTGGCTTTGGCGCGATCTTCCTCACGCAGCACGTGGCCGCAGGTCATCAGCACCACCTGATCGCCGAACTTCTCGCCAAAGTCCTTCATGTTGACGAGAAAGCCCGTCCCGAAACCGGCGGGAGTATCGATCCGCGCCACGGACCGCGCCCGATCGAGGCCGGCTTTGTAGAAGGCATAGCTGGGGTTCCCTTCGCCAAACGCCTCCAGCATCCCGGCCGCATCCTTGTTCGCCGACACGATCTCAGACGGCGACAGATTGACGACGCCGCCTTTGAGCCCGGCCAAGTGTCCACGCAAGACCGACAGCAAGCTCTTGCCGGGCTCGGCGTCATCGATCAGCTGCCACACCTCCTCCAGCTGCCGCAGCGTGCTGCGCAACTCAAAGGCGTCTGCTCCCTCTGATGCGGCATACCCGCGAGCGGCCGCCAGTGCCTGTCGTTTGCGGCCCAGCGCCAGATTAGCTTCCATCGCCGTCGCCAGATCCCAAGCATCAGGCGCTGGCTTGGCCTCAACGGCGGCCACGATCAGTTGGCTGATCCGCCGCAGATCGCCTGCGGCATACTCCTTCACCGGAATCTTCTCCCGCTGCGCCCGCGCCAACAAGGCCACCACGTTGATGCCATGCCACAAGCTGTTCGCCGGGTCGGCGCGATAGATGGTGCCGTAGGCCGCCAGCGCATGGTCAAGATAGTCGCGCCGCGTATCGGGGTCCGCCGTTTGGGCTTCGACGAAAAGCTGCTTCCACGCCCGCCCTTTCAGTCCCGCAAGCTCCTTGTACTCCTCCGGCCCCACCACGTGGTTCGCCAGCGTTGTCTCAAGAAAGCTGAGCGCCGGCCAGCACAGGCCCTGATCAACCAAGGCCTGGACATACTGCCGCCGGACCTGTGGCGAGCCGTTCTTGCCGCTCCGCAGGTAAAACTCCGCCAGCCGCTGCATCTGGCTGAAATAGAGCTGCTTCCGCAAGGCCCCGAACACCGTCTTCACAAACGAATCCGGTGCCGGGTCGCTAATGCCCGCAATCGTGCGGCACAGCGCGTCTACCTCTGGGCTATCAAACTTGCCAGCCGCCTCCAGTAAGGCGGCCTGGAGGCGATCGAAATCATAGGCGGGTTTAGTCATGGTTCTTCGAATATATGGCAGCTTTTCAGAAAGTGAGTCACGAGTATCGAAAAAAATCTTGCCTGTCTAAGTTGTAAACGTAATGAGGGATGAGTTTCGCCAGAAAACGCCGGAGCCCCTTGTCTCGGCCCGCGGCGGAATGATAGCCTCCGATGATGGCAGCCGCCCTTCTGCCGTTACTCCTGCTGGCGCAGGCCAGCCTCGCACCGCCACCGGCCGGTTCTCAGGAACTGGCCCGCTTGATTGCGTCCGGAGATGCGGCCTCCGCGGCCAAGCGCTATGGGGAACAGAAAGCCGCCTTTGCCTCGGCCCTGCCGCTTAGCCGGACACTTCGAGCGGATTTGGGAGAGGTGCTGAACGGCCTCGCCACAGCCGAATGGCGGCTGGGGGAGATCGAATCCGCCCGGGTCCACTTTGTCGAGGCGATTGAGGCTTGGAAGCAGGACCCCCGGCCCGAATTCGGGTTACCCGCGACGCTTTCCAACTATGGCTTACTACTCTGTCAGTGCGGCGAATGCGAACTGGCGATCACGCACCATCGAGAATCCTACCGCCTGTCAGCGGGACGGGCCAGGCAAAAGGGCCGCGCCATGAACAATCTGGCCGTGGCTTACAGCAGCCTGGGAGATCTGGCGGCGGCGGCGCTGGCCTACGAGCAATCGGTGAGCCTCCTGCGGTCGGTTGGAGCTCAAGCGGAAGCCGGGCGGAGCTTACTCAACTTGGCTTCCGTAAAACTGAAGCTGGGCGACCATGCGGCGGCGCGGGCATTGCTTGATCAGGCCGGCCTGGTGGTGGTGAGCCCACTAGATCAGGCGGACCGGGATAACTATCTCGGGCGCTCCTATCTGGCTCGCAACGCCGAAGGTGATCGCCCGGCCGCCATCCAGCTGTTGCGGCAAGCGGCGGAAGCCTACCGCCAACTGCCGGAACCGCGTGGGGAAGCCAGCGCTCTCCATGAGCTCGGCATCGCCCTGCATGGGGACGGCGATAGCTCGAGCGCCATCCAGGCGCTCAACCGCTCGCTTCAGTTGCGCGAGAGTTTGCGCTTCGACGCGGCGGCGGCGGATACGCTCGGCAGTCTGGCCCGCGTTCACCTGGACCAATCGCACTTGGCCCCAGCTCAAGAAGCCGCCGAGCGAGCCATCGCCCGCATCGAGGGCCTCCGGACCCGCGTCCCCAATGAACAGCTGCGGGCCAGTTATCTGGCTTCGAAGCAAACCCTGTTCGAGACCTGGATTGAGACGCTCGCGCGGCGGCATGAGCTGGAGCCCGGGCGGCGCTTTGACCATGAGGCGTATCGCGCCACCGAACAGGCGCGCGCCCGCACGCTGCTGGATCTGGTGAATGCCACGCGCGATCAATTGCAGCAGGGCCTGAATCCGCGGTTGCTGGCGGAAGAGCGGCGCCTGTACCGCCGCGCCTCCTATCTGGCCCAACTACGGACCAGTTCAGAACAGGAGCGGGCGGCGGCCAACCGCCAGTATCTGGAAGCTGACCTTCGCTTGCGCGCCGCCAGCCCCGCGTTTGCCTCGCTCGTCCAGCCCGAGATTCTTTCGGCGGCGCAAGTAGCGGCCTTGCTCGATGACGACACCCGGTTGGTCGAGTTCAGCCTGGGTGAGAAGCGGAGCTTTGCGTGGTTGATCGGCGGGCCCCGTGAACTCGAGATGTTTGTCCTGCCCGGCCGGGCGCAGATCCTCGAACTGCTGGTCCGCCCGCAGAGCCCCTCTCCGGCTTTGGCCCAGGCCCTGTTCGGCCCCTTCGCGGACCGGCTCACCTCCAAGCGCCTGGTGATTGTTCCGGATGCCGAACTGGCGCGCGTGCCATTTGGAGCGCTCAATCTTGGGCGTGGCCATTTGCTCTCCCGCTTTGAGCTGGTCCAGCTGCCGTCGGCATCGTTGTTGGGCCTGCTCCGCAAGCAGCCACGGACCAGCATCCGTGCGGGAACGGCGAAGGTGGCGCTGGTGGGGGATCCGCTCTACGCGTCGGCCGATACGGAGGGCGGGGCGCGAACTCCGGTAGCCTCGAAGCCGGGGGAGCCGGGCGCACCTTCCTTCACGCCGCTGTTTTTCTCGACCGTCGAGATTGAGCACATTGTCCGAGCTGGCGGAGCCAAGGCCGTCACCGTGTGGCAAGGCCCGCGAGCCCGGAAGGAGCTGTTTCTGAATGGCGCGCTGCGAGGGCATCAAGTGATCCACGTATCGGCCCACGCCACGGTCGATTCCGCCCGGCCGCTTGAATCCGCGCTGGTGCTCAGCCAGGTGGATGCGCAGGGGCGCCCGGCGGACGGCATGCTGCGATTGCCAGAACTGTACGCTCTCCAGTCCGATGCGGAGCTGGTGGTCTTGAACGGCTGCAACACGGCCGTCGGCAAAGACCTGCGTGGCGAAGGGATGCTCGGGTTCAGCCGCGCCTTCTTTCATGCCGGCGCGCGATCACTGATCCTCACACTGTGGCCCGTCAACGACCAAGCCTCCGCCGAACTGATGGGTGAGTTCTACCGCCAGTACTTCGCCGGAGCCTCTCCCGCCGCCGCTCTCCGCACCGCCCAGCTCAGCATCCGGAAGCAGCCCCGCTGGCAGAGCCCTTACTACTGGGCGGGGTTCGTTCTTCAAGGAGACTGGCCAAGCTTGACGCGTCCCGCAACCCCCGCCACACCTGTTCGCGCAGTTGCCTCGTCGAAGGCCGCCGCTCACTGACTCCGGCGTGACCGGGAGAGCAGCGGCTAATCGCTCACCGTCGTCGCCACATTCACCCGAGCCCGCAGATTGGCCACGCCCGCCGTATAGCGGTCGTCCACCACGGAGAACGCCACGGCATCCTCCATCCAGTCATGCCACGTGCCGTCGGGGTCATGCGAGGCGGCGGTGAGGGCGTACTCATTGGGGCAGAGATCACAGGTGAAGGCAAAGGTCACCACCGCGCGCTCTCCCGGGCGCACGGGACCAAAGGCGATCTTATCGAGCTCTGTATTGGTGCCGTAGACCTCAAAGCCCAGCCGGGTGCGGATCATGATGCCGATCACGGGATCTTCCACGTCGCGGTCGAACTCCACCGTCACGCGGATCTGCGCCTCTTCGCCGCTCTTCCAGGCCGACGTGGGTGTGCCGAGCGCGTCCAACGTCTCAATCTCAATCAACCGGGCGCGACCATCGCCTCGCCGCAGCGCGGGCGGCAGCACCAGTTGGCGGCCCTGCGCATCCGCTCGCAGCCGCTGAGCCTGTGCAGCGCGATACTCCTGGATCACTTCCTGCGGGTCACCCCGGCGCAAATCGCCCGGGCCCTTGATCCACCAGATCTCATCGCAGAACCGCGGGTCCAGGCCACGGACAAACAGCGTCTCGCCCTTCTGCCGGCGCTCCAGCAACTCGAGCAGCGGAGCCTGCGTAAACTGGAGCTTGGCCTCGCCCACTACGCCGATCAGGCAGCCATCGGGCAGGGTCACGTTAAACTCGTCAATACGTGTGGGCATCCTCTACAGCTTAGCTTTCGTCGCCATCGTCATCGAGAACCAGTCGTTCACCGCTGACTCAAAGACCGGCCACGCCGTCATCGACATCCGCGGCGAAAAGCAGGTCCGCATCCGCAGTGTCGTGATTGACGGCAAGCGCGCGCAGTTCGAGAAGCGGTGGCCCGTCGCGGAGAATGGCGCGCCGTTCATCGACTATTACCCGCTGAACGGCATCTCGATCGACCGCAGCGAAGATGTCCTGATCGAGAACGTCACGCTGCGCAATGTGGTGAACCTCGCGATCGTGGTCGCGCGGTCAAAGAAGGTAGTCATCCGCAACGTCACCATTGAAGACTCGGGCTCGCTCGACGCCCAGGGCAAGAACAACACCACCGGCGGCATTCTGCTGGAGGAAGGTACCACCAACTTCGAGGTCCGCGGCTGCCACCTGCGGCGCATCCGGGGCAACGCCATCTGGACCCACAGCTACACCGTCTCGCCCCGCAATCGCGAGGGTGTGATCGCGGACAACGAGATCGATACCGCCGGGCGCGATGCCATCCAGGTGGGCCATGCGGTGAATGTGCTGGTCGAAAACAACACCATCCGCAACATCGGCTATCCCATGGATGTCGCCGAAGGGGAGCCGGTGGGCATCGACACGGCCGGCAACGTGGAAGGCTCAACCTATCGCCACAACCGCCTGTTTGAGATCAACGGCAAATGCTTTGACCTCGATGGCTTCCACGATGGCGCCGTCTCCGAAAACCGTTGCGTCAACGCGAAGCCCGTGGCGGCTTATCCATTGGGGAACTTCGGCATCGTCTTCAATGACTCTCATCCGGAATCGGTCAGCCGGAACATCGCCATTCAAGGCAACGTGATCGACGGGACCAAGTATGGCGCGATGTTCGTCATCGGCAGTGGACACACCATCTCGAATAACTCCTTCTTGAATCTGAATCTGGCGCAGTCAAAAGACGGGCTCCTAGGCGCGGCCATATTCTTTTCGCCGGGCGTGCTGCGGCCCAATCCGCCACGGGGCGTCGTCGTGAAGGATAACGTCATCACGGGCCATGCGCGCTGTCCCGCTCCCTTTGAAGGTGTGAAGTTTGAAAGGAACCGGTGCCAGTGAGCAATCCAGCAGCGAGTAATGCCGATGTCGGGACGCGGATGCGCGAAGAGTGGAACGCCCGCGCCCGCGAAGATGCAAATTACTATGTCGCTTTCGGGCGGCGGGACCAGTCCACTGAAGAGTTCTTCTCCACCGCTGCCGATGTCCTGCGTGACTTACAGCGCGAGATCCAGCGCGGCTTACCCAGTGAAGGCCGGGCACGGCGGTTCCTCGAGATCGGTTGCGGCCCCGGGCGCTTGATGAAGCCCCTGGCCGAACATGGCGGCGAGATCCACGGCATTGATGTGTCTAATGAAATGGTGGCCCGCGCGCGGGAAAATCTCTCCGCGCTCCGGCACGCGCATGTGCATACGGGGTCTGGCTCCACGCTTGACCAGTTCGCCACGGACTCGTTCGACTTCGTCTACAGCTACGCCGTCTTCCAGCACATCCCCGATCGCGACGTGGTGATGTCGTACCTGCGGGAGGCCGTCCGCGTCCTGAAACCGGCCGGGATCGCTCGCGTGCAGATCAACGGCCTGCCACCCACCGCCAAGGCCTACACCACCTGGGAAGGCGTGCGCATCTCCGGCGATGAAGTCCGAGCCTTTGCGCGGGAGCAGGGCATTCAACTGCTCGCTTTAGAAGGCCTGGAGACGCAGTACATGTGGGCCACCTTCCGCAAGCGCGAAGCCGCGGAGCCGATGGGCCGCGTGCAAGTGCGCTGGATCACCAACGCCCGCAGTTCGGAGCCGGTCGCTCCGCTCGGCGGTCCTTTCGCGTCCATTGCCCTGCGCGTCGAGGGCTTGGGCGAATCGGCAGACCTAAACCATCTCGACGTCCGCATCGCCGGAGTCCCCGCGGTGCCCAGTTATCTTGGCCGCTCCGAAAATGATGGCCTGCGGCAGTTGAACGTCCCCGTGCCTCCCGGTACCGTGCCGGGCGTCGCGCAAGTGACCGTGAACGGAGGCGCCGGCAAGGTCCGCCTGATCCCGCGCCCCATCCAGATCCCGCGCGTGGTCTCGGTCAGCGATGGCGTAGACCTGCTCTCCACCACCATCCGCTCCGGGACCGTGAAAGCCGTCATCGAGGAGACCGACGGCGCAGTGGAATGCTGGTTTGCAGGCCAGCCACTGCCGGGCGTCGAGGTGTTCTGCGTCGACCCCCGCGCGCCCCGCCACGAGTTCAACATCATTCTGCCGACCGAGTTGACCGCCGGTGAGTATCAACTCGACCTGAGAGCCCGCGGCCGCTCCATCGCCCGCCCCCGCATCACCGTCGCCTGAGCGCCACACCCAAGCGCGACCGGCTACGCGCCCTACGCGGACCGAGACCTGCTTCGCTGGTCCGCCGGGTTTGAGGTGGCTTGAAAGTAGAGCATGGCGCCCGCTGTGGGTCTGCTTTCTCCCATGAAGTAAATCAGCGTGTAGTCGAAGGGGCCGGGTGAGAACAGAATCCTTACTTCCCCCTGCGTGAAGTCTTCCGTAATCGCCGCCACCGCCAGCGGTTTGTCCCCCGAGTAGGGCGATTCAAAGCCGCGCCAAAGGCCAATCCAGTTCTTGTACGTCGCCGGCGTGTAGCCGGGCAAAGTGCTGTAGATCACCGTGACGCCAGCGCTGTCGAGCGACGAGATGGTGAGGCTCACGTAGGTGGGGATGGTGAGGGCAGCCGCTGCCAGCTGGATTTGGACCAGCGCGCACATGCTGGTTACCCCGGCTGTGTCATAGGTTACGGAATAGTTACTTTGCTGGAAGCCATACGGGATCCAAACGTCTCCGACTTCAGAATTGTCGGGAACGGGGGCCGTAACAAGCGGGCTCTCTTGGGTGTTTGGAATGGTGGAGTTCCACAGAGTCACGGTATTGCCATATTGTTGGGGCAGATTTCCGGGTAAAGAAGTGTATTTAACGATCACTCCGCCGGAAGTCGGGATGTTGGCGCTGAGGGTGAAGTGGCTGAGATCTGAGTCCGGAGACGAACCGGCGAGCTCCGGCTGGCGCAGGAGGCGGTCCCCTCCCGGGGGCGTCAGAAGGACGAAATGGAGTGGCCTCGGCTGGGCCCGCGCGTATCGCTTGCGGCGCATGGTGGCACCTCGTAGCATAGCCCGTCGACCCCTATTTTCACGAGGATGGCCTGCACCGAACACGCTTTTAGTTCGAATTCCGCCGGCGATTCCGGCGGCTCCGGTGCGTGCCACACCGGGAATCGGCGCGGTGTGAACTAAAGTTGACTGCTCCAAGCAGGCCGCTCGGCCCGGCGTGAAGGCCGACGGAAAACCCTCGCGGAATCACGGCCGATGCTTGTCGAATAGGAGCTGAATTTATATCAGCTAATTGGCCTACATTTGTCTTGACCATTCGCGAAAATCCTAGTAATATTCAGTTGCTTTCTCCCAGAGAAGCACGCAGGCCGCACCTGCCTAAAGGACCGCACCCGCATGTCACATCACAAACACGATTTACTGGCTGCATCCAAAGAGCAGCCTTTTCTAAGCGCCAGCGCGGGCACTTCTGTCAGCATTGGAATCCAGGGCGTCCCCACCGCGCAGGGCGCGATTGTCAGCTACATCACTCTGCCGGCCAATACACCGAAGACGTACGGCAACCACATTTATGTGTGGCAGACGACCGCCAATGCGGTGCCGTGGGCGAAGAGCCCTGACGGAGATACGGCCATTAATACGGACAGCTCGCAATCGACGACGCTGGTGACGTTCCCCTTTGAACAGAAGGGCTATATTGTCGGCTATGCGGTTGCGCCGACGCCGCAGGCGGTTGTGTCTACGGTGTATATGCCTGCCGATCAACAGGATAACCCGGCGGTCTGGGAGTATGCCGCGGTGGGAATCGCCGTGGTTTACTACGGGAATAACCTGGTTCAGGTACAGTACACCGGCCTTCCGCAGTATTCTCCCGCCACCAACAAGAACTGGATCGGCATCTGGCAGGGCTCGCAGGTTCCCTACTCGGGCGATCCGATCAAGCGCGTCGATGTGACCCAGGACGCACCGTCGAGCGGCTATGCCGTCATCGAAGGCATCAAACTGCTGATCGGTGTCTCCTATTGCGTGGGTTACTTCTCGGTGGAACCCGTGAAGGGCCGCACGTCGCTGGCGGCCAGCGCCACGTTTACCGTGGGCAGCTAGTCGGCTGTGGTCCTCGTGCTTCTTCGCGACTGAGTGGAGCCGCACCATTTGCGGCGGCTCCGCCCGGTCCACTCTCCGAAACGGTTACGTGTAGGCTCCCAGGGGTCCTGGCGGAGCCATGTTGTGGCGTTGTGTCGATGCAACAAGCGAGGGGTCCATGGTCCAGTTTGAGCAGGTCTCCAATTCCAGGCTCTTTCAATCGGTAGGCTCAGGGGCGGGCTGGTGGGGAGTCTTGCTTCCGGCCAACGTTACCCCTCCGGAGTTGCCCATCCCGCTGGACGACGCGCTGACCAGCTCCACACTACAGTCGACGTTCGTGTATTCCGCCGTAGCTCCCGACCTAGCCGGTGCCAACCTCACAACATTCATTGACGCCATCCAAGGGGTGTTGAACGGGATCTTCGACTCGCGGGCGCTTATTTTCGTGGCAGGCTTTGTTCCCACTGCGGAGTCCCCTTTGGTGGGGACTCCGGTGGTGGCGGGTTTGCGGCAACAGGATACGCAGGTTTTTGTCAACACCGGCGTGAACGTCATTCTCACCGGGATCACGGGAATTCCGCCGGTCGAGGCGCAGTTGGCCAGCGGATCTTCGATTGCCCCCGCCGGGGATACGCTTATGTTTAACGGATCAAGCGGGCCAGCGATGGCCATTGCGTGGCCGCAGAGCGGAGCCGATACATTCCAGCCGGATAACACTTCCACGCTCGCGTTCAGCGGGCCCGATCAAGGAAGCTTCCGGTTCGGCATCTTCATCCGCCGGCTGGCGCTGACTACCAAACTGGACATGGGGTTTCAGGTTGTCATCCCCAACGATCACCAGGGCTCGCAAACCTCACCCCAGCTTTCGGCGATGCTGCCGTTGGCCGACGGAACGCTGCCTTCCAGTACGGACATGATTGGCTTCTCGGGACAAATCAACCTGGTGAATCCCAACAATGCGATCGCGAGTTCCCGGACGGTGCTCTACTTTACCGGGCAGAATTCCCCCGGCGGGTCGGAAACCAATACCAGTTTGATCTCGTTCTACCGCACCAATTCCGGCAAAAAGGTGACCCTAATTCCGCTGGCCGACGCGGGGCAGGGAGTTCCTGCCGGGCTCACCATCAATCCTGGATTTGGCTCCACGCCGCTCCAAAACGGCTTCCGCTTCACGCCGACGGGCGACTTTGTGATGACGGTGCCGGCCCCGGTTGAGGGCACGCCGGAATACCTGATCTGTGGATTATCAGGCACGGAGACGATCGCGTTTCTGCCGAGTATGGGAGGCCCGCAAGGAACGGCCTTCACCGGAGGTACCCAAGCCGGCAGCCGCATCCGGTTCAAAGAGAATCAGGCCGCCAACGCGCCGCGATACCCGGTGCCGTCCTCCTCGCCCACCGGACCCCCGATCGACCCCAAGGCGCTGTTGCTGGACAACACGTTTCAGACCGCCTGGGGCAATGTCGTCTCTCCACCGGGTGACAACTCCGCGCCGCTTTACTCGGCGGCGCCCAAGGGCTCGGATCTATTTGGATTGGACACGGTGGTCGCCCCTGCGTGGCCGGGGCTGCTGGGATCACTGAATCCTGGCGTGGCGCTTCCCGCCGACCTCGCCTATCCCTTGCTCCCGATGGCGGGCTTTGTCGCTGGCGCGGGCGAGCAGGACATGACGCAGGCGCAACTGGAGGGCCTGGAGCGCCAGATTCTGTCTGCCACCCGGCGGACGTTGATCACCAATGCCGGGGCCTCCCACGCACCTTCGGCCCGCCACAGTCTTGGCCTGTCCGCCACGGCGGCCGCCTGCCCGTTCTATACGACCACTCCGGCGGGGTTCATCTCGCATGTGCGCTGCGACGGGACCTGGGACCAGCTGCTGCTCGGCCAGATGATGGAAGGCGGGGCGGTGATCGATCAGGTAGGCTTTACGAAACTGCAGCCGGACTTGCAGGCGGCGTTTCAGACCAGCAATCTGTTTCTGGTGGTGGCCAATGCGAACTATCTCGGCGCCCCGAGCGGCGGGACATTCATGCCGCCCGCGTCCAACAACATCACCGATCCCAGCTACTTCTTCAATACTCTCGGACTGGCGGGTTGGGTGTTCAAGGCCAACGTGGGCACCGAGAGCGCCTACAGCGACTACCGCAACGTCCTGATCGTCAAAGGCATCCAGGGCAAGCTGACGGATCTGGTGCTGAGTCCTGAAACGTGGACGATGAAGGACAAGTTCGGCGCGCCGACGGTGAAGCTTTCGGGCGGCGGTGTCTCCGACCCTGATACGTCGCAACTGATCCCGCTCTCGAATTGGCTGAACGACTACTTCGACGACGCACTGGCGCGCCAGGACGATCCATTCTTCGCCAGTTTCGCGCAAATCATCCAGGACCCGAACTGGACCGGAGTGCTGATGCTGCGTGTGGACATCGCGCAGGTGCCGAAGGATCTGGCGGGCATAACGGCGGGGATCAACGACCCATCGGCCTTCTACGCACACCACCTCGGCATTGAGGTCAGCCAGATCAACGGCGAAAAGGTTCAGCAGCAGGATTCCTCGTCGATCTTCGGCTTGGTCTACTATGTCGACCCGTCCTACGTCGACACCCAGAGCCCTCATCCGATTCCGCCCCGCAGCCAGGAACCCTACACGTTCACGCTGCTGACACTCAAGGCTCTGTTCCAGAACAGCGGGCTGAAGAAGTTCGATAGCGTGGCGCAGATCACGCTGAATCAATTGCTAGGCAGTGAAGTCACCGCGATGGGGGAGGGCGGCAACATCTACAACGCGGTGCTGCTGACGGGTGCGTTTCAAATGAACGGCGGCGCGCCGGTGTACAGCCTTTCGTCAGCGACGGCCAACGTGTACTTGCTGGCCAACAACGTACTGACGCAGGTGGAGATCGACACGGCGGTGATGAGCACGCGCGACGACGGCAGCGTCAGCGGCACGCAGGTCAGCTGGATCGCGTTGTCCGGCTACATGAATTTCGCGCTCATTCAGGGGCCGGCGGATCAGGACCCGGCATTGCCAGTGGTCGACTTCTACTCGTTTGGTTCGGCCGATTCGACGGTTGGGCCGCGCGCGGGCTTGAACTTTTCCAACCTGGGGCTGGAAATTCGCTCCAAGACCGACGGTACGGACGCCGTCGTGAGCTTGATCGAGCGTGAGATGTCGTTCAACACCAACGCTTCAACGCCACGCAATAACAGCCTGTTTCTCAACTTCCAACTGGAGCTGCTGGGGATGCAGTCGGGAGACGGCACCAGCACGCCGCAATCGCTGGGGTACCTGACGGTCGGGACGCAGTACGGACTGCAAGGAGTCTCCGCGAAGGGTTGGCACGGCTTGCAGTTCAAGGTGAACATGGGCACGCCGGGGGCGTTGGCCGGCAAAGTGAATGTGAACTCCAGCTTGCTGTGCGCCTGGGCGGACGACAGCGGCGCCAGCCAGGGGCAAAGCGGCTATCGCGCGCTGATCGGAATCCTGCTGCCGGGCGCGGGCACGGGCGGCGATCTCTTCAGTCTGCAGACGGTGATCAAGCTTTCCGTGGGCGCCGTTCAGCTCTACTACAACGAAGGCCAGCAATCGTACCTGTTGCTGCTCAACGAGATCGCGCTGAAGTTCCTGGGTCTGCTGAAGATCCCACCCAATGGAGCGACGGCCTTCTTCCTGTTTGGCGGCCCGCAGGAGAGTTCTCCAACGGGCCTCGGCTGGTACGCGATCTATAACCAGGACCAGCCCGTACCGCCACCAGTTGAAGTGGCCGCCCGCTAACGCTCGATCAGGGAGAGACGATTGTTATGGCAAGTTGGCTATCCGGTCTTTTCAGCAGTCTGTTTGATTCGGTCGAAACGTTTAGCGACCAGACGATCACCGAGCAGGTGACCGCGTTCCGGACCCAACTGAACGGTCCGGACAATCCAACCGTGCGGTTGTGGGTGGAGGCCGGAGCGAGCTATGGCCACCAGTCGTCGACGGCCAACCTGGCCTATCGTCTGGCGCGGCCCGTGGACGCCCAGAATCTGAACTTCGGCTACGCCGGCACGATTGAGATCTACTACGAATCTCCCGCGGAGCTGGTCAAGCTGCAGGAACTGATCCCGGAGCTGCTCAACGATCCTCCGCGGATCAACAATGCCACGCTCGCCGCGATTCAGTTTGCCGCGCCTCCGGTCGCCACGGTGAACTTTGGGTTTACCGGCGGCGCCAATACGATGGCTGACTACGCGGCGCAGTTGAACGTCCGCAACTTCGTTCGTCTGCAACCGTACGCATGGCTAGGGCCGGAACAGATTCAACGTCCGGGGCAGGATCCGATCGACCTGGCAGCGATCCCGCAACTGGGCACGGGGTTCAATAATCGCCTGTTCTATCTGGATCCGACGCTCTATTCGACTCCTCCGTTTGCGGCCTACGCGGACAATCCGCGGGTGGCCATTGCGCAGTTGCTAACCTCAGACCCGACACTGGCCAATTTTCAGCTGCTGGTGACCTACAGCGTGAAGAGCGGAATCTCGCGTCTGAACGCCAACCCCGACTATGCGGCCGGCCTGATCGTGGGATCGGTGATGAAGTGGCAGGATGTTGCGCGCACGCCGCGGCCCGTCATCATTCTGAACTTCGACGATTTCGGAACGGAGGCCGAGTCGGCTGAGACGGGACTGCGCGATATTCTACAGGGCAACTCCGCACCCAGCGAGATGAACGTCAGTCCCGCGTTTCGGGCGCGGAATATCGAAGTGCAACGGAACTTTGCACGGCGCTCCGCGTTCTTTACGGGGATCACGGCCAACGCGCGCTTCACGTACCTGAACTACCCCACGACAACGGCCGCCGTCACGGGGGCGCTGGGTCCGCTGACGGGTCAGAACAATCAGGTGATCTGGATTCAATTGGGCCGCACGCCTCCTCCGGTGTTCAGCTACAGCGTGTTCAGGTCGACCTTGCCAGCGCTCTTTGAAGGGCAGAACACGGCGAACCTCTGCATCAATATCGGGCGGCCCTACATGCAGGTGCCCGCGCCGAATCTGTCGGAGGAGCGGCGTTTGGGTGTCTACCCTTCGGTCTCCCTCACCGGCGCCAACACCAGCCCAACGGCCACGGGAATCGTCAATATTGCCAGCCAGATCTCCTCGTCCAACGCCGTCTGGCCGGAGCGTGCCGAGGACGCTCCGTGCACGATCGTGGGCGAATACTACGAACAGTATCTGCGCGAGACCACACCCACGGGGACGATCCGCAAATACTTTCTGGGGTTGCAGGCCTATTTTTCGCGAGCGTCGAAGGACAAGTTCTCGCTCTCGATTGCGTACCTGAATACGCTGCTGGCACCCGCGCCGCCCCTCGCACTAACCGGGACGGCGCGGGCGCTAACCGCTCCAGAGGCGGAACTTACTCTAAGCGCGCTGTACGAACAATTGAAGGCCGCGGTGACCATTGGGCAGCCGCTCAACTTGATTCCCGGAATCCTGACCCAGGGCGTCATCCCCGGTTTCGTGCAGGATCTGCTGGTGAACTACGCACCGTCGCTGACCTTAACCGTCCAGACGTTCGACCACACGGGAGAGCCGCCCGACGTCACCGAGATCACGCTTTCGGGGCCGACGGCGGCGTTTCAGAGCGTTGGCGTCAACTGCGAAGTCGTGGTGGTGTTCACCGAACCCAGCGGTGTGCTCACGGCCGATATCAAGTTCGCCAACCAGGACAGTTGGACGTTTGGTAACGTGCCGTGGATCGTGCTGCGTGACCCCTACGTCAGCATGTTGATTCCGAATGGCAAGCTGCCGGTGAGCGCGACGTTCGGCGGCTACTATCCGGCGCTTGAATCGGCAAATCCGCCGATCGTGGCGAAGGTCGAGATCAGCGTCGGCGCGCCGGACTTGTGGCCGGCCACCATCAGCTTCGACCAAACGTATCCCAGCATCTCGGCTGCGTTTCAGATGGCCACCAGTGTCAATCTGGTGCAGCGCCTGCCCCCTCCGTTCAACGTGTTGACGGATCTTGGTGTGAGCAGTGTTGAGCTGCAATACAACCAGACCGAAAGCACGCTTGAGTCGATCCTGATCGTTGCGCAGAGCAATACGCCGAACCTGCCGCTGTTTGGAAGCCTGGTGCTGAACCAGATTCAGGTTTCGACCACGTTGCTCCAACCCGCCGGTGCCAGCACGCTTTCGGTGGCTGGCTCCGCCGAGTTCACGATGGGCCAGACGGACCCCGCCGTGATTGGCGTGTCATTCAGCTACCCGGGCCTGGTCTTGCAGGGCGAACTGCAGTCCGGAAAGATCACGCTCGAGAATCTCTTCTCCACGTTCCTGCCTCCCGGCGTGACGCTGACGCTGCCCCAGCTGCCCGAGATTGACGGGTTCAGCTTCAACTACAACCGGACGACGGACTATCTGGACGTGACGCTGAATTTCAACATTCAGTGGACGATCAGCTTCTTTGGTTTGGACCTGTTCACGATTGAACAGGCCGGGTTCAACATCAATCGCAACAAGGGCGTAAGCACGGGCGCCGTCACAGGCCACACGGTGCTGCTGCCGGCGTCGGCCAAGATCGGCGTTGATGTCAGTGCTTTCTACAAGGGAGAAGGTTTGTGGACCTTCGAGGCACGTCAGACCAGCGGTGTGGTCGATTTGAATCCACTGCTCGGCGAATACCTCGGCGTGGACTGGATTCCGGGCAGCAATCCCATCCCGTTCCAGTTTCCGCAGCTCGACGGCCTGACGCTCTCACTTGATTGGGACACGGCCGGGAACGCGTTCGATTTCTACGCCAAGACCGCCACGCCGTGGACTCCCATTCCGGCGCTGCCTTCACTTACGGTCACCGGCGATCTGGCGATCGGCTTCAACAAGGAAGGCAAGCACGGCAAGCTGGGCGCCGACATCACGCTGTGGAACATCGACCTGCGGGTGGACTACAACTTCGACCCCAAGTCCCAGACGCTCTGCGTCCAGTGGCTGTTTGTCAGCGCCTGCTTGAGCAAGGACGTGGCGACGGGCGATGTCACGGCCGTCTTCAAGTTGGACGACAAGTCGATTGGCGAAATGGTCTCGATGTTCGTGTCTTGGGCCACGGGCGCGGAGTTCGGCCTGGCCGCGCCTTGGAACGTGCTCAACGACATTAAGCTGAACGGCTTCTCGGTCACCTATAACTTCACCCAGAAGACCGTCAAGTTCTCCGTGGCCATCGGCCCGCTGGACTTCGGGTTGTTCAAGATCACCAGCATCGGTCTCAACTACGACCCGTCCAAGCCCGCCACCGAACGGCGCGTGCAGATCGACGTGGAAGGCAGCTTTGTTTGGGAAAGTGGCGACAAGCTCAGTTGGGATCCGACCAAGCCCGAGGAAACGCCAGCGCCTCCGGGAGGCGGCAATAAGTATCTCGACTTGCGCCTGATTGCGCTGGGACAACATGTCACCGTGAACGGTCTGGTGGACCAGACCAACGTCGCAGACGTCATCACCATGTTGCGGGCTTTGACGATCCCCTCGCCACCGGAGATTCCCGTGGGCGGGGCCGGTCAGCCGGTATTCAGTCCGCAGAGCGCGTGGTTTGTGGCGCTGGATTTTGGGGTTCTCAAGGCCGAGCAGGAGAAGGCGAATCCGCCGGCGACCGCACTCGCACCGTATCAAGGTGGCGTGCCCGCCTTGCTGACCGATGACCCGCCCGCCGTCTATTTCATGCAGCTCTCGATCGTCTTCAACGATCCGGTGCTGTATGCGCTTCGCATCGCGCTGGACGGTCCGATGGCGAAGGTCTTCGCGGGTCTTGATTTCCAGATCATGTACCGGCAGATCTCTGATACCGTGGGCTGCTACTCGGCCGAGATCGCGCTGCCGAACATCATGCGCAAATTCCAGATCGGCGTCGCCACGGTGACGCTGCCGGTGTTTGCGATTCAGGTCTACACCAACGGCGATTTCCAGGTGGACATCGGTTTCCCCTGGAACATGGACTTCTCGCGGTCGTTCAGCGTTGAGGCCATCATCCCTCCCGGCATCCCTGTGATGGGCTCGGGCGGCTTCTACTTCGGCAAGCTCAGCAGTGCCACCACCGATAAGGTTCCCGCGGCCACCAACGGGTGGTTTAATCCGGTGATCGTGTTCGGCTTCGGAGCCCAATTGGGCCTGGGCAAATCGATCGAGGCCGGTATTCTGCGGGCCGGCTTTAGTCTGACCGTCTTCGGCATCATCGAAGGTGTACTGGCTCGTTTCCTGCCGTACGAGGGTCCGACACAACCCGGCAATCCCAACAACCTTCAGGACGGCTACTACTTCGCCCTGATCGGCACGGCGGGCGTCCAGGGCCGCCTCTACGGCAGCATCGACTTCGCCATCATCAAGGCCGACGTCGATATCTCCATCTCCCTCTACATTCGGTTTACCCTGATCGCCTACGAGGACATCGTGATCTCGGCCGGATGCGCCGTGAAGGTGAAGGTGAGCGTCAAGATCGACTTGGGGCTGTTCTCGATCTCGATCAGCTTCTCCTTCTCCGCGACCATTGAAGCCACCTTCGTGCTGCAGAATCCGATGGGCAACAATCCGCCGTGGCACGTCGCGCAGCAGGGAGTTCGGCCGTTGGGGATGGGCCGGCGACGGAGCTCCCGCTTCTTGTCGAGCGCCGCCATCGAACTGGGCACGTCCCCGGCGATCTACGATCCCACGTGGACGAATCTGCAAAAAGGCCCCACGCTGCAAATGAATGGCTGGGTGATGCCGGTCCTGACCGTAGCCGGAGACGCAGCGGCAGCTCCCGCGCAACAGCAAGTCTGCTACGCGCTGAACTTCTTCCTGCCGGTGCCGCCTCCCGTGCAGGCTGAGGCTCCGAAAACCATGTTGGCTGCCGGCCACTTCGACGGCCCACGGCCCACGGTCGCCCAGGCCGCACTGCTGCGCGCCACCACCGCCGCGCCAGACGCCACCTTCGAGGATTTCGCGGTCCTGGTCCTGCAGTGGATTCTCGCCGCGGGCATTGGGCCGATGACGGCGGAGGCGCTCAACAAAGAAATCGTGACGGTGGAGTTCTTGCAGTCGGCACTGGCGTACCTATCGGGCGCGACCACGCCGACGCCGGTGCCCTCCGATCAGATCGATGCGTTTCTCACGATGCAGACGCAGTTCGTCTTCTCGTTGAACAGCTCGGCGGGATCTTCGAGCGCGGCCTTCTTCCCGGCGCCTCCCGCCACCGTGCTCGATGTGCCGGCCTTTGCGCCTTCCGGCAAGCCGTATCACTACGCCTTCGGCGACTACAACAGCAGCGATGCCAACTACCTGGGTTTCCTGACGACGTATTTCAACGAACTCAAGGTCCAGGTGCAGGAGGAAAAGCCCAAGGCTCAAAGGCTGGCCGCGCCGGACGCCGAAGGCCCGTCGATTGGCAGCTACATCTTCGGCGACTACTTCGCGCTGATTGGACGCCAGACGGTTCAAGCGCTCATCGATGGGCTGGCCAACTTCAAGCTGGTGATCGACCCCGCGCAGACGGTGCAAAACATCGTCGACGGCATCAATCGCACGGGGCAGCTGACCGGGGACCAGGTGTTCACGCCGGAGCTGCTGTTCCAAGCCAACAGCGCGCACCTATTAAACTCCAAGGCAAGCCAGCCGCTCACCATTCAAGGCATGACTTGGCCGACGCCGGGCGCGCTGAGCTTTAACGGGATCGCGGCCCAGTCCATCTTCGGCGCCAAGTTTACGGGCCGTCAATTGGCGGTTCAGAACGCGGCCGACAACCGGATTCTGGCGGCGGGCGTTCCGGTGACCTACAACGCACGCACGATCCTCACCACTTCCGGGGACTCTCTCAATTCCATCGCGGCCAGCTTCGCCATAGGTCTCGACGAACTGCTGGACAAGACCGACGTCGTCTCCAACGCCGCGTTGCTTTCGCCGCTGTCCGTGGTTACCGCGCCAGCGTTTGCTTACACGATCAGCGCGGAGGACACCCTCGCGGCGGTGGCGGCGCGCTTCGCTGTCACCACGGACCTGCTGGCGCAGTCGAATCTGTCTTTTGCTGGCTTGTTCGATACGGCCGATCCGAACCTCAATGTTCCCGGGCTGGCTCAATATCAAGCCGGAGCGCTGATCGATGAGTCGCGGCGAGTGCTGGCACTCCAAGACGTCTCCGCGATGACCTCGCGCTTCTACCTGCATGGCCTGCGCCTGCCCACCGAAGGGCTCACCGCCAAAGCAGACGGACTGCTGGTCAGTGGTAGCCCGGGCGACTATCACTACCCGGATCAACTGGGCTTGTTTGCTCTGACCGGCCAAGCCTTCCCGTTGCCCAACAATATCGGCGATACCGGAGCGGGAACCTTCACCTTCAGCCTGACGCGTGGCGCCACCGAAGGCTGGCTCAGCTTCCAGCAACAGGGCGGAACGACGTTGCAGTTCGAGCTGACCGATTCGGGCGACCTCGACCGCTACAAGGACGTTCGGGATTTCGCCTTGAAGAACTGGCTGAGCACGGGCATGAGCAGCCTCGCGCCGCTCGACACGGCGCAGGCCAAGCCTTCCAGTTTTCCGCTCTCGCAGCAGATCTTCTGGCAGACACCGGCCACCATCACCTTGCCGCATCAGACGATCACCCCGGCCAGTCCGCAGACCTGTCTGTGGACTTTCCCGGATTCACTCGTCAACTTGCCGCATTCCACCGGGCCGTTGCCCCGGCTGAAGCCCGTGGTTGCGCGCGCGGACGCCGCCACCGGCAGCACCATCGATACTGACGTGGAGAATTACGGCTTCGGCAACTTGGTCAACTTCACCATCCGCCGCACGCCTCCGGTGGCTGGCAGCCCATCCACGGAGCAGCTGTACGAGATCATCGGCGCATCGGAACGCGACATCGTTTTGTTGGAGCGCTTACTCGATCAGTTAGCCGGCAGCAACGCACCGTTTGCCGCGATGACACTGCTGTATCCGCCCGCGACCACCGGAAGCAACGCCAGTGGCTGGCAGTCCGATTCTCCCGCGGCCTCGCTGATGGGCATCAGCCAAGTCAACCTGTCCACCGAAACCCGTCCACCGAGTGCAAATCTCACCGCCGACGCAATTGGCGGCTCACCCACCACGCCGAACGTCATCAACACGCCCAACGAGTTCCTGCGCCTGTTGTGGGAGGCCAGCATCACACGCTCTGGCGGCTTCTATCTGACGTCGGTCACCGGCATCGGATCGGATAAGCTGAGCGGCCTGCCGGATCACATCTTCGACGACAGCAACACGGCGGCGGTCGCGGTCCTGTCGTTGTTCAATGCCGACGCGGGCCTTGGGCAGAGCATCACCAACTACACGAATGTGCTGGCGACGAACCAGCCGTTCGATCTAAGCGACGCCGCGCTGGTTCTGCTGGGCGTGCCGGTGCCGGTGACGACGGCGAAGCTGACGGCAGACGACACGCTCGCCGCCCTCGCTGAGACCTACTACACCGATCCCAGTCTGATTGCGAGCGCAAATCCCGCCGCTGTGCTGACCGGCACGGTGACGGTGGCCGGAGGAATGTATGAGGTGGGCGCCGCAGGCGTCGCTCCAGGCGGCAAACTCGCCGATATCGCCACCTACTTTGCAACCACGGAAGCCAACATCAAGTTGGCCAATCCCAATCGCACTGACTGGCCCGCGGTTCTACCGCAATACACGGGGCTGATCCTGCCTTCAATTGACGTTCGCATCGGGACCGATCCGGGCGGCAATACGTTCCCGAGTCTCGCCAGTTACTACCATGCGCCGATTGCGGAGATCGCCGCGGCCAACCGTCTTCAAGCGGGTCTGTTCTCCGTGGGCGCAACGCTCAACGTCACGGCCGGACCGCTGACGGTGGCTCCGCTGATTCAAGCCGGCGTCGCTGGATTCAGCACCACGCGCATGGCACCGGCGATTCCGGTGTCGCCAACCGACGCGGGCTGGGGCCAGGCGTATTTGTTGCAGATCTTCAATCTTCTGGGTTACCGGGTGGCCGTCAATCCCGACTTCCGGGAAAGCCTTTGGGGACTGCCGGGCGGACCGGCCGATCCCAATGGCGATGTCCCATCCGACAAGATCTCGGCGATTGAAGCGCCGGCTTCGGGTGACCGTTGGGACTACACGCGCACCGCGCCTTACCCGAAACTCTACACGCAGATTCCACCCGTCAAAAATGCGACGCTGCCGGCTCCCGGCGACAGCCCCTACCTGGGCGTCGGGCACCTGCTGCAGTTTGAAGCGATCTGGCAGGACCTGTTCGGCAACCTGATCCTCAGCGAGCTCAGCCAGCCCCAGAACGCTGCGCAACAGCCGCTGAATCAGGCTCCGCAGATCCCCGGCTACACCGACCGCTTGATTCCGGCAGGGCAGTGGCCTGCGGTGGCCAGCGCGTTTCTGATCAAGGCCGGTGACACTGGCCAGCCGGTGATGGAGCTCCATCTCTCCTTCGACCAGAGCCAATACACGGGCATCGACACGGAAGACCGCATCAAGCGCGCGCTCGCCATCTATTCGCAGATCATCTGGCAGCTTACCGATCCGAACGGCATCGCGATTTCACTCACCACCACCGTAACGCCCAGCGCCGGATCGGTTCTGACCGGCGCCGACCGCGACAAGCTGACGGCCTGGGTGGACGACATCTACCTATGGTTGCAGAGCTTGGTGCAGACACCATCGCAGTTGTATCCGCTGAACCCTGATCTGGTCATCACCATTGCGCTGGACGAAGCCAAGCTGAATCAAGATCAGATCTTTGAGGTTTCGGCCGCGCTGACAATCAGCCGGAGGCCCGAGCTGGTCGCCGGAGATCTGAGTACGGTGGCCAGCATCGCGTCGGCCGCTACCGCGCTCGCGCCGTGGACCGGAGGGTTGACGGCCGCTTCGCAAAAGGAGCAACGCGACATCTCGGCTTTCGCCACGGCCTTCACCAGTGCCTTCGTGGCGACCCCCGGCATCCGCTACTACATCGCCACGGGATCGAATCGAGACGCCTTCACGAGCGCTGGCCAAGGCGGACTCTGGGCCGTTCAACTGGGCGATCCCACCCAGTCCACCGCCATCTCCTATAACGTCACCAGTGCGGAGCCCTTGATCTACGCGCCGCGGCCGGTCTCGAACAAGCTCGCCTCCAAGGCGCGTACGCCGATAATCCGCTACACCACGGGCAAGGTCATCAACATCAACGATCCGGCATACGACGCGGCCTTTAACAACGTCGACCTGGACCAGTGGATGTCGTTCGCGTTGACCAGCATCGATGGGCTGCTCTCCACCCGGTACGTGGCGCCGGCAGCCATCCTGCGCAACAAAACGGGCCTCGACACCATGCAGGGAGTGCTGGACGCCAAGAAGTCGCTCGCCGCCGCCTTGAAGGGCGCCATGATCCCGGTCTTCAAGGGACAGAGCGCCACCGACACGCAGAAGAAAGCCATTCAAAGCGTGTTTTACCAGACCATGCTCGGCCAGATCGCGCAGTTCTACGCCGTCAAGGCCGGCATCCAGTACGACACCAAGGTCAATAGCGCGTTGCCGAAGCAACCCGGCGAGACCGATCCTCCGCGGCTATACGGCGCGGTGTCTGGCGCGGGTGATGCCGTGGAAACCCAAAGCAATGTCTCGCTCTCGTCTCCCAAGCTCAATCTGCGCTTTGCCGGCGAAGACGACTTCGATCACTATCTGAGCCTGCTGGTCAGTTCGACCACCAACAGCGCGACCGTCTCGCTTGATCTGGCATTCCAAGTCAACAACATTGAGCACGAGATCGGCAAGCTGCAAGGGATTGACGGATACCAGCCGTCATCTTGGCTCAGTTTCGCCGACGATACCCGCAGCGCGTCGTGGCCGTTGAATAAGGATCTGGGCCACGTCGATGTCCCGATCGTGCTGCGCGCCTTCCCGGAGACTCCGGCCCTGGTGCGGCAGGAAGTGGTCAGCGGCCTGGAGTCGCCGTGCTATCAGCAGCTCGACAAGTCCGGGCTCGCGGTCCGGCGGTCACCTGGCGTGGACGCCTGTCTCAAGCCGGGCCAATACAATCCTCTCGCGGGCGCGACGTTGTGGAACTACAGCTTTACGTACTCCCAGCAAGTGCATTTCCTGCAGGATCAAATCATCGGCGAGATCCAATTCAATGCCGGACAGACCAGCGGATTGTTAGGCGACGCTTTGCCATCGCGCGATCTATTCGACAATCTCGCGGAGTTTGTCCAAGTCTATCCGCAGGTGCAGGCCGATCTCGATCAGTACCTGGCACCGCTCGATGTGGGGACCACGGACAGCACACAGATCTTGAACGCCCGCACGGCGTTGCAATCGGCCGCGAATCTGATTCAATGGATCGCCGATACGGCCAATGTATTCTCGGCGCCGCTGCGGCTTGAGAGCGTAGTTCCGGTCGATCCATACCCATTCACGATCACCGAGACCGAGACGGACAAGGCCGATCCCGATGGCACGAAAGTCAAGGCTCTTGCCATCACGATCGCGCTGCCGGCCGCTCCGCCCGCCAGCGTGGGGCTGCCCCTGGTTCAGGTGGAACCGGATGTTTATGATTGCGAGCTGGACGGGAGCGATGCCACCTCACGCCGCTTTGTCTACAAGAACAAGACGACCGGCAAATACTTGACCAGCGACGAGGGCCGTACAATCTCGGCGCGCACGTTCATCCTGCCGGACATGGATGTGCTCGAACGCCAGTCGGCGCAAACGAGCATCTATTTGACCCGCAATCGCATCCTGGCGGGGAAGCCCATCGCGGACATCTTCGTCTACACGACCCCGGAGGTTTCCTTCCCCGATTCACTCCTGCCCACGCTCACCGTGGATAAGGGAGTGGACTTGGCGACGATCTTCGGCGTGGATGGAGCTCCGGTGACGCGGTCGCTCGATTGCCAGTTGTCTTGCCTGTACGAGGTGCTCTTTGAGAACGCCGGGACGGATACCTTGACGCTCGCGATGACTGCGTATTACGAATACACGATCAGCGACAACTTGTCGCCGGTGAGACTGCCGGTGTTCTTGATGCCGCCAACATTGGTCGCGATCGGCCCCGATGGGGGAGCCGCTCCAACCCTGGCGGAGATCGTCGCCCGGCAAGCAGGCGGTATCGGCGACTGGTTCACCGCCATGCAGCCGCAGCAAACCAATGGCCGGCTGTGGTTTGAGCTCACGATCATGTCGAACCTGACCGCCAAGCCCATGCCCGTGCTGAAGCTGACGCGGTTGAACGTCGCTCTCGTCAATCTTCAGCCACCGCTGGGGAACGGAATGTAGGTCCACGAGGCCGGTGGACCTACGCCTCCGTTCTCCCGGAATGGCCCTCCCTTTCAGCCCGCAACTCCGAACGGGCGGTGGATCGCGCTTAGGCCACGGCTTGCTGAACGGTGGCGGTGTCGCCTTCGACAGTGCCGTGCCATGCGGCGGCGCCAATCGCCCCGGTCTCCCGGCCTCACACTGCTTCACCCCCGCCCCGAAGAACACGAGCGAGATGCGGGACGCTGGATTGTTCAGCCCCTAACCGTGCATACCCTTCTAGCTGCTGGAAGAAATCAGGGGTCCATCGAAACTATTTCCGGCCGTGGTGCCGGGGCCTATATCCACGGCAACAAAAGCGTGGCTAAACGTTCTGAAAACCAGACAATGATATCGAAATTGCCAATCCGCCAAGGCGCAAGGACCAGGGGCAAAAGGCGTTACCTGACAATTCGCGTGACAGTTCTCGTCACAAGGGGCAGAGAAGTGCTCTGGATTGCCTGTGAGTGATTGAAAGGAATGGTGGGCGCGCAGGGACTCGAACCCCGGACCTCCTGCGTGTGAAGCAGGCGCTCTAACCAGCTGAGCTACGCGCCCTTTGGGCTCAACGCCGCGCGATGCGGGTGAAGGGCGAACTTCCAGTATATTCGGTTTGAGTGCCTTCTCGCAAAGTGTTTGTTACGGAAAGTCGCGCGGCGATCGCGCGGGCGGTGGAAACCGCGTTGGAACTGGAGAGCCAGAATCGCATTGGCGAGGCTTTGGATGTGCTGGAGTCCACCCTCCAGCTGGAGCCCGAGAGTGCGGAGGTGGCGAAGCAATGCGCCCGGCTGTCGCTCAAAATCAACGAGATCCGCGCCTTCATCAACTGGTGCCACGAAGCGCTCCGCATTGACGAGAATGATCCGGAGCCGCACGAGATGATGGGGGCGTTGCTGGCCTCCAAGGGCCGGCAGGCCGAAGCGGACGAAGAGTTCCGGCTGGCGGCCGCGGTCCGTGAGAAACTAGCGCGCATGAGCAAACTTCACGATCGGCTGCGCTGGGGCGTGCTGAGCGTTTCCAAATTCGCCATGACCAAGCTGCTGCCTTCCTCGGCGAAGAGCAGTGCCAATCAGATCACCGCCATCGCCTCCCGCGATCTGGCGCGGGCCCAGGAGGCGGCGGCGCAGTTGGGCGCCCCCAAGGCCTATGGCAGCTATGAGGAGTTGCTGGCGGACCCCGACATCGACGTCATCTACAACCCCTTGCCCAACCACCTGCACGTGCCGTGGGCGATCAAGGCGGCCGAGGCGGGCAAGCACGTGCTCTGCGAGAAGCCGCTGGGCATGAAGGCCAGCGAAGTGCGCGACCTGATGGCGGCCCGCGACCGCACCGGGAAGATGATCATGGAGGCGTTCATGGTCCGGACCCACCCGCAATGGCTCCGCGTCCGCGAGATCATCCGGTCCGGCGAGATTGGGGATGTGCGCGCCTTTGCCGGGGCGTTCAGCTACACCAATGTCGACCCCAACAATGTCCGCAACAAGGCCGATATCGGGGGCGGGGCAATGTATGACATTGGCTGCTACTGCATCACGACGGCTCGGTGGGCGTTCGAACGGGAGCCGCAGCGTGTCGCATGTGTGATGGAGCGTGATCCGGCCTTTGGCACGGACCGCCTCTCTTCCGCCATGCTCGACTTTAGCCCCGGCCAGGCGATCTTCACCATCTCGACGCAGATCAACCCGTTCCAGCGGACGCAGATCATGGGCACCAAGGGCCGCATCGAAGTGGAAATCCCGGTGAACTCCTTGCCGGACCGGCCGATGCGGTTGCACATTGACCTGGGTGGAGCGCTGGACCGGTCCGGCATCCGCACGGAAGAGATCCCGGCTTGCGACCAGTACACGATCCAGGCTGATGAGCTGGCGCGGGCCATTCGTGGTGAGCGTGAGGTGGCAGTGCCGCTCGAAGATTCGTTGGCAAACATGCAGGTGATCGACGCCGCGTTTGCGGCTGCGGAGTCAGGGCGGTGGGAAGAGCCGAGCCGGTTCTAGCGGGAACGGAAAAGCGAAACGGCGGCGAGGGTTCCCCCCCGCCGCCGCTGTCTTGCAGTTAACAGTGAACCGAAGTTACTGTACCCACATCGTGACGCCGCTTTGGCTGGCGATGGCGCCGTGAGTGACGACGACCGCCACCTGTTCCGGGGTGCCGGCATTGGTGACCGCACCAGCCGGAACCAGGGCGTTCACCTGGTAGAGGCCCGCAATCGCGTCGCCGACAAAGCCGGCGTACGAAACCGTCGCGGCCTGGCCACCGATGGTGACGGTCGGCTTGCTGGCGTTGATGAAGCAGGGGGGATAGTTGCCCTGCAGGATGGCGGTGCGGATAACGGCACCGTCAATCGAGGTCCACGTGGGAGCGACGTAGGAAGCACCCGGAACGTAGGGGCCAGACGTCACTGAAGCGGGCGTCAGCACGGTGCCCAGGTAGCCCAGGGGTGCCGCGCCGCTGGTACCGGCCGCGCCCAGCGGAGCCAAGCAGTTGGTGCCGTAGACCGGCGAACCGGTGGCGATGTTGGTACCGGCGCTGTCCGGGATGCCGAGGCCGGTCATGAAGATGGCCACGGTGTCGGTCCCAGCGACGGCGGAGGCCGCCTGGGTGTTCAGCGCGAAGGTGGTCGAGTCGGTAATGGCGCCGTCACCCTGTCCGTTGGAGGAGATGGTGAAGATGCCGGGCGTCTTGGCCGCGAAGTCGACGGCAAAGGCGGCCGACGTGTTGTTCGCGGCGGCCGGAACGGCCGTGTCATAACCAACCTGGACGTTGACGGCACCGGAAGTGGTCAACGAGGTCAGGTTGCCAGGCACCAACACGTTGATCTGGTTGTTGGTCGCAAACAACAGGTAGCCGGGCAGCAAGGTGGCCGGGGTACCGGGCTTGGAGAACGTCACCTGGATCTTGTTGGTGGTGGTCGCCGTGGGGTTCGGAATCAAGGTGGTCGGGTAGCGGCCATAGGTCGCGTCCGCCGCGCCTACCAGGATGCTGTTGGAACCGGTGCACAGCGGGCAGAAGTTGAAGCCGAAGATGCTGATGATGTCATAGGGCGACGCCTTCGGGTTCGCGGAGCCAACCGGAGCCACATAGGCGGAGCTGCTGGTGATGGTGCTGATGATCGGGGCGGCCGTAACGCCGGCGGACACCGTGGAGCCTACGGCGGCCGTGCCGGTGGGGCTGTTGTTGACACCAAACACCAGGGCCGTGGCACCCGCGGTCTTAAAGACACCGCCGGTGTTGTCGTACGGGATGGAGACGGTCAGGTACGTGGGGCTGAGCACCGTCACGTTATCCGGCGAGATCTGGGAGGTGCCCAGGAAGACCTTGGTCTTCTGCGAACCCGTGGTGGCCACGAAGTTGGTGCCGCGGAGCACCATGGTCACTGCGCCGGGAGGCACGGTGCCGCTCAGCAGCGGAACCAGCGGGGGCGTCACCTGGGTCACGGTGGCCGTACCCGCGTTCACTGCGATGCTAACGGGCAGGATGATCGCCGCGCCGCCAGCGGGAGTGATGGTGACCGAACCGGTCAGCACGTCACCGGCCGTGGCTTGGCTCAGGGCTGCCGTCGACGGCGTGAAGTTCAGCGTGGTGCCCCAGCTATAGGCGATGCCATTGCTGGTGGTCAAGCCGGTACCGGTATGCGTCAGCCAGCCGGCCGGCACTCCGGCGGGGGTCTGGGCGCTGGAGATGGAGGTCGTGAAGGAGATGGGCAAGCTGGAACTGGACAGCAGGGTGATCGCCATCGTCGGGGTCGTGCCGCCGACGGTGTACGGAACCGGGTTCAATACGCCGATGCCGCCGCGGACCTGAAGCGTGGTCGCCGCGTCATTCACCTGGAGCTTCACCGTCACCGTGGCCGAGGTATGGCCGGGGGAGGCGATGGTCACCGTGGTGGTGTAGAGGCCAGAGCCGAGGGTCGTCCAGGCGGGGCTGGCGGCAAAGGTCAGCGTGTTATCGCCGGCCGTCGTCGTCGCCAGGCCGTTCAGCGGAGTTACCTGAACCCAGGGCACCGACGGCGACGTAACAGCGTAGTAGCCCGTGCCAGCGCTGATGGCCAGCGTGGACGTACCCTTTGACGAACAGGCGGTGCCCTTGGTGCAGGTTAGTGTGATGGTGGGGGTTCCCGCCGTCAGGTTGGCTGCACTGAGCTTGAGGCTCGTAACAACCAAGGCGAACAGAACGGGAAGGAGCCGTAGCAATCGATTTTGAAACATAGAGTGTCCTTTCACCCGCTCAATCATTTGCGGTGCGGGCGCATGATGCACTCATCGGTTCTCCGATTGTGGGCAATAACAAAAAAGCTACACTCAGGATCTGGAGTGAAGACCGGGCTAAGGAAGCTTACTGAAGGACTAAGGGGTTTCCCCAACCGGAAAGCGATTGCCGGGAGCGCCACCCATGCGGGCGCCGGAAGATCAGGAGGACCGCGATCTCAAGCAGAAGCCGACAGCCTGCGCCGCGCAAATCCAGGACGTGCCTCGGGGCCACTTTCAACGGCCCACCCATTAATCGCCACCCAGTCAGGCCGCTAACTTGCCGGCCAGCGCTCAACTGGCGGCGAGCCCTTGCTCCAAGGCGGCTAGCATGCCCGCGCCATCTTCTGCCCAAAACGCTGCCGTATCGAACCAGAGACCCGGAAAGGCAAAGGAGCGGTAGATGCCGTCTTCTGGCGATGGCAACGCGACGTACCCTGCCTCTGTCAGCCTGCGCCAGGTAATGGTGGAGGTGAGGGTTTCAACCGTGATGTACTCTTCCACCCCGGCTCGCTGGTAAAGGGCAAGCTTGGGGCCGAAATCGTACTCGGTGGAAGTGACGCAAATCTCGACGGCTAGTTCGGGTGCGCCCTCAAAGTACTTCTTGCCGACACGGGAGAGGCCGCCGGTTCGTTTCCGCAAAAAAACATCGGGCTGCGGGATGCTGCCGAGTATGGCCCAGGTGACGTCCTGGCCCGCTTCCGCACCCGTGCGTACCGCGTAGTTGAAGAACAAACCAGCAATCAGATGCTGTGGACGGCCATGCTCAACACTAATGGGAGACGCCACGTACACTACTCCATCAATCAATTCCGCATGCTTTAGATCTGGGATCCCCTCCCAGGTGTCGAGAAAAGCCTCCGGGCTCAACCGCATGCCGGTGATCAATCGCGCGACTGGTGCGGCGGGTAGCGCCATAGCCTTAGTTTAGTCGAACTTGCGTTTAGCTAGCGGCCGGCGACGGCTTCCAGCGAACGATCGGTTTGCGCGCGGCGGTCGTCTCATCCACGCGCGAAGTGCGGGTAGTATAAGGAGCCTTCAGCACCATCTGCGGATCTTCGTCGATCTCCCGGGCAATCGACTGCATGGCGTCGATAAACAGGTCGATCTCCGCCTTCGACTCGGTCTCGGTGGGCTCAATCATCAGCGCCCCGTGGACGATCAGCGGGAAGCTGACGGTATAGGGGTGGAACCCGTAATCGATCAACCGCTTGGCGATGTCGCCCGTCTTGACACCCTTCTTGGTCTGCCGGTCGTCGGAGAAGACCACTTCGTGCATACAAGGCGACTGATAAGGCAGGTCAAAGAACGCCTCCAGACCCTTGCGGATATAGTTGGCGTTCAAGATGGCGTCCATGGTGGCATTGCGGAGGCCGGGGCCGCCGTGGGCCATGATGTAGGCCAGCGCGCGAACCAGCACGCCAAAGTTGCCATAGAAGGCGCGGACGCGGCCGATCGTGTCCGGCCGGTTGTAGTCCCAGCCATAGAGGCCGTTCTCGAACTTCAGGCGCGGCGTCGGCGCAAACGGCTCCAGGTGAGCCTTCATGGCCACTGCACCGGCACCTGGACCACCGCCGCCGTGGGGAGTCGAGAACGTCTTGTGGAGGTTCAAGTGCATCACGTCGACACCAAAGTCGCCAGGACGCGCCACGCCCACCAGCGCATTCATGTTCGCGCCGTCCATGTAGATCATGGCGCCCTTGGAATGCAGCACTTCCGCCACCTGGACAATGTGCTCTTCAAACACGCCGACCGTGTTCGGGTTGGTGACCATCAGCGCGGCGGTATCGCCGTCAACCGCCTTCACCAGTTCAGCCACGTCCACCATGCCCAGATCGTTGGACTTGATGTTGACGACGTCATAACCCACCATCTGCGCGGTAGCCGGGTTGGTGCCATGGGCCGAATCGGGGCAGAGAACCTTCTTGCGCGGGTTGCCCTGCTTTTCGAGCGCCGCCCGGATCAGCAGAATGCCCGTCATTTCGCCATGCGCGCCTGCCGCGGGTTGCAGCGTGACGGCGTCCATGCCCGTGATCTCGGCTAGCGCGCCTTCCAGGGCCGCGATCACTTCCATCATGCCCTGGGCGAGCGATTCCGGCTGGTAGGGGTGCGCCCAAGCCAACCCTTCCGTGCGCGCCACTTGCTCATTCACGCGCGGGTTGTACTTCATGGTGCAGCTGCCCAGCGGGTACATGCCTAAGTCGATGGCGTAGTTCCAGGTAGAGAGGCGCGTGAAGTGACGGATCACTTCCACTTCGCTGACTTCCGGAAACCCTTCAATCTCTTTGCGGACGGCTTGACCACCCAGGGCAGCGGCGGGGTCCACCACCGGCACGTCCAGATCCGGCAACTGATAGCCCTTCTTGCCCGGCGAGGACATTTCAAACAGCAGCTGCTCGTTCTGCGAAATGTGCGAACGGACCTTCTTCACCATTACTTGCTCCTCCCCGCCACGGCCAACAACTTGTCCATCTCCGGCTTCTTGGTCATTTCGGTGGCACACAGCAGCATCGAATCCGCCAGCTCCGGATAATACTTGCCCAGCGGCAAGCCGCCGATGATCTTCTCGTCGAGCAGCTTGGCGTTCAACGCTTCGGGGTCGCCCACGCGCGCGACGAACTCATTGAAGTAGGCGCCCGAAAAGCGAGGTTCAAAGTGGCTGCCCAGGTAGTGAGCCTTGGAGAGATTCTGCACGGCGAGCTCCCGCAGACCCTCTTTGCCGAACAGGCTTAAATAGACCGTGCCCATCAGCGCGATCAACGCCTGATTGGTGCAGATGTTCGACGTCGCCTTCTCGCGCCGGATGTGCTGCTCGCGAGTGGAGAGCGTCAGACAGAAGGCGCGGCGACCTTCGGTATCCTTTGTCTCACCCACCAGGCGGCCCGGGATCTGCCGGATGAACTTTTCCTTGGTGGCGATGATGCCGGCAAATGGACCACCGTAGGCCGGGGAGATGCAGAAGCTCTGCAGTTCGCCCACCACGATGTCCGCTTGCAACGGCGGTTGCAGCAAGCCCAACGAGACGGCTTCCGTAAAGACGTACACCAGCAGCGCGCCCTTGCTGTGTACCAGTTCCGCCAGCGCATCCAACTCTTCCACCGTGCCAAAGAAGTTGGGGGACTGGATGATGACGCAAGCAGTATCGCTATCGATCTTCGCCGCCAGATCCGCCATATCCAGGCGCCCGGTCTCGGCATCATAGCCGAGCTCGGCCACCGGCATGCCTTGATGCTTAGTATAGGTATCGAGCACTTCCCGATACTCGGGGTGCACCGTGCGAGCGACCAGCGTCTTGTTGCGCCCAGTAATGCGGACGGCCATCATGGCCGCTTCCGGCACGGCCGTTGACCCGTCGTACATGGAGGCGTTGGCCACTTCCATGCCGGTCAGCTGGCAGACCATGGTCTGGAACTCGAAAATCTGGGTCAGCGTGCCCTGGGCGATCTCGGCCTGATAGGGCGTATACGACGTCAGAAACTCGCTCCGCTGCACGATGACATCGGCCACCACGGGGCGAAAGTGGCGGTAGACGCCCGCGCCCAGAAAAGTGGGATAACCGTTGGCGCCACGATCCCCACGCTCCCGGAAGTAGTCGACAATGTCGAACTCAGATTTGCCAGCGGGAATGTCCAGCGGCCGGTTCAACCTGGCCTCGGCGGGAATGTGGGCGATCAGCTCATCAATATGGCTGACGCCGATCGCGCCGAGCATTTGCTGCCGCTCAGCGTCTGACTTTGGTAGATAACGCAATGTTTGCTCCGATCAAGGCAGGCACGCCGACGCTCCGCCACCGCCGGTGGTGAGGTCGTGCGCTGGTCCTCAAAGACTTAAAACTGCTTAGGCCCCGATATAGGTTTGATACTCGGCAACCGTCATCAGTTGCTCAATTTCCGACGGGTCGGACAATTTGATTTTCACGAGCCACGCCGCGCCATGCGGATCTTCGTTCAGCTTCTCCGGCGCCGCCGCCAACAGGCTATTGGTCTCCAGCACTTCGCCGGAAATCGGGGCGTAGATGTCGGACACCGCCTTCACCGACTCAACCGAGCCGAACGTGGCGCCCTTGGCCAACGTCACGCCCAGCTTGGGCAGATCAACATAAACAATGTCGCCCAGCTCCTTCTGCGCATGGTCGGTGATGCCCACCGTGCCGGTGTCGCCTTCCACCAGCACCCACTCGTGTTCCTTGGTATAGCGAAAAGTCTCTGGATACATTTGTCTCGCTCGCTTAAATGAAAAATCTACTTCGCCCGCTTGTAGAAGGGCGTTGGAATCGTCCGCGCCTCAACCGGCTGGTTCCGGACCATGATCTCAATCGTTTGACCCGGCTCCGCCGCGGCCACGGGTAGATAGCATAACCCGATATTCTTGCCGAGCGTTGGCGCCGGACCACCGGAGGTCACCCAACCGGCGGGTTCGCCGTTCAGGCGCACCTCATAGCCATCGCGGCCAATGCCACGGCCCACCATCTCAAAGCCCACCAGCTTGCGCGTGATGCCGGCCGTCTTCTGCTTCAGCAGCGCCTCGCGGCCCACAAACTCCGGCTTGTCGAACTTGACGATCCAGGCCAGATCCGCTTCGAGCGGCGTCAGCGTCGCATCAATCTCGTGGCCATAGAGCGCCATCTTGCATTCCAGGCGCAGCGTGTTGCGGGCGCCCAAGCCGATCGGCTTGATGCCGAACTCCGCCCCGGCAGCCAGAATCTCGCCCCACACGCGCGGAGCCTCTTCCGGCGCGATGTAGATCTCAAAGCCGTCTTCGCCGGTATAGCCGGTACGCGCGATCCGAGCCGGAATGCCACACACGATGCCGTCAGTGAAGTGGTAGTACTTGATCGGCGCCAGATCCACGCTGGTCAGCTTCTGCAACGTCGCGGGACCCTTGGGGCCTTGGATCGCCAGCTGCGCGTACTTGGGTCCGGCATTCTCGACAGTGCAATCGAAGTTCGTCGCGGCCCGTTGAGCCTCGATGTGCTCGTAATCCTTGTCCTGATTGGAGGCGTTGACGCAGATGAAGAAATGGTCGTCGGCCACTTTGTGCACCAGGATGTCATCGACAAAACCGCCATGCTCATAAAGCAAACCGGAGTAGTGCGCCTGGCCAATGTTCAGCTTGGCCGCCCAGTTGGAGGAGAAGTGGTCCACCAGCTTCAACGCCTGCGGGCCCCGCACCTCGATTTCGCCCATGTGGCTGACATCAAACAGCCCCACCGCCGTGCGGACGGTATTGTGCTCATCGATAATGCCGGAATATTGCACCGGCATATCCCAGCCACCAAAATCAACCATCTTCGCGCCGGAAGCGCGGTGGACGGCGTTCAAGGGCGTCACACGGAGGGCAGCTGAATCACTCATGGGAAACTTCGATTGTAGCAAGGAGCTTCAGCCACCCCCGGAAACGAAAAGGGCCGGGCCCGCCGAAGCAAGGACCCGGCTCTTGTGGTGAGGGCTGGCCGCTAGAAGTAGAACTTCGCGCCGATCACAATACGCCGGGCATCGAGCGTCGACGTGTACTGGCCGAACGTACCGCTCACTTGGCGGTTCTGTGCGTCAAAGCGGGCGGTGGTGTCCACGTTCTGGAAGCTGGCGTGGTTGAAGAAGTTGTACATCTCAAACCGCAGTTGCAACTTCCGCTTGCCTTCCGCATCGAAGGGCAGATTCTTGAACATCGAGACGTCAAAGACGTTGATGCCCGGCCCACGGATGATGTCCTTGGCCGCGGTTCCGATGCCAAACTCCGCCCGGGTCGGCGGTTGGACCACGCCGGTGTTGAAGTGGCGCAGTTCGGTCCGGTCACCCTTGGGCAGGATCGGATTGCCAGTGAGATTCACTCGGGTATCGATGCCGGCGGCGACCGGGGTCCCCAGCAGATCAGCACCGCTCACAAGTGAGTAGGAGAGGCCCAACGGCTGGCCGCTGGTGAAAGTGGTCAAGCCCGAGAGCTGCCAGTTGTCAAACACCCACTTGGCCACGCCGGTCTTCCACACGTTCGACATCTTGGGGAAGTCGTACAGGTAGTTGAGGACGAAGTTGTGGGTGCGGTCAAAGTTCGCTTTGCCGTAGTTGCGGGTGCGGTAGTTGAGATAAGGATTCACCGCGTCGCCGTTGCCATTGACGATGGTCATGGCCTTGGACCAGGTCCAGGCCACGCCGAACTGCAAGCCCTTGGAGAAGCGCTTGTTCAGCTGGGTCTGCATTGAATGGTAGTTGCTGCTGCCCGCCAGTTCGATGTACTGGATGTCACCGTAGCCGGGGTTGGGCCGCAGGAAGTTGTCCGGCAGCGGGTTGCCCGTGGTGGGGTCAATTGAGCTCGACAGGAAACGGGTGCCATAGGGCAGTGAGTTCAAGCTGCGGCGTTGCATCAGGCGGCGGCCGACGTTGCCCACATAGGCGATATCGAGCACTGTGCCGTAGCCCAAATTGTGCTGGATACCCAGGCTCCAGTTGTAGACCGTGGGCGGCCGGAAGTCGTTCTGGATCGAGGTCACGCTGGCCGGGCTGATGCGGAAGGGGCTGGCCAGCAGGTCAGCAATCGTGGTGTTGAAGGCCTGCCGCGTAACGGTCAGGGGCGGGGATTCGCGGTGGATCAGCACCTGGTCATCATTGAAGCGGTCATAGAAGATGCCCGCGCCGCCACGAACGGCCGTCTTCGAGTTGCCAAACACGTCCCAGGCAAAACCCAGCCGGGGCGCCACTTGAATCGGCGGCGTGTTCTGCAAGTGCTCATTGAACACCTTCATGCCCTGGAACGGAGCCACGCCACTGGCAAACTGGCCGATGGAGGCGGGTGACACTTCCAGGCCCGTCACCGGATCGCGGCCGACACGGGCACCGGCAGCGTTGCGGAAGGGCTGGATCAAGGCGGGCTGCTTGGTCCGGTCATAGCCACCCAGATCAAAGGCCGAGAGTTGATCCCCCGCGCTCCAGGTGGGCTGGATCCGGTAGAAGCGCACGCCCGCGTCGATGGTGAAGCGCCGGGTGACCTTCCAGGTGTCCTGCACGAACCACTCGACATTCAGATAGCGCGCGTGCCCGTCCGGCTTGTTGTTGGCCTCGGTGTAGCTCTGCACGCTGCCGAGCAACGCGTTCGAGTACGCAAAGTTGGTATCGAACGGGTTGTTGACGTCGCGGTTGAAGTTGAACGTGCCGTTGAACGCCGATCCGCGCGCGGCGTTGCGCGTCGTGCGTTCGACATAGATACCCATCTTGATGTTGTGCGAATTCCAGATCTTCGACAGGTTGTTGGACCAGTTCCAGATGTTGTTGGTCCCGAAGAACGGGAAGCGCTGTTCGATGTTCAGCACGCCCGCATTCGGCACGCCGCCAAAGTTGGCCTGAGGAATCAGGTTGCGCGCGTTGGCGGAAGGAAAGAACTGCGGCAGGTTGGGCGCCACGTTGGCCCGCACGTTGCGCTGCAAGCCCGCTTCGGTCAGCGGGTCCACGGTTTGCTTGGCGCGGTTGACGCCGAAGGTGAACTCGTTGATCAAGGTCGGCGAGAACGTGTGGATCAACGTCGACACCATACCGGCGGAGCGGATCTGGTAGTTGATCGGCAGTTGCGGCCAACTGGAGGATGCCAGCACAAAGTCGAACTCGCCCTTGAAGGCCTCATAGTCGTTGATGCCGCGCCAGTAGAACTGCGTCTTGTTGCCGATGTTGTAGTCGACGCGTAGAATCGAATCGCGCCGCGGCTGATCGACGGTAGCCTGGATCAGTGCGTTGTAGTTGCGCGTTGGATCGACGGCGTTGGGTTGCGGAAAGATGTTCAGGATCGCCTGGCCATTGCGATCAATCCGATTGGTGGGAATACGGTTGCCGGGGAAGGGAACGCGGTTGTTCAGCGGGTCCCAAATCGGAATGATGCTGTTGTTGGTGTCGCGGGTGTCGGAATAGTCGCCCTGGCGTTCCAGCGCTGTCGGGAACGTGCGGCGTTGCAGCGACGTCGGGTACTTGCGCGGCAGAAACTCCTGCGACCAGAAGAAGAACAGCTTGTCGCGGTTCTTGTTAAACTTGCCCGCCGTGATCGGGCCGCCAATGAAGTAGCCCGGGTAGTTGAACCGGTATTGCGGACGTTTCAAGCCGTCACGGTTGCGGAAAAACTCGTTGGCGTTGAACGCCTCATTGCGGACAAAGTAATAGGCGCCGCCATGGAACTCCTTGGTGCCGCTCTTGATGATGGTGTTGATGGTGCCGCCGGAAGACCGGCCATACTCGGCCTGATAGTTGGTTAGCAGCACCTTCACTTCGGCCACGGCATCCACCGACGGGGCCAAGTACGGTCCACCCATCGACCCGGTGTCGAGCGACGACACACCATCCAGCGTCAGATTGATGGTGCCCGCGCGGTTGCCGTTGATGGTGATGCCACCCAGGTTGTTCCAACCCGGGGCATTGCGGTTGGCCGTATCGATGACGCCCGGCAGCAGCTTCACTAGACCCAAATAGTCGCGGCCTTTCAGCGGGACGTTCTGCGTCTGGTCCAGTGAGATCAGGCCGCTGCGTTCGGCCGATTGCGTTTGCAAGCGGGCGGTCTCGGCCTGCACTTCCACGGTCTGCGTCAGGTCGCCCAGTTGTAGCTCGATCCGCTTCAGCACCACACGCTCCGTGGCTGTGAGGATGATTTCATTCTGCTCGTACCGCTTAAAGCCCTTGGCCGACACGGCCAACTTAAAGGTACCCGGCAGCAATTGCGTGAACACGAAATCGCCATTCGCATCAGCCGTTGTTTGCCGGGCCTGCGAGGTCTGCACATTGGTCACCGTCAGTTCCGCACCAGGTAGCGGACTGCCGGAAGGATCCGTGATGGTGCCGGAAATGGAACCGGTTAATCCTTGCCCGTAAGCGCTGGCTGCCAGAGCGACAGCCGCGCATACTCTCAAAATCACTTTCATCAAATACCCCTATTCAACTGAGAATTGTGTGCGTAAACCATTCGCACGTGAACCCACCGTGGGCGCCTAGAGCAGATAGCTAGACGATGGGGAAAATCAGCAAGCCGACCGTAAAGTGCAGTGAGCATATCACGGTCGACGCCCCTAAATCACGCCCTGTAGGCAACTCGCCGCACGCCCGGATGAGTTCATGCACCCACGCTGACGCGAGCATTTGGCGAGGCTGCCTGTAACCTGAAGCGCCAGACGCTACACTGTCTAGTTGACGAACCTCGGCACGCGGCGCGAACTCCAGATCCTGGCAGCGTTCGTGATCTTCACCCACCTGCCTTTTCTCGCCCATCCCATCCAGGGCGATGATCTCTATTACCTCTACGGGGCGCAACACGCGCAGGTGGAGCCGCTGCACCCGCACCACGCGCACTACGTCTTCCAGGGCCGTGAGGTCTCCATGCAAGGCCACCCGCACCCGCCGTTGAATGCGTGGCTACTCGGTGGCTTGCTGGCCGTGCGGGGCGACATTGATGAGTCGGTCTTCCACCTGGCCTACCTCGCGCTATCGGTGGGTTGCGCGATGGCGATGTATGCGCTGGCGCGCAAGTTTGTCCCGGACCAGCCACTGCTGGCGAGCCTGCTGTTTCTGGCCACGCCCGCATTTTGGGTGAGCGGCAACTCGCTTGAAAGTGACTTGCCTTTTCTCGCCTGCTGGATGGCCGGGATCGCGCTGTGGGTGCACGGACGCTTCTGGCTGGCCGCGATTCCGCTGCTGCTTTCGGGAGTCGCCGCGTATCAGGCAGTGGCGCTGATCCCTATCCTGTGGCTCTACCGGCGGCACGCGCTGGCCGTGACCCCGGCGGTGGGCTTGCTCGCCTATCAAGTCTTTGAGCGCGTCACCTCCGGCGTGTGGCCCGTGCTGGCCACAGCCAACTATTTCAGCGAGTACGGTCTGCAGCGCCCACTGGCGAAGCTGCTCAACGCCGCCGCCATGACCGCACATCTCGCGTGGACCGCCGGACCGATGGCGCTCTTTGAGCCGCATTGGGCGCTCGCGTCGGCGCTACCCGCGGCCTGGCTCGATTGGAACCCGCTGTTCTGGCTGTCGTTCGGCGTGGGCGTGGTGGTGTTGATCAAAGTGGATGGCTTCCTCGGCTGGTGGATCCGCTTGTTCTTTGCCGCCGCCTTGGTTTTGTTCTTTGCCGGCTCCGCGCGCTATCTGCTGCCACTCGCGCCCGCTGTCTGCTTGTGGGCGGCAAAGCGGATGAATGAGGAGCGGCTGACCTACGCCATCGGCGCGCAGATGGCGCTGGCGGGCGTGCTGACCTTGGCCAACTATCAACACTGGCAAGCCTACAAGGACTTTGTCGACACCAACGTCGCCCCCCTCACTGCACAGGGCAAGCGCGTCTGGGTGGCCGGTGAATGGGGCCTGCGCTACTACGCGGAACAGTACGGCGCTCTGCCGCTGAAGCAAGGCCAGATCTTACAAGCCGGGGAGCAGGTGTTGATCAGCCGCTATGGCCACGCGCCCTCCGGTGGCGCCTTGCAGCCCGTGGTGACGGAAGAGATCCGGCCATCGCTCCCGCTGCGCTTGATCGGCGGCAAAGCCGGCTGGTCCACCGTCGCCTTTGGGGTGCGGCCGTTTGATGTCTCCCTGGAGCCTGTGGACCGCCTGGTGCTCGCCGCCGTCGTCGACCGCCCGCCAACGTTGAGCCAGCTGCCCATGAATCATCCTGAAGCCGAACGCCATCTGATGAGCGGCTTCTATCCGCTCGAAGAGAATCGCTACCGTTGGATGGGGCCGATGGCGCGCGTGGTACTGGTCTCCAAACCCGGGCCGATTTCGGTGACCGTGTTTGCGACGGAAGCGCGCGAGCTCACCATCTCCGCCGATGGCCGCGAGCTGGCGCATTTTGTGCTGAAGCAGGGCCTCCAGACGCTCAGCACGCCCACCTGGACCCCCACCGGTCCCAGCACGGTGATCACGTTGGCCCTGGACCGGGCGGTGCAGGCTCCCGGTGATACGCGCGAGTTGGGTGTGATCGTGCAGAGTCTCGGCTTCTAAGCAGTAGGAAACGGCGGCCGATCCCGTTAGACTAGACAGGTGAATTATCACCAGCTGATCATGCGAGCCTTCACCGAAGGCGCGACTTCGGATGACGAAGCGTTTGCCGGAATGGAGCGCGAGTTTGTGTTCACCCTCCGCCCGGCCGGGACGTTGCGCGTTCCCTCCGGCCGCATCATGGTGGGCGATCCGCTGGGTGGCCCGCAAGACGCCCTGGCCGTACCGGTGGAGCCGGGCACCTACGAAGTAGTGCTCAGCATCCTGCGCTTTACCGACACCGGCGAAGAGCGCGTTGCCTTTGCGCGCGTCGGCGCCCCCTTCACCGATGACAGCGAGCTGTTCCGCTATGCCGAGCAGGACGAAGATTCGGCTATCGAAGTGGACTCTGGCGCCGCGGGCTTCTTCGATGAATCCGTCATCCGCCTTCTCGACGGCGAAGACGAGCCCACGCCCTTGCAGACCCGTCTGCTCGAAGCCACCGACACCGAGAGCGAGGCCACCTGGTTCGCAGCCGACCTGCCTGCTGATAGCCACACCAACTTGATCGCGTTCAGCGCGGGCTTTGGCGACGGCGACTATCCCGTTTCCGTGGTGCCGGATGAGGCGGGCGAAACCGCCAAAACCATCCTGCTCGACTTCGTCACGGAGTAGATCCTTAACGCATTCAGCCGCACGCGAATATACTGGCCTTTGCCAATGCCAGCCTTCTTGAAGCCACTCACCGTCTTTCTGGCCGCCGCCGCATTGCAGGCCCAAACTGATTGGCCCATGTTCGGCCACGACCCCGGCGCCCGCCGCTTCTCACCGCTCAAACAGATCAACACGGCCAACGTTGAGCGGCTCCAGCGCGCCTGGACGTTCCACACCGGACAGCCGGGCTCGGAAGGCATTCCCGTCGTGGTCGGCGGCGTGATGTACGTCACCGCAGCCAACGGCATCTTTGCGGTAAAGCCCGAAACGGGCGAGAAGCTGTGGCACTATCCCGCCACCCAAGTCGCGCTGCGAGGGCTCGCGTTCTGGCCGGGCGATGCTCAGACACATGGTCGTGTCTATGCGGGCGTCAAGGGCGGAGTGGTCGCACTGAACGTCACCACCGGTCAGCCCGCGCCCAGCTTCGGCAACGAAGGCCTGCTCGATTTTCGCGAAGGCGTAATGGGCGACTTGACCGAAGCGCGCCTGTCGCTCCAATCGCCGCCCACCGTCTACAAGGACCTGCTGATTACCGGCAGCGCCAATGGCGAAGGCCAGCCCAGCAAAGGCGCCTATGGCGACATCCGCGCCTGGGACGCCAAGACCGGCAAGCTCCGCTGGACCTTTCACACCGTCCCGCGCCCGGGCGAGCCCGGCTACGAGACATGGCCCAAAGACGCGTGGAAGAATCGCGCAGGCACCAACGCCTGGGGCTTCCTGTCGCTCGACCAGGACCGCGGGTTGCTCTACGTGCCGCTCGGCTCCCCCACCAGTGACTTCTATGGCGCGGACCGCCATGGCGACGGGCTCTACGGCAACTGCCTGGTGGCGCTCGATGTGGCCACCGGCAAGCTGAAGTGGTATCAGCAACTGGTCCACCATGACCTGTGGGATTTCGACCCCGCCGCCGCGCCGGTGCTGTTTGAAGCGGTGCGCAACGGCAAGACCGTGCCGGCCGTCGCGCAGATCACCAAGATGGGCATCCTGTTCGCCTTCAATCGCGTCACCGGCGAGCCGCTCTACGGCATGGAGGAGCGCCCTGTACCGCAAAGCATCGTGCCGGGCGAGAAGACCGCTGCTACGCAGCCCTTTCCGCTGAAGCCTCCACCGCTCTCGCGAGTTACTTTCTCGAAAGAGGAGATGTACAACCTCACGCCCGAGCATGCCGCCTTCTGCAAGGACCTATTTGAGCGCAACAAGATGACGATCGGTCCGCTCTATGCTCCGATGCCGCTCGAAGGCAACGTGCTCATGTTCCCCAGCACGCTGGGCGGCGGCGGGTGGGGCGGGGTATCGGTGGATCCGGAGCTGGGTTACTTGTTCACCAATGTGAATAATCTGGGCCAGTGGGGCCACATGGAGAAAAAGACCGACCCCAAGACCGGTGAGACCACCTACATTCGCACCTCCGAATACGGCCCCTACGCCCGCTTCTGGAACCGCGAGACACGGATCCCGTGCACCAATCCACCCTTTGGTGAACTGGTAGCAGTCGACACTCGCACGGGTGACATCGCGTGGCGCACGCCACTGGGCACGATTCCGGCGCTCGAAGAGAAGGGAATCAAGAACACCGGCGCACCCAGCCTGGGCGGCAGCATCGCCACTGCCGGTGGCTTGGTCTTCATCGCCGCCACCAACGACAGCCGCTTCCGGGCGTTCGAATCAAAGACCGGGCGCCTGCTCTGGGAGCAGCCCATCGACGCCAATGGGCACACCATCCCCATCACCTATCACGGCAAGGACGGCAAACAGTACGTCGCCATCATGGCCGGCGGCGGAGGTGGCTACTTTGGCGGCACCCCGTCCGATGCGGTGGTGGCGTTTGCCCTGGGCGAAGGCAACGCTCCTGCGCTGCCGGCGGTTACCAAGAGCAAGATCCCTGAGCCCCTCCCCCACGCCGCCGCGACCGTTGCCGCACTGCCCGAGGGCGCTCCTAAGACCACGCTCCGCCGAGCCTGCGGGTCCACCTGCCATGCGCTCGAAGTGGTCGTCGGCACGCGGCGTGACCGGGCGTCCTGGGCGGCAATGATCGACACCATGGTCTCGCGCGGCGCGGCCGTAAAAGCGGATGAGCGGCAGTTGATCTTGGACTACCTATTGAAGCACCTGGGCCAGTAGCGCTAGCCCCTCGCTTGCTGAATCCGCTTCAGCATCTCAGCTGGAGCGACGCGATTCCAGGTCTCATTCACCTGCACGGTGAACTGCCCATTCCGCGGCGCGCTGAACTCCACCCCGGCTTGCATGGCCCGCTGCCGGAACCCCGCCGCATCGGCTTCGGGCATCCGCAGGAAGAAGATGTTGGTGCCATTGGGCACTCGCCGGATCTCGAAGCGTTTGTCGGCTTGTAGACCGGCGATTACTTGCTCCGACGCCGCGACTGCTTTGGCGTAGCGGGCGGGGAAGCCCTCGAAGTGGTGCAGGGCGATGGCGGCGAAGGGCCACGCTTGGTGCTGGCCGCCGCCGAACATGCGGCGTGTGTGGAACAGGTTGTCGAGCAGCGCTTTCGGCCCAGCCAGCACCGCACCGCTGGCCGCGTTGAAATACTTGTACATCGAGACGTAGACGGTGTCGAACAGCGCCGCGTACTCTTTGACCGCGATGCCGCTGTAGGCCGCCGCCAGATAGAGCCGCGCGCCATCCAGATGCCGGCCAATCTTCTCGGAGGCCGCCCACTGGCTGATTTTCCGCATCTCGGCCAGGTCAAACGCCTCACCCGTCCTGCGCCGCACCGGCGTTTCGATCTGCAGCGCGCCGATCGGCACGGCCACCCGTCCGGAGGCCCCGCGCTCCGCCATCCGCTGCGCCTCTTCGAGCGTAAACGTCGCGCTGCCGGGCGCGAGACCAATCATGTTCAGCCCGCTCAACGTGACGCAGCAATCGCCGCAGTCGTTGTGCAGATGGCATTCTTGCTGGACCAGCACTCGCCGCCGGTCACCGGCCGACAGCCGCATCGCGAGATGATTGGCGAGCGTCCCCGTGGGCAGCCAAACCGCCCGTTCCTTGCCCAAGTCCGCGGCTACTTTGGCTTCGAGCTTGGCGATCACGCCGCCGTTCGAATAATCGTCCGTTTCCACGCCCCCCGACAGCCGTTCGAGCAGTTGCGAATAGGCTACGGGCGACAGCGGGACGCCATCTCCAAAGGCCAATACGCGCTGGTCGTCGGGAGCTGTGGTGGCCGCCGCAGCCAGACTGGCCAAGGCGGGTGTCGTGAGAAAGCTGCGGCGCTGCATGATAGGGACGATCCTACCAAGCTTTGCCGCAGCTTCAATGGAGGGTGAGGTTAAAACACCAGCTTCAAGCCGAACTGCAGCAGGCGTTGGTCAAGCGCCGCGTTCCAGGCCAGGCTGGGCGGCGCGGTGATGTTGCCCACGGTGTCCACCGTCGCCGTGCTGTTCAGGCCGGTGACGTTGGTGCGGTTGAAGATGTTGGTGGTTTCAGCAAAGAACTCCGGCTTCCAACGCTCGCCGATCGGGAAGATGCGGCCGTAGCGCATGTCCAGCTGGAAGGTCGAAGGTGCGTTGATGGTGTTGCGCCCCACGTAGAGCGGACGCTGATACGCCGCGCCCGTCGAGGCATCGCCATTCAGGATGCGGTTGCTGCCGATGTTGAACACTTCGCCGCTTTGGGCGGTGACGCTCAGCGCCAGGCGATTGTTGTTGGCCAGATATTGCACGGCCCGGTTGGTGGCCGCGAGGGTCGGGCTCCACACCGCATTGGCGTTGAACGCATGGCGCCGATCGGTCAGCGAGTTGCCCCGGTCGCGGCGGCGGTTGGTGGGGTCCGACAGCAGGAACGCGCCCGAGTCGATATTGTTCTGCTCCGGCGCATCGTCGATCGCGTGGGACCACGTGTAGCTACCGAACACCTCAAAGCCGGCCGAGTAACGCTTGGTGAGCGTGACGTTCAGGCCGTTGTAGTTCGATTGGCCCACCGATTCGGCGGACAGGATGTTGGTGAAGTTCGGGTTGACGCGCGCCCCGGCAAAGATCGGGCGGCCGTCGGCCAAGGTATTCGGACCCGGCACGATGTTGATGTTGCGCCAGATGGGCAGGCGGTTGCCGCGGGTGTACAGATACGTCGCCGAGATCCCCAAATTGCGCGCGAGCTCACGGCTGATCGAGACGTTGGCATTGGCCGAATAGAGCGACGCGAAGCTCGGCGACACCGTGGTGATGTCCTGCGGGGGCAGGGCAAAACCGGTGGGGATGCCGCTAAAGACGCCCGGGAAGCTGGGTGCAAAGGCCGACGTCGGCGGCACGCTGATGCTGAAGAAGATCGGGGTGCCGTTGTTCAGGATGCTCTTGCGATAGGTGTCGGTCTGGAACGGATCGTAGAAGATGCCGCCGCTGGCGCGCACCACCCACTTGCCCAAACCTACAGCCGCACCCAGGCGCGGGGCGAAGTTGTTCTTGTCGGTGCGGAAGCTCTTCGATGAATCAAAGGGCGAGTTCGCATTGGCACTCGGCGGACGGTAGATGTCGTAGCGCAGGCCGTAGGTGATGGTGACGTTCGAGCGCGGCTTCCAGGTGTCCTGCCCGTACATGCTGGTGAACAGCGAGTTGTAGTTGATCGACGGCTCACCCACCGTTTGCGCAAACGTGTTGTAGCCCTTGGGCGCCGTGCCGTTCTTCGCGGCCAGATACGCGGCCACATTCGGGAACGTGTAGGTGGCGGCGGTCGCCTGGGTCTGTACGTCGCGGATGCTGCGGATGGCAAAGCCAGCCTTCAGCGAGTGGCTCGACAGGTTGTAGCTGAAGTTATCGGTGATCTCGGGCGTACGCTCTTCGTACAGGAAGCCCACATTGGGAGAGTTGCCGAAGCTGGCGACGCCGGTCACCGTGATCGAGGGGCCGCTGCCGGTGGCCTCAAAACGATTCTGCGCCTGGCTGCGGTAGGGGATCTGGAAGCGGAGCTCGTTCACCGAACGCGGCGACAGCACGCTGACCAACTGGATCGCTCCGGCATGGGACCGGTCCACAAAGTTGTACGTCTGCGACACCAGCACCAACCCGCCACCCGCGTTGTACGGCGAGTTGTTGCGGTGCCCGTTGTAGCGCACCGAAAGGCGATTGGCTTGGTTCAACTGCCAGTCCATCTTTGCCATGAAGAACGTCACTTCCTGACGGAACGGGATGGCGTCGGCATAGTCCGCCGGCAGCCCCAGCGCCGCCACATTGGCGGACGAGACGGAGACGGTGGACGGCAGGTCGCGCTTCACGCGTTCGTAGGCGCCGTAGTAAAACACCTTGTCCTTGACAATGCGGCCACCCGCGCCCACGTTGAATGCGTTGACGTTCACTTCGGGCGTCGGCCGATCCGCCGCCAGCAGCGCCGGGCGCGCGCTGAACGGCGTGCGGCGGAAGATGTAACCGCCTTCGCCATGCAGTTCATTCGCTCCGGACTTGGTGATGGTGTTGAACACCGTACCCACCGTGTTGCCGAACTCCGGCGCAAAGCCATTGCTGACCTGCTGCACTTCCTGGACCCAAGTGTTTGAAACGGGCATCAGGCGGATGCCGGCCCGATCGCTCTGCACATTGTTGCTGCCATCCAGCTGATAGTTGATGCGGCCGTTAAAGCCATTGGCATTCAGTTTGCGCGGCACGCCGAACTCAGTATTGCCGCGGCCGCTGACGTTGGGCTGCTGGAGGATGAAGTTGAAGGGATTGCGGGAAAGCAGCGGGAGGTTCGTGATCGCGTTGTAGCTCAACGTGCTGCCCGTGTCGGTCCGGCTAGGGTCCACCGCGGGAGCTGCGGCGCTCACCAGGATCTCGGTCGAGACATTCTGCACCGAAAGCGTGACATCCACCGTCACCGTGCTACCGGCATTCAACGTGATGCCCGTGCGTTTGACGCCACCAAACCCGGTGGCCGTGGTGGTGACCTCATAGTCACCAAGAGGCAGAATATTAAAGCGGTAGAGGCCATTGGCCGCGGTTTCAGCGGTTTGCGTAAAGCCGGTCTGCAGGTTGGCCACCTTAACAGAGGCCCCGGCCACGGCGGCGCCCGTCGGGTCGGTCACCGTGCCTGTTATTTGTCCATTGATGGCGGAAGCTTGACCCCAGGCGACGGGGGAGGCCAAGGAAAGAGCGAGGAGTGTTACCAGCGTAAAGCGAAATTTTGTCATAAACCCTCTATCATTATGGATGATAAAGGGATTAAAAAGTTGCGGACCGGTGACAGCCGTGATCGTGGCGGAGAGCTCGTCCACCCTCCGCCTTCATCTCTCAACCGTACCGCTAGTCGCTGTTGCGCAGGTACTGCCAGCCTTCAGCCTGCTTTTTCACCAGCTCCGCCACGCCGGACGGGACCACGGTGACAAACGGCAGCAGCGCGCTCTTGTCGATCTTGCGGTTGACCAGCGAGTTGTTGCAGGCCGCCCAGACCACGCCTTCTTTGCTCAGCCGTTCGTAGTCCGCCGCCATCACCCCAGCCTTCTCCTTGGTCAGCGTCAGGATCGCGCCGCCATGCACCACCACCTCCACCGAGACCGCCTCCGGACCCAGCGCGCGGCGCAGATTGTCGACATTGCGGATGACGCCCTGCAACCGGGCCACGTCGCCATTGGAGACTTCAAATACGGCGTGATAGGGCTTGCCATCCTTGGGCTTGTCGTCAGCAGCGACGGCGGGCAGGGAAGCCATCAGGCCCAGGGCCAGAAAGCTGGAAAAGAGGCGCGAAGTGAATCGGGTGCTCATAGCGTTACCGTCTATTGTGCCCCTTCCCGGCCCTGGTGGGAAGCCCGCCTACCGTGAACCGCTGGATTGAGGGAACGGGCCGTACTTGTGCCGTCGCGGATCTTCACTGTCGGCCCACGGCGCGTAGGGGCTATCGAAGGGCTTCAGCTTGCGGTCCGGGTAGTCGCGCTCCAGGCCTGCGCGCTGCGGGCGCGGTTGCGAGTTGAGGAAGGCCGCCACATCGTAGGCGTCTTCGACGTTCAACAACGGGTCACCCAGCGGCATGTTGCGATAAATGAACGCCGCCGCCGTCCGCACGCGGTGCATGCCGGCGCCATTGTTGAAGCTGTCGGGTCCCCACAGCGGCGGGTAGAGGTAGGTGCCGTCGGCGTTGCGTGAGCCTTGCCCCTGCGGGCCGTGGCAGCTGACGCACTTTCGCGCGAACACCTCGGCACCCAGCTCCGGGTTGGCGGCCCGCGGCGGATCGGGCAGCTTCATCACGCCCTGACCCGGCATCTTGGTCATCTCTGCCGGAACCTCATCGCTCAGCCAGCCCATGTAGGCCACCATCGCGCGCATCTCGCGGCTCTCGTTCGGCATTCTGCGGCCGTTCAGGCTGCGTTCGAAGCAGCCATTGATGCGGTCTTCGAGCAGAATCTTCTTGCCCGCCCGGGCGTTGAACTGCGGGAAGCGGCGCGTGATGCCCACCAAGCCCATCGCGTTGCGCACGGTGCCGCCGCTCAAGTGGCAGTTGCGGCACGCCATGCCGTTGCCGGAGACGGCCTTCGGCGTCGTGGGCCCTACGTGGAGCGCGGTCTCATTGAACAACCGCTCGCCTTCCCGCACCAGAGCTGCGCGGTCGGCCGGGACTTCATGCGGCCAATGCCAGGGATCATGCGGCGCCAGCCACGGCGGCACCACTACGCAAACACCCGCCGCCAGCAGCGCCAGAACGGACAACACCAGAACGGCGGAGGTCCCACGAGTGCGGTGATGAGCGGTCGGATGCGGCATGCGGCGGTCAGTCCACGGGTCCTTCACAGTTTAGGGGATTGCGGGCGGAGTTTCACCAGACACGGTTCACAATTCTTAACCGCAGGCGCCGGGGAGCGGTGATAATCAATCAAGTATGCTCACTCGACGCTCGCTGCTGCGCGCCGTCCCCGCCGGGATGGTGGTTACGTCCGATCTTCTGCTGGCCGGTGACTTCTGGATCGACAAGAAGCCGAATGACTGGGGCGACCGTGACCTGGACAAGCTGCTCTCCGATTCCCCGTGGGCCAAAGCGGCCACCTCTTCATTCAACATGGACGCCATGGGCGGAGGTGGCGGCGGCCGGGGAGGTCGTGGCGGACGCGGCGGTGGTGGTGGTGGCATGGGCGGCGGCATGGACACCGGAGGCATGAGCGGTGGCGGTGGGATGGGTGGTGGCGGTGGGATGGGCGGCGGCGGAGGAATGGGCGGCGGTGGCGGGATGGGAGGTGGTGGTGGCATGGGCGGCGGTGGACCCATGGCGGGTCCGGCGGCTGGCGGCGGGGTGCCCTCTCTGACGGCCCAGATCCGCTGGATGAGCGCCAAGCCCGTCCGCATCGCGGTGCTCAAGAAGCGCTTTGGCAATGAATGGGAAACGGCGGAGCAGGCCAAGCAGATCATGGCTGAAAAGCTCGAGTTCTACACCATTGCTGTGCTCGGTCTCCCGGGTGCCCGTGCTCCCCGTCCGGCCGGAGAAGCGGCGCCGGAAGGATCTCGTTCCCCCGGCGGGCGCGGTGGCGACCCGGCCCAGTTTGCCGAGCGCCTACAAGCATCCACGTCGATCGTCCGCAAGGGCAAAAGCCCCATGATGCCGGCCGAGGTGAAGCTCACCAGTGGTGCGGCGGTGTTCCTGTTCTCGCGCGAAGTGCCGATCACGCTGGACGACAAGGAGATCGAGTTCGTCACCAAGATCGGCCCCATGGAGTTCCGCCGCAAGTTCAAGCTGAAGGAAATGGTCTACGAGGGTGAGCTAGCGCTCTAGGTACGCTACCTCCGGCCTGATAGAGAAAGAAACTTTAATCTAGTTCACACTCAAGTCTTCCCCTTACCATTCCGATAAACCTCTCAGATGGGGTTGCGCATGCGTGCCCCAAACCACTTAAAGGAACCACGCAAATCATGAAAGCTTTCTGGACCGCGATTGTTGCCACCACGCTGTTGGTTGGCTCGGCCACTGTGACCCTCGCCGACGACCACAAGAAGGACAAGAAGGAAGAATCCAAGGACAAGAAGGGCGAGCACAAGGAAAAGAAGGGCCACTAAGCTTTTCGCTCAACCGAGCTCCTTCGAAATGGCCGCTCCGGTAACCCCGGCAGCGGCCTTTCTTTGTTTAGGCGCCGGAGTGTTTAGCGCGTTTCTCTGCTTACAATGATTCAGAGAGGCGCTGCAACACTTGGAACGACGTACATTTGTGAACATTTCCGCCGCCGCGGCCACCGCGGCGATGACGGCACCGCTGGAGGGCCAAACGACGAACCCGCTACTGGAAAAATGGACAACGCCGTTTGAGCTGCCGCCATTTGCCCTGATCAAGCCGGAGCATTTCCTGCCCGCCTATCAGGTGGCAATCAAAGAAGAGCTGGCTGAGGTGGAGGCGATTGCCGCCCAGGCCGCCGCCCCAAGCTTCGACAATACCATCGCCGCGCTCGAAAAGTCTGGCGCCACCATGCAGCGCGTCAGCGCCGTCTTTTCGAACCTCAACCAATCGAACACCAACAAGGAACTGCAGGCCGTCGCGCGTCAAACGGCGCCCCTGCTGGCCAAACACCGGAGCGCCATCTACCTGAATGCCGGCTTGTTCAAGCGCGTCGAAGCCGTCAACGCCAAGCGGGCCGAATCCGGCTTGAGCCCGGAGCAGCTGCGTCTGGTGGAGCGTTACTACAAGCAGTTCGTCCGCGCCGGGGCGCAGCTGGAAGCCGCCAAGAAGGCGCGCTTGGCCGAGATTGACCAGACACTGGCCTCCCGCACCACCCAGTTCGCGCAGAATCTGTTGGCCGACACCGCCGCCTATGAGCTGGTGCTCGACAAGCAAGACGATCTGGCCGGTCTGCCTGAATCGGTGCGCGCTACCGCCGCCGAGACGGCGCAGCAGCGAGGTAAACCGGGCAAGTGGGTGTTCACCCTCCAGCGCAGCAGCATCGAGCCGTTCCTGCAGCTCAGCTCCCGCCGCGACCTGCGCGAGAAGGCGTTCAAGGCCTGGGCCCTGCGCGGCGACAACGAAAATCAATACGACAACAAGGCGCTGATCCGCGAGATCGTGCTGCTGCGCATGGAGAAGGCGCAGTTGTTGGGCCATCAGAACTTCGCCCAGTACGCGCTGGACGACACCATGGCCAAGACCCCGGCGGCGGCGAAGGGTTTGATGGAACAGCTGTGGAAGCCCGCCGTCAGCACCGCCCAGCGCGAAACCGCCGAGCTGCAAGCCGCCATGACCGCCGACAAACAGCCCGGCAAGTTGGAGGCCTGGGACTGGCGCTACTACTCCGAGAAGGTCCGCCTGGCCAAGTACAACCTCGATGAAGAGCAGCTGAAGCCCTACTTCCCACTGGACCGGATGATTGAGGCCGCCTTCTGGGTGGCCGGCAAGCTGTTCTGGCTCAACTTCACCGAGCGTACCGACCTGCCCAAGTACCACCCCGATGTCCGTACCTGGGAAGTGAAGCGCGCCGATGGCAGCCATGTGGGCATTTTCTATGGCGACTACTACGCCCGCCCAACCAAGGCCAGCGGCGCCTGGGCCAGCTCCTTCCGCCGCCAGCAGCGCTTGATCGGCAACATCACGCCGGTGGGCGTGAACAACCTCAACTTCAACAAGCCGCCCGCTGGACAGCCCGCGTTGCTCTCTTACGACGACGCCACCACGCTGTTCCACGAATTCGGCCACGGACTGCACGGCCTGTTGTCCAACGCCACCTATCCGTCGCTCGCGGGCACGGCGGTACCGCGTGATTTCGTCGAGATGCCGTCGCAGCTCTATGAGCACTGGATGGCCGAAAATCAGGTGCTCGAAAAGTTCGCCCGGCACTACAAGACCGGCGAAGTGATCCCGAAACAGATGCTGGCCAAGCTGAAGGAAGCCCGCAACTTCAACCAAGGTTTTTCGATGGTGGAGTATCTCGCTTCCGCGCTCGTGGATCTGGAATGGCATCAGATCGACAAGGCCCAGGCGATCGACGTGCGCGAGCTGGAAGCGGCGTGGTTGAAGAAATACGGCATGCCCCGCGAGATCATCATGCGTCACCGCTCGCCGCACTTCTCGCACATCTTCGGCAGCACCACGGGCTACGCAGCCGGCTACTATAGCTACCGCTGGTCGGCCGTGCTCGACACCGATGGGTTTGAGGCGTTCACGGAAAAGGGTGACCCGTTTGATGCCGAGACGGCCAAGCGGCTCTACACGTTTATCTACTCCGCCGGCGGCACGGAAGACCCCATGGAGCTCTACAAGAAGTTCCGCGGCCGCACGCCGACCACCGATGCGCTGATGCGCTCGCTCGGCTTCAACTAAAAGGGCGCAATAGCGGAGACCGTTTGTTTCCCGCAAAGCCGCCAAGGCGCACAGAAAAACTTGGCGGCTTTGCGTCTTGGCGGGAGATCATTTGTTGTCCGCTGGACTAGAGATATCGGGGCCGGGCGGGGAAGGTGCTTCCTTCGCCCGCCCCGAGTCCCGCAAGGCCCGCCGCAGCAGGAACTCGATTTGGCCGTTCAGCGATCGCAAGTCGTCATCGGCCCAGCGCTTCAACTGATCTAGCAATTGCTCATCCACCCGGAGCAGGAATGGCTTGCGTTCTGCCATGACCGCCTTACTGATAGATGGTGCCCGTGTTGATGATGGGTTGGGTGGCGCGTTCACCACAGAGCACCACCAGCAGGTTCGAAACCATCGCCGCCTTGCGTTCTTCGTCCAACTTCACCAGCTCCTTGCGCGACAGCATCTCCAGCGCCATCTCCACCATCCCCACAGCGCCTTCGACGATTTTCTGCCGGGCTGCGATGATGGCGGAAGCTTGCTGACGCTGCAACATCGCCTGCGCGATCTCGGGCGAATAGGCCAGGTGCGAAATGCGGGCTTCCAACACTTCGACGCCGGCCTTCTTCAGCCGGTCATCAATCTCGGTCTTCAGTTGCGTGGCCACCAGTTCCGTGTTGCCCCGCAGTGACAACTTGTCCTCTTCATGCGCGTCGTAGGCGTAGGCGGTGGCCAGATTACGCAACGCGGCCTCACTTTGGACGTGCACGTAGTTCTCGTAGTTGTCCACCTCAAAGCAGGCTTCCGCTGAATCGTAGACTTTCCACACCACGACGGCGGCGATTTCGATCGGGTTGCCTTCGTGGTCATTCACTTTCAGATGTTGAGTTTCAAAGTTGCGGACCCGCATCGAGATCTTGCGTTTGCTCATGAATGGATTGGCCCAGTGCAGCCCCGGCGTGCGGACCGTACCGGCGTAGCTACCGAACAATTGCAACACCATCGCTTCATTCGGCCCCGCGGAGAAGTTGCCGGCCAGGCCGATCATCACCGCCAGGAAGCTGAGCAGTGCCAGCACGATGCCCATTGCCTTTTCGGGTTGGTCAAGTTCGCGGATGGAGAAAACCAGCAGAAAGATGGCCCCGGCGGCCGCCAGCAGCAGAGCCAGCAGCGCCACCAAGCCTGATTGGGTCGGGTGAGATTGTTCTTTAATCATGAGAAGGTTTGTCATCTATCATAATGATATCACTTTGAGATCAACTGTCCAGTGTTTTCGCGTGCAGATGTCTAACCCTTGACCGATAAGCGGAAGGAGGAAGAGTCACCGATTGACGACAAGGAGAATACTGGAACGCTTGAACTTGGAGGGCGCCCTACTGGCGGGAACGGATTATTCCGAGACCGCGCTCGAACGGATGGTGTTTGATGGCGCGGACTTGGCGGGTGCCGCCTTCAGCGACGGCCTGATCAGCGACTCGACTCTCCGGGCGGCGCAGGCTCCGGGGGCGCGCTTCCAAGGCGCCTCCGTAAGCCGGACCAACTTCTCCGGAGCCAACCTCGCCGAATCAGCCTTCCATCAGAGCCGGATCAACGAATGCCAGTTCATCGGCACCAATCTGGCGGGAGCCAACTTCCACGGTGCGCACATCCAGTTTTGCCGGTTTGAGCGGGCCGACATGTCCCACGTCCGCTTCAACAACGGCCGCATGCTGAACTGTGAATTTGGCCGGACCAACCTGGAGGAAGCCCGCTTCGTCAACATCAAGCTGCGCTACGCCCACTTCACCAACTCCAACCTCATCAACGCGGACTTCCGGGACGCCACCATGCAGCTGTGTGACTTCTACGGCGCCATTCTCCGCGGCGCCCTGTTTCTCGGGGCAGACCTGAGCAGCGTCGATTTCCGGAAAGCGGACCTGGAAGGCGCGCGCGACCTAACGCAGACACAACTGGGCCGGGCGCTGACGGACGAAACGACCATCCTGCCCAACGGGACGCGCGGACCCTACATGCGGCGCAGCGGTGCGGAACGGCCGGTCTATCACTGGATTCCCACCGAAGAAGAGCAGGAAGGCGCCAGCAGTTAGTCGCCTTCGGTGGGCGTGGGCGCAAAGGCCACGCCCCGCTCGGCGATCCAGGCGCGGAACTGGCTCCAGCGGGTCACCAGGGAAGACAGGCCCAACATCGCCAGAATCACGGTCAGCGCCAGCATGGCGGTTTGGGCGGTGTTGAGATTGCCGCGCAGCTCGTACAGCCAGCGGCCGTAAACCAGCTCCGTGTGCACCCAGTAGATCAGCAGGGAGGTGGTGCCCAACTGCCGCACCCAGCTCCAACCGCTCGAAAGGTGCGTGTTCCACAAATAGGCAATGGCCAACAGCAGCAGAGCCAGCCCCAACTTGATCAGCACCAGCCAGGGGCTATCGAGCCAAAACTCAGATTTCGCGTAGAGCGAAAACGGGATGTTCGACAAATATTGGCTGCCGAACACCAGCACCAACCCGACAATCGCCCACCACTGCGCCAACCGGCCCATATCGCGCGTGGGCACAATCCGGATCATGGTACCCGTGCCTACGCCAAAGGCCAGAAAGGCCGCCCACGGGAACAGCGGAAACGCCACCGTGCTCGGCATCAGGTAGCTGCGGACGAGTTCGGGAATGCCCGACCAATCCGCATTGGTCAGCAATGGCGCCGCCACCGAGACCGCCACCCCCGCCAGCAGTGACCATTTGACCCGTTCCACCCGCCCCAGCAGCCCCAACGGGCTGAGCAGTAGAACGGACACCCCCATGCAGTTCAGGATGTCCACCTTCAGCAGATCAGTCCACGGCGCATTGGGCATCGCGAACAGCCAGAGCTGGACGCGGAACAGCACCGCCAACATCAGCAGGTAGCGAGACCGGAGGGCGATACCTTTCAGCTTCTGCCACGTGCTCAATTCCCGCCGCTCTTGCGAGTCCATCAGGAAGCTCAGCGTCACGCCGGTCAGAAACAGGAAGATCGCGGGCGGCATGCCGCCAACAAACTGCGACAGAACGAAGGCGGGTTCCTGGCGTTGTGCCCCTTGCGAGAACGAGTCAAACACGTGCCCCTGCAGCATGATGACCGCGCCCACACCGCGGGCCCAATCAAGAAAACCCAGGCGTGGGGCGGAAGATGGTGTTCTTGAGACCGGAAGCGCCATTACTTCTTTTGCGGATACTCCCTTTTAACGTTCGCGGGCAATTTCAGCGCCACTTGCTGATCGGTCAATGCGGGCTGCAACTGCATATCGGTATAGATGATCTGGGTATAGTCGCCAGATTCTTGAATCAGCCGCTGTTGCACCGGCAATCCGTCGGTGACGGAAATCCAGAGGTCGATTTTGGAGATGTGCTGCCGGATTGACTCGAGGGTCGGCACCAGTTGCAACTTGTACGTCTTCCGGCCCACCACCGTCTCCTCGCCCGCCAGCACCACGCTGTAGTTCTTCCGGATCTCGCGCGAGGGCGTGGCAAAGCCGATCAGCAGGCCCTGCGTCATCAACGAATCAAACTTGCCCAGATCCCATTCCTGCACCGTGTTCAGCTTGGGCATAAAGATCTGCACCTTCTTGTCGCGGAACAGGAACGATTTCAGGTCGGGCTTGTCGAAATCGATCAATGCTTGCACTTGGCGGGGTTTCGGGCAGCGCAGCGTAATCTTGCCGCTCTCTTCGAGAGTTTCATTGATGATGGCGGTGTGCGAGAGCTTCCGCATCTTCGCGGTCATGCCACGAAAAGCGATCCCGGCATCATCCATGCGATTCAACACCGCATCAATGGTCGCCGCCGTCAACGTGGCGGGGGCCAGCAACAGGAAAAGCGCGAGGGGTCTCAAGGCTTCGTGTACGCCATGAAGCCTTTGATTTCCTGCTCGGCATCGAAGATCGGTTCCAGGCGGAAAACGGGCTTATTCTTCAACAGTTCAGATGCTTTGGATAGGCGGGCCGATTCCGGCAGGGCTACCAGCAACTCAGGCTCCATCCAAAACACCTGAGAGCCATTTTCAGCGGGCAGGCGGACAATGCTGGTCGCCCGCGGTTGGTCGCGGAACAACTCCCGGGGCGTCAAAAAGATGAAGGCCAAAATCACGGCCACCATCAAGTCGTACTGCCAGACGGCGCGCGGATAGTCCCAAAGCAGGAAACGCTTCATGAAACACCCCCAGTGTACCATTGCCACTCATCCCGCCACGCAACCGGCAGGGGTTACCAGAGCACTAGAAAAAGAGCGGTTTCCCGGCCAAGGCCTGCAGCGTCACCAGCACAAACATGGCCGCGATGCCCAGCGCCAGCACCGCCACCGCCACTGGAGCCGCCACCACGCCCGCCCGGTCCAGCAGCCACCCGGCAATCGGTAACACCTGCAAACCATGCAGCGCCACAAAATGTCCGATCCGGAGATCACCGGCCTTGGTCGACCAGTTCAGCAGCGGCACCCCCGGCCCGCCATCGGGTTGGCCCACCGTGTGAGCGAGAATGCGCAACATAAAGCCCGCCTGCAAACTGCCTGCGAGAAACAGCAGCAGGCCCCACCGGACGCCCGACAGATAACCAGCGGTCAAGTCCGGGTGGGGCATCCAGGCCAGCACCAGCAGCCACGCCATCAGCAGGGTGCTAAAGGCAATGAACACGCCCATCACACCGAAGATGGCCCCGTCAAGCGCGGTCGACCGGTTAAAGTGCGACGTGACGCCGCGATAGGCCTGCAGCGCGATTAGGGTGTTCTCCACCACCATCGCGATCGCCACGCCCCAACCAATCACCACTCCTGGCCAGCCGGGATTTAGATCCCGCAGCAAAAAGGCCACGGTGGGCAAGTAGATCAGCAGCGATAGACAGAACTTCAGCGGCTTGATCCACGGATTGATCCCCAACACCTCACGGGTATCCAACAGCAGGCCGGCGCCAGCGATCAGCAGTAGCACCAACTGAACTGCCATGCTCCAGTAGATCGCCGGGCTGAACTCCCGGATCCATCCCAACATCATTCGGCCTCCCAGACCTGGCTGAACCGCGCCCAGCGCAACCCCCGGTACAACAGCAAACCCAACGGTGCGGCGGCCAAGGTGACCAGCAGACACGGCACCATCACCATTCTCGGCAGGTGGCGCCGATGGGCGTCCTGCGCCACCCAAGCTGCCACGATCAGGTCAAAAGCCAGAAAGTGTATCCAGCCCGCCAGCACGACGCCCGGCTCCGCGAACATGATGCGGGTCAAGGCAAGAGTGGCAAAGCTGCCGCCCAACGTGCGGAACTGCCGGAAGAACAGATAGAGATAAACTAGCCCCAGAAGGCTGGGCATGATGGTTGAGGCGATGCGCTGGCTCCAGCGCCAGCCGGGTGCGATCAGCAGGAGCAGCCAGGCGGGCAGCACCCCCAAATTGACCGCCATGAAGATCGCCTCCAGCGTCACGCGACCGGCCCTTTCTCCGCGTCAAACACCAGCCGCCCCGCCACCCATGTCCGCAGGACCTTGATGGTCTGCCGTTGGGCATCGTGGGTGAACTCCACCACATCGCTTTTCTCGCCCGGTGCGAAGCCGCGCCACCGGCCCGCGATCCGCCCGGCTCGCGCGGGGTTGGAGGTGGCCAGAGTCACCGCCTGCGCCAGCGTCAAACCGGCCAACTGCATCAGCTTCTCAATGCCCCGGTCCATCCGCAAGGCCGAGCCCGCCAGCCGCATGCCGCCGCGCAAAGTAACCCGGTCAACGTCGCCGTCGGGAGAGGCATGCAGCGTCACGTCCACTTCGCCCAACTGGTAATCCCCTGCGGGGCAAAGCGCCGGCATGACGGCGTCGGTGATCAGGACGCTCCGCTCCAGCCCCTTGGCCCGCAGCGCAACCTTCAAGAACGCCGCGCCGATGTGGATGCCGTCGACGATAAAGCTAGCCGTCAAGCGATCTTCCGCCAGCTGATCCCAGAGGTAGTTCGGATGCCGGGCCATCACCGCGTGCGCGCCGTTGCCCAGGTGAGTGGACATGGTGGCTCCCGCGGCCACCGCATCGGCGATCTGCTGGCTGTTGGCTTTGGTGTGGCCAATGGAGGCGACAATGCCTTCGCGAACAATGTGCTCAATGTAGGCGGGCGCTTGCGGCCATTCAGGCGAGATCGTGATCAGCTTGATGTCGCCGCGCGCGGCCTCTTGCAGACGTTTAAACTCTTCGAGATCGGGTGCGCGCACCGCAGCAATCGGGTGAGCGCCACGAGGCCCATCTTCCGCCGAGATGTGCGGACCCTCGACGTGGTAGCCCACCATCGACTCGCCCTCCGGCAACTGCTCCTTCGCCTCAGCCAGGCGGCGGAGCGCGCCCGCCATCACTTCCTGACTACCCGTGATCACCGTCGGCAGTAGCCGGGTGACACCGGTGGCGTACTGCGCGCGGATCGAACGGCCGATCTCTTCTACAGGAGAGGTGGGGGCGCAATAGTCCACTCCGGCGAAGCCATTCACCTGGAGATCGATGAAGCCCGGAGCCAGCCACGGAAGCCCCGCACCGGCCGCCGGACCCAACAATGGCTCCACTGCCGTGATGCCTTGCTGGCCTTCCAGCAGGATCATTTCTCCGGTGATCGCGTTGCGGCCACTACATTTCATGTTCATTCCGTTTTATTCACAAAATTCCCACATTCCAGCGCCCGCAACTCAATGTTGGCAAGAGAGAAATATGCTGTTGAAAGTCGCTCCGATTCGTCGAAAAACACCTACCGGGCGCCAGCTTCCATTGCTACATTCGTCTCTGTTCCTGGGCGCGTGGTGCGACGCTTGAAACGGATGATCTCGGGGGAGGTGGCCGTTTTGAAAGCCGCGCCCGCGCCAAGGACTTTCTTCTTCCCGGCTCCTGCGGCCCTCTTCGCGGCCCTCTCCCCTTCGATCATTTAACGCTCGAGTAGCGGCACCGGTTTAACAGCGGCGCTGGCTTAGCCAACGTGCGCCGCTACCGGCACCGGCGTCAGCCACCCGAACTCATCCGCCGCACGGCCTTCCACCACATTAAAGAACTCGTGCTGCAGCGCCTCCGCCACCGGACCGCGACGGCCAATGCCAATCTGGATCCGGTCCACCGAACGGATGGGCGTGATCTCCGCCGCCGTACCGGAGAAGAAGACTTCGTCGGCAATGTAGAGCATCTCGCGCGGTACCAGTGACTCCACCACCGGAATGCTGAGACGCGCGGCCAGCTTCAGCACGGTGTCCCGCGTGATGCCTGGCAGGACGCTCGCGCCCAGGGGCGGCGTGATGATCTTGCCATCGCGAACCAGGAAGATGTTCTCGCCGGACCCTTCGCTGACGTAGCCGCTGGTGTCGAGCGCGATGCCTTCGGAATAACCGTTGGCAACAGCTTCCATCTTGATCAACTGCGAGTTCATGTAGTTGGCACCGGCCTTGGCCATTGAGGGCAGGGTATTGGGCGCCAGGCGCGACCAGCTGGAGACGCAGACATCGACGCCATCCGCCATGGCGGCCTCGCCCAAATACTTGCCCCATTCCCAGCAGGCGGCGTAAACGTCGGTGGGGTTCTTCATCCCATAGACGCCCAGGTCAGAGTAGCCGCGAAGGACGATTGGCCGGATGTAGCAGGACTGCATGTTGTTTACCTGTACAAGCTCAACCATGGCCTGGGCCAGTTGGGCCGGGGTATACGGCAGTTTCATTCGATAAATGTAGGCCGAATCGATCAGCCGGCGCATGTGTTCCTGCAAACGGAAAATGGCCGGACCGTTCTGGGTCGCATAGCAGCGAATGCCTTCAAATACCGAGGAACCGTAGCTGACGACGTGCGAAAGTACGTGGATTGTGGCCTCATCCCAGCGAATGAACTCGCCGTTGCGCCAAATCTTCTCGGTGGGCTTTAACATGGGAGAATTATATCGTGGAGACTTGTCCTTGCGCCTGATCAAGCATGCGCCGCTGTTAACGGTGGCCGTTTTCGCGTCCGTTTTGATGGCCCAGAAGCTGCGGGACTTGAAGCCCGCGGTCTCGGAAAAACAGGTGCCCACCTCGAAAGATGTGGAGCTGGCCCAGCAGATCACCGCCGAGGCGGACCGCAAGTATCAAGTGGTGCGTGACCCGGTGGTGCAGCCTTTCATCGACCGCGTGGTCAAGCGCATCACCTCACAACCAGAGGCCGGCAACTACCCGTATTCGATCAAGCTGATCTACGATCCCAGCATCAACGCCTTCGCCTTCCCCGGCGGCGCCATGTACATCCACCACGGCTTGATCACGCAAGCCGACAACGAAGAGCAGGTGGCTGGCGTGCTGGCCCATGAGATCTCACACGTCGCACTGCGCCACGGCATGGCGGGCATGTTGCGGGCCCAACGGGCGCAGATGGGTGCGGGCATTGCCGGAGCGCTGGCCAGCATCGTATTGGGCAACGGCGCCGGCGGTCAACTGGCGCAGCTCGGCTTAGGGCTGGCGGCACAGAGCTACATGCTGAAGAACTCGCGCGATGCCGAGCGTGATGCCGACTTGTTGGGCGCGCGGCTGATGAATGCTTCGGGCTATAACCCCATTGAGATGGCCCGCTTCTTTGAGAAACTCGAAGCCGACGGCGGCTCCCGCGGCCCGGCCTTCTTCTCCGACCACCCCAACCCCGGTGACCGCATCAAGAACGTCGAAGCCGAAATCCAACTGCTGCCTCAACAGCGCTACGACGCCGCGCGCGACCCGGAGTTCCGCAAGGTAAAGGCCACGGTGGGCAGCATCAAGGCTCCGGCCGCGCGGACCCCGGCGGGTGCCACCGGTCCCGCGGCGCCACAGAACGCTCCGCAGTCCATCCCCCAAAGCAACGCGCCGCTGCCGCCCGCTCCCGAAGGCAGCCGCTTGCAGCTGTACCGGGGCCGGACCATTTCGATGAGCTACCCGACAGGCTGGCAGATGATGGGCGACCGTTCGGACCCCGACATGGTGACCCTGGCCCCCGCCAACGGCATCCGCGATTCGCAGATCGGCCTCGGCTTGATGATGGCCTACGGCCCCGCGCAGGGCGACCTCCGGCAATCGACGTCGGCCTTGATCTCGTCGCTCCGCAAACAGAATCCCTCCATGCGGATCGGCCGGGCCAAGAACATCAGCGTCGATGGACAACCGGGCTTTGCCGTCGCCATCGCCAACCAGTCGCCCTTTGGCGGCAGTGAGCGCGACACCGTCGTCACCACGCTTTCTGGCAACCGGCTGGTCTATCTGGTCTTCATTTCGCCGGAAGTAGAAGTGCCCCAGACGCAGCCCGTGTTTGAAAAGATGCTGCAATCGCTGCGTTTGAGCCGATAAGGCCGCGAGCGCTCTTGCCCCACAAGGACTTTTCTTGAAAGACTACCAGGCCGTACTTTTCGATTTTGACGGAGTGCTTGTCGACTCCGAACCCGTCCATTTTGCCTGCTGGCAGGAGATCCTGGCGCCTTACCGGATCACCCTTGATTGGGACTACTACGAGCAGAACTGCATTGGCGTTTCGGACCGGGCCATGATCGCGACACTCGTTCCGCTGGCCAATCCCTCCGTTGAGTTCGACGAGATCTACGCCCAGTATCCGCGCAAGAAGGCGCTCTTCCGCGATCGCATGCTGGCCCAACCGGCCATCTATGAGCCCACCATGGAACTGGTCCGGTCGCTTGATGGCTACAAGCGCGCCGTCGTCACCTCCAGCGGACGCACCGAAGTGGAGCCCATCCTCGACAAACTGGGCCTGCTGCCGCACCTGGACGCGACCGTCTTCGGCGGCGATGTCGAACGCCTAAAGCCCGCCCCGGACCCCTATCTCCGCGCCGCCAGCCTGCTGGGCATCACGCGAGCGCTGGTGGTAGAAGATTCCGAAGCGGGCATTGCCAGCGGCCAAGCGGCAGGCTTTGATGTAGTCCGCATCACGCATGCGCGCGATGTGGCGCAGTTGGTCCGGGACGCCTTGCGTAAAACTTAAATTTTCTCCCTGGATCAGCCCATGGCGTGAAGCCCTTGTGACAAAATAGGGGGCACTCCATTGGCCGCTCTTTCTCTTTCGATCCCTCGTGTGGCTTACTGCACCGACACCTTCGGTGAGATCAACGGCGTGGCCACGGTCAGCCAGCAGTTCCAGGCCTACGCGCAACGCCGGGGTTTGCCGTGGATGATCGTGCGGCCTGGTCCGGAGACCCGGGCGTTCACCGAAGGGTCCGTGGAGATCGTCGAGCTGGCCAAAAGCCCCTTCTGCCTGCCGCTCGATATGGGTCTCCGCTTTGACCTGCTGCAGTGGAGGCATGCCCCCTGGCTGGCAAAACAGTTCCAGCGTTTCCGTGCCGACGTGATCCACGTCACCGGCCCGGGTGACATTGGGATGCTCGCGGCGAAGATCTCCCACCGCCTGCCCACCGCCACCGGGTTGGTCAAGACGCCGCTGGTGGCTTCCTGGCACACCAATCTCCACCAATACGCCCGGATGCGTTGCTCGGGCTGGATGCCACGGCGGATGGACAGCTTGGTCGGCGGCCTGATCGAGCGTGGCTCCTTCCGGGCGGCCGCACGGTTCTACCAATTGGCGCGCCTGACCCTGGCCCCCAACCCCGAAGTGCTCGACGACCTGTGCCGCTGTACCCACAAGCCCGGCTTTGTGATGCCGCACGGGGTCGACACCTTCCGCTTCAAGCCGCGTATCCCCCAACCGCACACGGGGCCTGTCGTCTTGGGCTATGTCGGCCGGTTGACTCCCGAAAAGAATGTCCGCTTCCTGGCGGAAGTGGCGGCCAAGCTGCCACCGGGGTCGTTCAAATTTCTCATCGTCGGTGACGGATCGGAGCGGGAATGGCTGGAGAAGGCGATCCCGCAGGCGGAGTTCCGGGGCATCCTGCGCGGAGCCGAGCTCGCCGCCGCTTACGCGGAAATGGATGTCTTCCTGTTCCCCTCGCATTCCGACACATTCGGCCTAGTGATCCTGGAAGCGATGGCCTCCGCGGTGCCGGTGGTGACGTTCCAACAGTCCGGGCCATGCGTCGCAGTCCGTGACGGGGAGACCGGGTTCACCGCCGCCTGCCCCGACCTGTTTGCCCAGCGGGTGACGCAGTTGATCGAGAATACCAGCCTGCGCGAATCACTGGCCCAAGAGGCGCAGCGGCAATCCAGCAAGTTTTCCTGGGACACAGTGTTTGAGGCGGTCTACGAATCCTACGCGTCCCTGGTCCCCACCGGGTCTACCTGGGCACCAGCGTTGGCAACGTAATCGCAAGCCGTCAGAGGACAGCGATGAATTCGGCCAGCACCCGGCACTCCTCGCCTTCCACCAGCTCCCAGGGTTCATACTCCGGGTTCAGCGGCTCCAGAATCACCCGGCGCTGCATCACCGCACCTTCGGCGTCATACTGCTTGACGGAGCGATACCGCTTCACCGTGTAGCGCTGGGTTGCATCGCCGAAATGCTCCACCAGAACCTTGCGGCCGTCACGTGAGCCGGCTGGCTGGTAGCGGAAAATGCAGAGGCTGCCATCGGGAATCTCGGGCTCCATGGACCGGCCGTCCACCCGTGCCGCAAACATTTGCCGGTCAATCCGCTGTTCCTCGGCCACTTCCACCCAATCCTCGGATTGCTCCGCCAGCGCCTCCGGCGCCATCGCGGCCCCCCAGGAGCCCGCCGCCGCGGACAGATTCACCAAGGGGAGATGCGTTGAGTAACGCAGGACGGTGGGCGAAATGTGCCGCTCATAGGCCCGGGCCGCCGCGCGTTCCAACGAGTCCACCAGGACGGTATCCGGATCGGAGAGCCGGAAGGTATTCGAGAGCGTCGAATAAACCCAATGCAGAAAAGAGCCTAGCCCCATCTCCTGCAACTTGTGGTTGAGGTCCTGGGCCATCAACTGGAGATCTCTTTCGTCCGGATCCCGGGTGACGTGCTCCCAATCACGCCGCAAGCGCAGGCGCGCCTCTTCGTCGGTCCACACCAACACGCCACACGGCAGCACCGGGTTACCCGGGCGGTGTAGTTCTACTAGCGCGTATTTACCCGCACTTGGCGTCGATAGGGAAGCCATCTCAAAAGACAGATCGGCCCACGCGAGGCGTTTTCGACTGCTGCTTCGCGCGCAAAACCTGTCCTATGGATTATAAGGGTAATATCCCGTCCGTGCACGAACCTTAGCCGTGGGGAAGCGCGGAACCTCGACGCGGATCTTGCGGAAGATCTTCGGTTTGACGTCGGTGTTGTCCGGCGTGTACCGCATGATGTACTGCGTGGTGATCTCACCGGTGACGTTGGCCACCGACTTAAACAGGCTCTGCGCGATGGCGGACGCGTAGCCGCCGGTCCCAACCTTGAGCGCATAATTGCCCTCATCTGAGGGGGTAGAAAGATATCCAGAAACGTCCTTGTATACCCCCTGAAGCGGGTATTCCACCTTGCCGCCCGTCTCCTCGGCCAGCTTGGTGAGATTCTTCTCACCCTCTGACCCGAAGCCGAACGCGGTGGTGGAGACGCCATAGATCGTCACCAGATTGCGCTGCGCCAATTCCAGCACTTCTTCAAGCGACTTCTTGCTCGCGTTGTCGTGACCATCACCCACCACCACGATGATGCGCCGCGGCTCCACCGGCTCGCCTTTCACAAGCGTGCGGCTGGTGCAGGCGATGTAGACCGCGTCGTAGAGCGCCGCGCCGCCGCCGGGCTTCATCTTGCGCACCTTCTCGAGCACCTTCTCGGCGTCGGTGGTGGTGTTGGCCAACAGCTCCGCATCACTTGAATACCCGATCAAGTAACCGGCATACTTCGGCTGCCCGGGCAGCAGGGTGAAGACCAACTCCTCCACCGCCTCCTGGAACTTCTTCCACTGGAGCCGGTTGGCGTTTGATTGATCCACCAGAAAGCCCACCACCACCGGCTGGCTTCGCTCGCGGGAAAAGTATTGGATCTTCTGGAGCTTATTCTCGTCGTAGATCTGGAAATCGGATACTTCCAAGTCACCCACAAACCGGCCCTTGTCATCGGTGACGGTGACGGGCACAATCACTTCGCTGACGCTGGCCGTCAGCGCATCGCTCTGTTTGCCTCGAGCCGCAGGCTTTTCCTGGGCCGTGGCCAACAAGGGCAGGGCAGTTCCGACTGCGGGAACCACTGCTGCTGCCGGTACTACCGATGCCAGGAAATCACGTCGCTTCATAAAGTCCTTCATTGCGGGGCACATCAAGAGCCTGCACTCCGTCAACTACCACTGTGCCGGCCGGGCGCCAACCGCCTACGCCCCATTATAAGAGTCCCCAAGGTCAGCATTGTTCCGGCGAATGTCAGAAATCCGCCCAGCCACACTGAATTTGGAGAATATCGCAATTCGACGTGGTGAAAGCCCCGTTCGAGTACAACACCGCGCACGACGCCATCCACCGTCAGCACGTCAGCCGCCTGACCGTCGATGCGGGCCTTCCAGCCAGGATAGTCGACGTCACCCAGCACCAGCAGACCCCGGCACGCCATGTTCGCCGCGATCCGCACCTCGCCCGAGTATTGCCGCAGCAACGCCGTCCGGTCGCCATGGCAGGTCTCAAGCGGCAGTTCGCGGTCCATCACCGCGCCTTGGCTCAGGTCGAACCCCGGGTCGCGCAGCAGCCGATCCCGGTCGGCGGCGGACGCGGCGCGGAACGTCTGGTGCACGGTCCAGACGCGAGGCATGGGCTCATCCATCCGGTAGACGTTCAGCCCGCTGGCCCCTTGGAAGACCGCGGTCTGTTTGGGATCAAGCGGCGCCTTGCCCACCCAGTGCGTGACGCCCAGCAGCCGCCGGATCCGAGTCTCATGGAGCCCGGCGTCCAGGATATTGCTGGTCAGGCTGGCCAGATAGCCGCCATAGACGTCAACCCCCATCCAGTCGCCCAGGTTGTGCTTCACCAGGTTGTCGTCCACCATGATGCGGACCGGCTGCGGCTGCTGCCGGAGGTAGTCCGCCACTTCCTGGTGGTACGCCAGTTTCTTCAGATAAGGCGTCGGCGCCGGGTCGTACCGGTTCGGCCAGTAGTAGGCCGCCATCAGACTCAGTTCGAGAAAGCAGACCACGGCCATCGTTCGGGGCGCAAACGCCGCCGCGGCCATCACCAGCATCAGAACCGCCGTCATGATCGGCCGCTGGTCCGGAACCGCGCTCATCCCATGGGTTAGCGCCCAGCCGGCGTAGAAGATCAAGATCAGCGCACCCGCCCCGGCCACCAGCCAGCGCCACACCGGAGTGGCCATCCGTGGCAAATCCGGCATGCCCAGCGCCGCCAGCGGAGCCAGCCCCAGACTGAAAACGACCACCGCCATCGAAGGGGACCGCGCCTTCTCCACCATCGGAACCAGGCTATAGAACAAGCCCTCCAGCCCGCCAAAGTGCGAAAGCGCGTAGACCAATCCGCCCAATGAAAGAGCCGCAAAATACGGTTGGGCCCGCCACGCCGCCGCCGCCATCAGCACGGCGGCCAAGCCCACAAAACTGCTCGTGTTAAAGTTTAAGCCTGGGATGATAATGCCAAGAATCGAAAGCGGTTGGAAGCCGTACTGTTGGTGGATATAGTAGGGCACCACCTGTTTCCAGCCCACCGGCTCGGCCAAGCCCACCCAGCGCTTCGCCAAACGGCCATATTCCATCGCCGGAAGAATCTGAAGTGCTGAAACCAGAGCCACTACCACGCCAAACAGCAACAAATACTTGAAGTTCTCAAGTTTCCGCCAGCTAAAGTAAAGCCATGAAATCCCCACCGCAAGTGACACGAAAATAGGCACTTGGTGGTGTCCTGAAAGCCAGGCAATACCCAGAAAAAAGCCCGCCAGTGCCGCATTCGACCAGCTGTTTTTCCCTTCCACCGCACGCAGATGGAACATGAAAGTTAAAGGAGCCCAGATGGCTCCGTTCACCATCTGCGGCCAGTCCACGTTGCCCACATAGCCGCCGAACGAGAAGATCATCCCGCCCGTCAGCGAGCCCAGAAAGCCCGCCCCTCGATCCCGGCACAACAGGTACATGAACCAGGCCGCAAAAAAGTGGATCAGCACGTAGTACCAATGCAGGACCCCCACCCGCAGCCAGCCACGCTTCAACGGCATCAGGAACAATAGCCAGTTCGGCGGATACGCCGTGCCCGGCTGCGTTTGCCCCACCAGCGGTTGGCCGCCCCACTCAAACGGAGCCCACAGCGGCAGCCGCCCGGCCTGCACTTCACCCGCCTGGAACTGGAACCAGGGCAGTACTTGATGGGCTAGATCTGGCGACTCCATCCAGGAATACTGGTTGGTGAGCACCAGCTTCCAATAGAAGGCAACCGTAATCAGGAAGATAGCAAGCACTGCTCGCTTGGGACCAATGTGGTGCATTTCGGCCAGTCTCGGAAACCTCGATGATACCGAAAGCCCTTCGATCCGCGCGACTTTTCGATTGGCGACCAAAGTGCTCCTGTTGTGGCAGAATCGCCTGGCAGGATGGCGGGCGGGGAGATAAAACATGTTGCGCACACCCGTGAAGTTGAGCGTTGCGATGTGGATGGCCGGCGGCTTGGCGGCCCTGGCCCAGGACGATGTCGCCGGCCGCGGCGTCGCCCGGTTGAGCTTGCTGGCCGGAGATGTCTCCGTCCGGCGAGGAGACACCAGTGAATGGGTCGCGGGAGCGGCCAATGGACCCTTGTTGGCGGGCGACCGGTTGCTCTCAGGCGCCGGCTCACGCGCCGAGCTTCAGTTCGACTGGGCGACCCTGGTCCGCCTTTCCGCCAACACCGAAATCCGCTTAAGCGAAGTGGAGCAGAACCGGTATCTCGTTCAATTGGCGCGCGGGACCGTCACCACGGCCTCCATCCGGGATTCGAGCCTCGATGGAGAAATCAGTACGCCGAGCATCGCCATTCGCCCGGTCCGGCGAGGCGTCTACCGGGTCAGCGTTCGCGAAACCGACCAGGGTCCGGTGACCGAAGTCACCGTCCGGAGCGGGGAAGTCGAAGTCTATTCTCCCCGGGGTACCCAACGTCTCCGCCCCGGCCGTACATTGCTCGCCCGCGGCGAAGCCCGGGACCCCGAATTCCAGCTGGTGGACGCGGCGCTCGAAGACGATTGGGACCGCTGGAATGAGCGGCGCAATCGCGAGCTGCTGAAATCCACCGCCTACGATTACGTCAGCCGTGACATCGCCGGGGCCGACGAGCTTGACGGCTACGGCAATTGGACCTACGCCGCACCCTATGGCTGGGTGTGGCAGCCCCGGGTGGCCATCGATTGGGCACCGTATCGCCAGGGCCGCTGGAGCTGGGTGGATTGGTACGGCTGGACCTGGGTCAGCTATGACCCCTGGGGCTGGGCGCCCTACCACTATGGCCGCTGGTTCTGGAATGCCAACCGTTGGTGCTGGTGGCCGGGCGGTGCCCAGAGCCGTCACTTCTGGCGTCCCGCGCTGGTCAGCTTCGTCGGCTGGGGCGGCGGCGGCTTCAGCCTCGGCGTTGGTTTTGGGGGAGGCTGGGGCCGCGTGGGCTGGATTCCGCTGGCTCCGTACGAGACCTTCCATCCCTGGTATGGCTCGCGTTGGTATGGCCGGGGCAACAACACCACCATCATCAACAACATCAATGTCACCAACGTTTATCGGAACTCGCGCGTCAACAACGGGCTCACCATCGTCGAGGCGGACCACTTCGGCCGCGGGGGCGCCGTCCGTCATGTCGGCTCTGGCGGGGTGGATCTGGGCCGGGCATCGTCCGTGCAAGGTCCCTTGCCAGTAGTGCCGGACCGGAACTCGACGCGCTTCAGCGATCGGCCCTCCCGCACTGCGGAAACCGTCTCCGGGCGTGGAGCGGACAGCTTCTATTCACGCCGCGACGCGAGACCGGCCGAGCGCCTCTCCTTCGCCGACCAGCAGCGCGGTGTCGAGCAGATCGCGCGGGAAACCTTCCGTGAGCGCACCGGCCCCGTCGACCGTGGTGGTCTGGCGGGCCGTGGTGACCAGACGGCCCGCACGGCTGACGGCGCGGGTGTCGTAGCCCGCGGGCGTGATTCAGAAGTGCGGCGCGTGGGCGAGGCGGGTGAAGGTTGGCATCGTGTGGGCTCGGGTGGCGATGCCGGCGTATCGGCTCGTGGTCGCGACGAGATGTTGGGCGGCTCTAGCAGCGGTGCCAATAGCAGCGGTGCCAATAGAAACCGTGACACCTCCGGCTGGCGGCGTTTCGGTGAGCCTCGCAATGACGGTAATGCCGCCGGCGTTGCCGATGGTGGCGGCCGGTCGGGCCGAGGTGACAACGGCGGGCGGGTGTCGGAATCGTTCTCGAGCGGCGGCGGCTTCCGCGATTCAGGAGCGCGTGGCGGAGTTGACTCGGGTGGCTCCAGCCGCGGCGGGTCGATGGAGCGCGGCGGCTTTGCTGACCGCAGCACTGTGGACCGTACCGTGGACCGTACTGTGGATCGCAGCACCTTGGGCGATCGCGGCTCCTATAGTGACCGGGGCGGCTCGGTTGATCGCGGCGGCGGTGTCGACCGTAGTGCCGACCGCAGTGGCGGTGCGGACCGCAGTGGGTTCGGGGGCTCGATGGACAGCGGGCGCTCCGGTGGGCGGGACCGCTCGGGCTTCGGTGACATGGGCCGCCGGTCCGATCCGGTCCAGGTGAACCCGCCGATGGTGCGGGAGCGAGCGCCAGACCGTGGCGGGTTCGGCGGTAGTATGGGCAGCAACGATGCAAACCGCGGCGGCTATTCGCGTGGTGATTCGCGCCCGCAGATGAGCGCGCCCCGTTCCGAAGCGCCACGCTCAGAACGCAGCGGACCCTCGGGTGGTGGCAATGCGGGGGGCAGCAGCCGGAGTGGTGGTGATGGTGGTGGACGCTCCGGTGGTGGCGGCGGTAATCATGGTGGAGGCGGGCGGCGCGGCAATTGAGGACGGCTTGCCGTGGCCTCTTTACTATTTGGCATAGTCGCCCGGGAAGGCGCGCCGTGGCGGCTCACCTTCAGTTCTGCCCCCACCTGAACTCTGGTGGACTCGCCCGAGCGTAGCAATGCGCGGGCCTCCGCCTTGACCAAACCCCGAAATGCGGCCCGTAGTCCTGGGGACCCGGTGGTACCGGTCTTTCCCTACACTGCGCGACAAGTCGCGGACCCCATTCCCCGGCTACTCGTCTTTGAGGGCGCTCACCGGGTTCACTCCAGCTGCCCGCCGCGCCGGCAGATATGCCGCTACGCAACTGATCACCATCACCCCAGCAAGCGCGCCGGCGTAGGTCGCCAGATGCCTCGGTCCAACGTCGAACAGGAACGCGCTAAATAGACCCGCGCCGCTCCACGCCGCGACCAGGCCGATCCCCGCTCCAACCAGTGCCAGCTTCATCCCCGAGCCGATAACAGCCCGAACTACCTCGCCTGCCTGCGCGCCCAACGCCATACGCACGCCGATCTCCCTGGTGCGTTGGGCCACCGAAAACGCCAGCACCCCGTACATGCCCAGCAATGCCAGCAACGCCGCAAGACCGGCAAGTCCCACGATGAAGTACGTCCGAAACCGCGGGATCGCCACCGAGAGCCCGATTGCTTCTTCCAGAATCAATGTTCGGCTGACCGGCAGCGGCGATACAGCGGCCACCACCTCCTTCGCCCGCTGCAAGACCTGCGCCGGGTTCCCGCGGAATCGCAGGACCCATTCGTTAATCTCGCGGTCGGCCTGCGTCGCGGGCAGATGGATCGTCGGCTCGATCTGCGCCGCAAGTCCCTTGTGCCGGATGTCGCCCGCGATTCCAACCACCTCAACCCAAGCGTTCGGATCGTCCCCGGTCCTGAAACGCTGCCCAATTGCATTCCCGTCCGGCCAAAATTTCCGCGCCAGTGTCTGATTCACGACTGCGATGCGCGGGCCTTTTCGGGTGTCGCCCGGCTTGAAGCCGCGTCCCGTGATAATCGGCACACCCATCACTTCGAAGTAATTGTCCTGCCCAATCGAAAGGATGGCGTTGATCTGTTTGTCCTCCCCGTTGTGATCCAGATAGACATTCGCCCCCGCGCTAAGGCCCGACAGCGGAAGATGATTCATTGCCGTTGCTCTCACACCCGGAATCTGCTCGAGTCGCGCTCGCATCGTCTCACTGAACTCATCACGGTTTCGATAGGTATCCCGGGTCGGATTGACCCACATCGCGGCCAGACCCTCGGTCTCGAAACCGCGTTCGACCGACATCAGCCGCCAATAGCTGCCGCCAAGCAGTCCGGCACCCGTGAGGAGCACAAATGCCAGCGCCACCTCTGCCACCGCCAGCGTCGCACGCACCCGGTTCGCCGTCCGGCCGGAAGTCGTACTCCGTCCCGATGAGCGCATCGCATCCTGTGGGTCGGTGCGCGCGGCGAGCAGCGCCGGGAGTGGACCCACGAGCAAGGCCGTCGCGATCGTCAGTCCCAGTCCGCAGGCCAGGACTCCCCAACTGACGGCAACCGAATCGAGCCGAGGCAGGGTCGGCGGCAACAGGTGCAGCAGCACGGAAAGCCCGCCCCACGCCAGCGCGATTGCGCCCACTCCGCCCACTCCCGCCAGTAAGGCGCTCTCGACAAATACGCTCCGCACCAGCCTGCTCCTGCTCGCGCCGAGGGCTGCCCGAACCGCCATTTCCCGCTGCCGTTTCAACCCAAGTGCGGTCAGCATATTCGCGATGTTGACTGTCGCCACAACCAACACCAGCGCCACACTCACCAGCAGAAACCACATCGTTGCCCGTACATCGCCCACCGCCGAATCCAGCAGGCTCTTCGCTTTTACTCCGGTATCGCGCGCTCCATTCAACCCGGATTCCACGATTCCTGCGTGTACGGTGGCAAGCCGCTCGGTCGCGGCGGCAATCGTTGACCCTTTCCTGACGCGTCCGATCACGAGTGCATTTCTGTTCCCAGCCCGGACCTCCGCCGACAGCGGTGTCCATAACTGTGGTGGTCCGCCGGGCAGCATCAGACTCTGGCTCTCGGATGTTTGAACGTTGAACCTCGCCGGCATCACGCCAATTACGACGTGCGGGCGTCCGCCCAGAACGAGCTGGGTTCCCAGCACCTGGTCGTTGCCTCCGAGGCGATTCCGCCAGAAGCCTTCGCTCAAAACGACCACGGCGGATCCACCGGCCGCATCGTCAGCCGGTGCTAGACGCCGGCCGAGTACCGGCAGTACGCCTAGAGCCTCGAATACTCCTGATGTCGCCTCCTGACCTCGAATCACTTCCGCTCCGGCGTTCGCCTGCAACACGAAAGACGAATCGACATACGCGCCCAGTGACTCGAATCCGGTGTCCGCGTTTTGCCACTCAAACAATACCGGTGCCTTCGGGTCCATCAGATCCGAGCCCGTCCGCACGAACTTTTTCGCCGAGGTCTGCCAGATCCGCGCCAGCCGCTCCGGTTCCGGGTAAGGCAGCGGCCGCAGCAGTACGCTTTCCACCACGCTGTAAACCGCCGTTGTCGCCCCGATTGCCAACGCGATCATCGACACGACTGTCAGGGCTATCCCGGGACTCTTCGCCAGCGATCGAATTGTGTGCCGTACGTCCTGGCCCAGATCCTCGACAAATCTTACGCGGCGCATATCGCGGCATTCCTCCTTGGCGACATCGATCGAGCCAAACTGGCGCTTCGCCTCAAGGCGAGCCTCGGTTGGGTCCATTCCATTCGCGAGCAACTGCTTGACTAATTGGCTGACGTGGATCTCAATCTCGCGGTCCAGCTCGCTCTCGCGCTTGCCGCGCCAGAGCAGGGATTTCAGCCGATTTCCGAGGATTCGAATTCGACGCATGCTAGGCACTCGCAATCAGGAGTTCAACCGCCGACGAAAGCCGCTTCCAGCTGTGCAACTCCCGTTCCAGTTGCTTCTTGCCTTCCCTCGTCAAGGCATAAAGCTTCGCCGGCCGGCCCAGGTCGGAGTCCTTCCATGTTGCGGTGAGCCACCCCTGTTGCTCCAGGCGGTGGAGCGCGGGGTACAAAGATCCTTGCCCTACAGACAGGACCTCGCCGGAAAGCACTTGGATCTTTTTGGCAATACCCCAGCCATGGAGCGGCTCTTGCCAAATAGTCTGGAGAATCAGTAGATCCAGCGTTCCCTGGAGCAGGTCGGACGGCTTGGGCATTGCGACACCTCGACAATCAACAAAGATACCTCGACTATCGACAATCGGTCAAGCGGGTGCCAAGATCCGCACTGACGGCGCTATGCCAGATAATCTTGAAAGCGACAGCGTCTTTGGATGGGGTACCAATGTCCCGCAACATAATGTGTGTTATCGGCACTGTCCTGCCGAGCCGTACCGCCCACTTGCACCAGACCAGACTGATTTGGAATCCTAGAAGTCGATGTCTCAAACCACTGCCCTGGACCCGCAAGCTATCCGCACGAAGAACGGACTCTCCCCGGTGCCTGCCGCCTCTGAAGGTCTCTCGCGCAATCGCGTCCCCAATGGAACCTTTGGCTTCACCAGCGCACCCGGCGAGCCCGACGGCGGCCTGTACAGCAAACAGATCTTCCAATCATTTGAGATTCACAAATTGGCCGACGGCTCCATCCAGATCCTCGGCTATGTCACCGCCCAGGAGGCGGAGATGTTCCACGGCGGCCTGCAGACGCTGGATGTCCACATGTACCCGGCCGTTCGGGAGGCCGCCGACACACTGATCTCGCTCCCCTGGGCCCGCATCCGCCGTTCCCTCCCCGTCAGCCGCATCGACGGCAACTACCTGCCGGTCACCATCGCTCCCCTCCCATGAGCTCCACGCGCGGCACCCCGTCGGTCGGCGAAGTCTTGCGTGAACTGGCCACCCATCCCGCTCGCTATTTTCTGGGCGGCTGGAACTGGAAGTCCGCCGCGGTCAGCGGCTTGCTGCGCGCGGCGATCTTTTTCGCCACCACCTTCACGGCGGGCTTGAAGGCCGCCCTCGCCGCCCTGACCATTGAAGCTGCCTACCGCATCGTCGCCTCCGGCTTCTACGGCGTGGCCGCCCAAGCGCTCCGCCACGCCCGTCCCCAGTGGCAGGCCGCGACGCTGGTGATGGTGGTTCTCCCCATCTTGATCCAGGCCCTGGAACTGGCCGTCCACTGGCTGGCCGGCACACCCCATCTGTGGCGTGGCGTCATCGTCTCCACCATCGTCGCCGCCTTCTCCTCGCTGTTCAGCTGGTTCGCCATGCAACGCGGAGCCTTCCTGGTGGGCGACGAAGCCCGCCCCTTCTGGGACGACATAAAGCGCTACCCGGCGCTGCTGGTGGAGTTTCTCCTGGCCGGGCCGAAATGGCTGTGGGGTGCCGTCGCCGGGCGTTGATCAACGCGCTTACTCGATCGTCACCCAAGATTGATAGGAAGTACACAAACGCTTGCTAGCCTAGTCGCCAATGCGCTTGCTAGCCATATTCCTCCCGATCCTGGCGTTTGCCCAGACCCCTTCGCTCAGCATTGTCCTCACCAATGACGACGGCTACCAGGCCCCTGGCATCGCCATCGTCCGCGGAGCACTGCAACAGGCCGGACATCGCGTCACCGTGGTCGCTCCCCGCGTTGATCAGAGCGGCAAGGGCATGTCCTTCTTCACCAGCAGCACCGCCCGCCTGAACGTTGCCTACGACACGACGCTCAATTCCTGGCACGTCGACGGAACCCCGGTGGACGCGGTCCGTGTCGCGCTGGAAGTCCTGCAATTGAAACCCGACGTCGTGATCAGCGGAGCCAACTTTGGCGAAAACCTGGGCGTCATCGCCAACTCGTCCGGCACCGTCGGAGCTGCTATCTGGTCGATCAACGCCGGTGTCCCGGGCATCGCCGTCTCCGCCGGGTTGAACTTCCGTGAAGCCACCATGAACCCGCCCTTCCCCTCGACGATCACCGCCATGCAGAAGTCGGCCGAATGGATCGTCATCCTGCTGGCTCGCCTGCAGCAGACCCGCCGCGCCGGTGAGCCGTTGATGCCGGAAGGTGCTGGCTTTAACGTCAACTTCCCCGCCGTCGACACCCCCGGTGGCCCCGCCATGACCGCCCTCAGCCGCGGCTACAACACACTTTCGCTCAATCTCCGCGCCGCCCCCGGCTTCTCCACCACCACCGGTGGCGACGTCGTCCTCGCCGCCGGCCCCTCCGGCCCCGCCCCCGACTCGCTCGACAAGATCAACGACGCCGAGATGTTCGCCAAAGGCTACGCCACCATCACCCCCCTGGGTGGTGACTGGACCTCCGCCCTGTCCGTCATGCAGCAACTCCGCAAGCGGCTGACGCCCACGGTTGAATAGTTGGTACTAAGGGGTGGACTGCCTAGCTCACCGGCTATAGAGCTCGTCGCGCGTCCAGGTGATCTCAGCCGCCGGGAAGCGAGTAGTCAGCAATCGATGCTTCGCCTGCCGCCGCGCCGAAGCCTGATCTACCTGCGCCTCCAAAAGCTGACGCACTATCTCGTTGACGTTGGTATGCCGATCCGCCGCCAGCTTGCGCGCATCCTTTAGCAGCCCAGCGTCGATCAAGAGCCTCAAATTCGCCACGCCCTAAGCGTAGCGCGCGACCCGTCATGATGCCACTCCAAAGCCACACCACAGATAACAAAGGGCGGCCACTCTCGCGAGTGCCGCCCTTCCCTACTGCCGTCTATCTAAAGCGCTGCGCTTACGCCTTCACCGCCGCCGCCGCAGCCACTTGCCGCAGCACGAACGGCAGAATGCCGCCGTTGCGGTAGTAGTCGATCTCCACCGGCGTGTCGATCCGCACCTTCACCGCAAACGTCTTCACCGAACCGTCGGCCGCCGTGGCGGTTACAGTCGTCCGCTTATCACTCGCCAACGCCTCCGCCAGCCCCGTCAGCGAGAACGTCTCCTCGCCAGTCAGGCCCAGCGATTCCCTGCTCTCGCCATCGGCGAACTCGCACGGCAGCACGCCCATACCCACCAGGTTCGACCGGTGGATACGCTCAAAGCTCTCGGCGATGACAACCTGGACGCCCAGCAACATCGTGCCCTTGGCCGCCCAATCGCGGGACGAACCGGAGCCATACTCCTTGCCCGCCAAAATCACCAGCCCCACGCCATCCTGCTGATACTTCATCGAAGCATCGTAGATCGACATCTGCTCGCCATCCGGCAGGTGCCGCGTAAAGCCGCCTTCAACACCGGGCACCAACTGGTTTTTCAGCCGGATGTTGGCGAACGTCCCGCGCACCATTACTTCATGGTTGCCGCGACGCGCGCCATAGCCGTTATAGTCCTGCGGAGCCACGCCCAGCGACGTCAAATACTGGCCCGCCGGCACGTCCTTCTTGAACGATCCCGCCGGAGAAATGTGGTCCGTCGTGATCGAATCGCCCAGCACCGCCAGCGCCCGCAAATTCTCGAACGTGGGCAGCGGAGCCTTCGGGTCCGCCATCGCGTCAAAGTACGGAGGCCGCCGGATGTAGGTCGATTCCGGATCCCAGTCGAACATGTCGCCCTTCGGCGTCTTCATGTTCCGCCACTGCTCCGTGCCCTCGAACACCTCCGCGTACTCCTTGCGGAAGATCTCCTGAGTGACAAACGCACCCACCGCCTCAGCGATCTCTTCGTGCGTCGGCCAGATATCCTTCAGATACACCGGAGCACCATCTTTGCCCATGCCCAGCGGCTCAGTCGTCAGGTCGATATCCACCCGACCCGCCAGCGCATACGCCACCACCAGCGGCGGCGACGCCAGATAGTTCGCCTTCACCTGAGCATTCACGCGCCCTTCAAAGTTCCGGTTGCCCGACAGCACCGCCGCCACGGTCAGCTTCTCATCGGCCACCGCCTTCGACACCGCCTCCGGCAAGGGACCCGAGTTACCAATGCAAGTCGTGCAGCCATAACCCACTAAGTTGAACTTCAGCGCATCGAGATAAGTCTGCAAGCCCGAATCGGTGAGATAGTCCGTCACCACCTTCGAACCCGGCGCTAGCGACGTCTTCACCCAGGGCTTCGAAGTGAGACCCTTCTCAACGGCCTTCTTGGCGACCAAGCCCGCGCCGATCATCACGCTGGGGTTCGAGGTATTCGTGCACGACGTAATCGCGGCAATGACGACACTGCCGTCGCTCACCTGCGTGTCCACGCCATCCATCACAATCGGAGCCGACTTCACCGCCCCGCCCAGCACTTCCACGAAGTTCGCCTTCACGTTCGGCAGCTCAATCCGGTCCTGCGGACGCTTCGGACCAGCCAGTGACGGAACGACGGTGCTCAGATCCAGGCTCAGCGTATCCGTGTATTCCGGATCGGGCGAATCAGCCGTCAGGAACAGGCCCTGCTCCTTCGCATACGCCTCGGTCAGCGCAATCGTTTCCGCCGGACGGTTCGACAAGCGCATATACGCCAGCGCCTGCTCATCAATCGGGAAGAAGCCAATCGTCGCGCCGTACTCAGGAGCCATGTTGGCGATCGTCGCGCGATCCGCCAGCGGCAAGTTCAGCACGCCCGGACCGTAGAACTCGACAAACTTGCCGACCACGCCGCGCTTGCGCAGCATCTGCGTGACGGTCAACACCAAGTCGGTGGCCGTCGCGCCCGCGGCCAACTTGCCGGTCAGCTTAAAGCCAATCACCTGCGGCAGCAGCATCGAAATCGGCTGACCCAGCATGCAGGCCTCGGCCTCAATGCCGCCCACACCCCAGCCCACCACACCCAGGCCGTTGATCATCGTCGTGTGCGAATCGGTGCCCACCACGGAATCCGGGTACGCCACGCCATCGCGCGAAAACGTCACGGAGGCCAAGTACTCCAGGTTCACCTGGTGCACAATGCCCGTGCCGGGAGGCACCGCACGGAAGTTCGAGAAATTCGCCTGCGCCCACCGCAGCAGCGCATAGCGCTCATGGTTGCGCTGGAACTCGAGCAGCACATTCAAATCGAACGCATCCGCCGTGCCGTAGTTGTCCACCTGCACCGAGTGGTCAATCACCAGATCAACCGGAATCAGCGGATTGGCCAACTTCGGGTCCGCGCCCATCTTCACCAGCGCATCGCGCATGGCGGCAATGTCAGCCACGCAAGGAACGCCGGTAAAATCCTGCAGGATCACGCGCGCCGGCCGGAAATTGATCTCCTGCGCCACCGCACTGCGGTCCCACCGGGCCACGTACTCAATGTCGGACTTGCGCACGGTCACGCCATCTTCGGACCGCAACAAGTTCTCCAGCAGTACGCGGATGGAATAGGGAATCCGCGAAAGCGAAAAGCCCGCCTGCTCAAGAGCCGCCAGGCGATAAATCTGATGCACCGAACCGCCAACATTCAACGTCGCGGCCGAGCCAAAGGAATTCAAACTGGGCATGGGTTACCTCTATGGTAGCGCTGTGGAGCGAGGCCCCCAAACCGGCTAATCCCCACCGGGCTTTGAGCCACCCGCTGCTGAGCCGCGCGCGTAAGCAAGCGGTCTCCCCCAGCAACGAACCATTGCCCCATAACCGCTTCCCACCTCAAACCACATCCCCAAAGAAAACCGCCATCGGCTCACCTTGCTGCTCCACCACATACCGGATCGCGTGACGAACATCCTGGTCCTTCCACAACCATCGCGTACTGCCATGCCGCGCCCACCGTCGCTGGCCTGATCTACCACCATCCACCCGGTTCAATGCACGGCTGGAGTAGGCCTTGAAGTCATTCATCACCTTCTCCGGCGGCGCTTCGGCTTCGACAACAACATGTACATGATTGGTCCGGACATGCGCGGCCAGTAGATTCCACCCTCTCTGAGCACATACTTCCGTGAGCGCTCGGAGCACGATCTCACGGCTCTGGCTATCCATCTCGTACGGAGTTTCCTGCATACTGCCGCGCTCCGCTTGAGCAAGTAGCGGGTCGGCTCCAAGCGTCCGGCCGCCGAATAGATTGTGGTACCGGTCCACCGATCCGGACTCATCCCAGTGGACGCGTGCTCCATAACCGGTGAAAGTGATGAAGTACCTCATTCGAATATCCTGAATGCCGGGACAGCGGCGGTAGACAGTTACGCTGGCGTACCACTCCCTGACGGTCGTGGCTCAGTACCCGACAGGCCACACCTATCAGCCTGCCACACCCCCCGCCCCGGTGCGTTAGCAGCCCACGGCGCACCGACTACAGAGCCGCGCGCGTCAGCAAGCGGTCTCCGGGCTCTCCCACCCGCCGCTCACAGATCCGCTGGCTCAGCGTGAGTACGCTCTCGCTCAATCACAAAATCCGGCCCAATCAAACCGGACGTCCGTAGAAAAGAAAGCACTTCCACCAAACTCATCCGCTGATTCGCTTGACCTTGCACCGGAGGTGGGACATCGGGTGCCGGATCGCATTCACGGATCAGTTCATCCAACCGGTAGCGCCGCCGTGAGACCTTGTCTTCAACGCCAGCCAACTTGGCCAGCCAAGCCTCAAGCGTAAGCCCTTCGGCAGCCGCCCGAGCCTGCAAGGCAGCAGCCTGTTGGTCCGGAATTTGCAGGGTTGTCATGCCTGTTCTTCCTAAGAATACTCCAAGCCGAATCCCGCCTGGAACAAAGGGGCACAAGTCGCGGGTTAGCCTGCTCCCGGTTCCGCGTGGGCTTCGGGTCTGCCATACAGACTCGACTGCTATTGACTCGCACCCCCCCCCCGGGTGTAGAATCCAGCTTGGCTAACTCTGACTTGTGCCGTCGACGAGGTGAGATTGAGCCACTATTGGAGGACTTTCTGATGAAACGTTACAACGTTGCGCTGGTCGGCCTTTTGTTCGCCACCGCTCTCTTTGCTCAGACTGATCAGTCAACGATAAGCGAATCCCGTGTTCAGCCGCTTGCGGCAATGGGCACACAGGTCTTCCCCCAGGCCATTGAGCTCCAGGGTTTTGAATATGTCGTACCCGAGTTGATTATTGGCGGAGAGTGGACAACCACCATCAAGCTGACCAACCGCGGGAGGACAGCAATCCCTCCGACGAATGTGCTCTTCATCGACAACAATGGCAATCCATTGTTGGCAACCTTTCAGACTTCCAGTGGGAATACCGTAACTGACTCTGGGTTTAGCTTTTCCCTGTCAATCGGTGGAATAATAGAGATCCCCTTCACAGGAACAAGCACTGTGAGATTCGGCTATGCCACAGTTGCCTGCAATGCGAATGGCTGTGGAACTCCCGGACTTTACGGTGAAGCAACCCTCAGAAACCGGAACCCGACCCGGCCCGCCGACTTTGAGTCGGTCTTCCCGCTGGAAGCCCCCGCCACCTTACAATACATGCTGTTCGACGGAAGGGCGGGTTTCACGACCGTCTTGTACCTTGTCAATAGCAGCCCGTCTTCGCAGACAGTCACTCTTGACGTCTTCGATAATAGAAACAATATCCTTCGAACCGTACCCATACCAATGGGACGGCAAACTTCACAGATACTAAGCCTTCATGGCGATCTGGCTCCAGAGACTGTTGGTATCCAAGGAACGCTTCGAATAAGAAGTGCGGGCCCAAGCGTGTTCGTTACGGTCACTGGTTTACGAATCAATCCGTTGAATAGCTTTACGCCAATCAGAGCGTTTGTTCCGTCGAACTAAAACCTCTCGGTGGTCTTTGATCGTTGTAGTCTGCCGCAAAGCCGCCGAGGCGCAAAGATACCCTTGGCGGCTTTGCGACTTGGCGGGATACCCATCGCCCAGGCATCGAAGAAATCCGCCACAATATCGATATGCGCCAAGTCCTCCTCCATCGTGGTGAAGACGGTTTCTGGGTGGCCGAATGCCCGAGTCTGCCGGGATGTGTCTCGCAAGGGGCGGATCAGCAAGTGGCACTCGAAAACATCATGGAAGCCATCTCCGCCTACATCGCCGCTCTGGAAGGTGACAATCTGGCGGTCCCCGAAGAGCAGTTCGGCGCTTATCAGTTCATTGTGTGATCAGCCACACAGCCTGATAGACTTCGGAAAGGAGAGCGTAATGGACACCCTAGCGGAAGAACTCGACACCAAGCTTCGCACATGGAAGCCGGAAACGGCGGCTCAGGTTCGTGATCGTGTGTCTGAAGTCATCGGCTTGGCCGACGATGATCTTCTGGACGTGATGCGCTCCCGGTCGCGCGAACAGGAAGTGCTGGACCTTCTGGATGAAGACCCAGCCCGGTGAGATCTGGCTCGCCGATCTCGGTTTGGCGGCGAAAACGCGTCCAGTAATTGTCGTTTCGCGCTACGATGCCGATCCGCCGCGTGCTGTGGTTGTGTATGTTCCACTCACGACTCAGAACCGTCTGAGCCGCTACGAAGTTCCCTTGCCCAAGCTGCCGTTCCTGGATCGCGAGTCCGTCGCCAACGTGCAGGGCTTAGGTTCCATTCCGGTCACGCGGCTCGAACGAAAGCTGGGGCGCATTCCGGCTTCGGTCATGGCGCAAGTGAAGAGCGCTCTCGCGTTCGCCCTTGAATTTGACTAGCGGCCCTTCGGCGAAGCACCCGGCAGGAGATTCAAGATGAAAGCCAAACCCATCATCGCCGACACGCCTGAAGCCCTGGCCCAAACTCTCGGTCTCACCCGAGCCGAGGCGAGCGAATGGCAGGTTCAGTACCCGTTGCTCAAGCGTCTGAGGGAAATCGTTGCGGAAGCACCACTCACACACGCAGAGGTGGCCCAGCGAGGTGGTTCCTCGCGCACGCGGGTTACGGCCATCCTGAATGGCAATCTCGACAACGTCTCAACCGGCCTGCTCATCCGCCTCCTGGCAGCCCTCGGCTACCGCGTCCGCGTCTCAGTGTCGCGCATGGAACCCGCCGCCTAGTCTTCCGCGTCTGTGACTAGCCCCATGCGTGAGCTTGGGGCTTCTTCGGGGACCCAGCACAAGCCCCAAGCTCACGCATGGGGCTGATCGCCTCGTCCTCATCCAACGGTCCAGCCGCAATCGGTCACCACGTCTCCACGCCGTAAGCCGTCCTGTTATCAATTGCTTGCCATCGAGCCGCGCCCATCTCCGCAGTTGCATACGCTCTCATCGAAAGGAGGTACTTCGGCCAATGCCAAGCGAGATCCATTCCCTGATCCAACACCAAAAGCCAGCGATGTCAGGCCCCGACGCAGACCCCGAAAACATAGTACTTTTCCGCACACCGCCACCCACCGGACACAGCCCGTCTCGCCACCTAAGCACTTCCCGCACAAAGAGTTGCGGCGCAAGGATGGCGAAACGCGAAGCCAAGTTCGTTTTTGCGAGCGGTACACCCCAATGAGGGTATACCCGGTGCTCAGTACTATCTCTCGCCGAGCCGCGACAGAATGGAGCGGAGTCTTCCCCCGACCGCCGCTGCCAATACATCCCGAAGAAGCGCACAGCGGCCGTCAGATCAGGTGAAAGCGGGGCCAGCAGCTACTTCTTGGTGCCCAACATGCCCGAAGTAACCGACTTCGCCAGGTAGTTCTCCACCTTCGCTTCATTGCGGGCCACTTCGTAGTAGGCGGCCTTGTAGAGCTGGTCCTTGCGGGTCATCAGCTGCTCGCGGATCGTCTGCTGCACGGTGGGGTCGCTCAACTCACGCTGACCGGCGGGCTCGCGGGAGATCAATTTGAACAGGCGGAAGCCTTCTGGGGTGCGGACGACGGGGGAAACTTGGCCGGGCTTCATGGAGGTGACCAGACGGCGCAGTTCGATCGATGCCTTCTCCAGCGCCGAATCCTGGATGAAGCCTAGGTCGCCGCCGTTGGGGGCGGTGTTGGGGTCTTCGGAATAGTTCTGCGCCAGCATGGCGAAATCCGCGCCTTGCCGGATCTGGGCCTCGATCATCTTCACTTTCTCGGCGGCCTCGCGCTCATTCTGGGCCTTGGAGTTCTTCAGGTTGCGGACGTTCGTGTCGGGCATCGGCGTCACCACGATGGTGGCGATGTGCATTTGCGGTTCCGGCAGGTTGAAGCTGGCGCGGTTTTGGTTGTAGAACTCCTGCAGGTCGCCGTCGGAGATGTTGATGTGGCCGGTGATCTCTTTATTGATCAGCTTCTGAATGGAAAGCTCGCGGCGCAGTTGGGCCTTCAGGTCCTCCACCGTCATGCGGCGCGTTTGAAGCTGCTTGTCGAACTCTTCCTTGGTGTAGGGCGCCTTCATCTCCGTGAACTTGGCTTCGACATCGGCGTCCACGGCGGTGAGGCCCAGCTTCTCGGCCTTCTGCAGCATGATCTCGGCGTCGATCAGGCTCCGCAGCAGTTCCAGGCGCTGCGTCTGGCGGAAGTCGTCACCGGGGCGGTCGGACTTGCCTTCGGTCCCGTTGCCAAACTGGAACTGGTACTGCTTATCCAATTCAGCAAACGTGATGGTGCGGCCGTTCACCACCGCGGCGGCATCCGCCGGGGCGGATTTCTGGCAGCCGGCTAGTCCCAACAGGCAGCCCATGGCCAAGGTGGCCGGAAACAGACGAGAACGCTGGATCATCAAGACCATTATTGTAGTGGATATGAGAACTCAACTCGCACTGGTCATTTTGCTGGGTACTGGAACTCTGTGCGCAGCGGATGGTCCGGAGGCGGGTTTCTGGCGGCAGTGGGGCGATGGGCAGGCCGAAATCGCCTCTTATGACCTGACGATTCCGCGTTACGCGAAGCCCCGAAGCGGCACCGCCGTCGCCATCTTTGTTACGGAACCGTTCTCCACCACGCGCCGCGTCAAGGCGGATCGTCCGGGCGCGGACGTCGTACCAGTGATCAAGCTGAACCTCGTCAAGGACTACCAGACCGGCATCTACGACTACAACGAAATGACCAGTGCCTTCGTGTCGCTAAAGACCTTTGAGCCGCTGAAGGTCTCGTTCTCGCGCCAGGAATGGTGCGGCCACATCTTCCGGCAGCTCCTTTTCGACCCCGTGCGTCTGCGGGCCGATTATCACAGCTACTTCGATAGCGAAGGCGATGAGCAGAAGCAGATGCCGAAGCCCGAAAACACCCTCAGCGAAGACACGCTGCTGCTGTGGGCGCGCGGCATGGTTTCGCCGCGCCTCAAAGATGGCGAATCGGCCGCCGTCTCACTGTTCACCAGTCTGGGTGGCAAGCCGGCCTACGTGCCGGCAACGGCGGAGCGCAAGGGCGACCGGCGCACGGTAACGGTGGGTGCCGCCTACAAGGTCACGATCACGGTGGAGCCAGCGGGCGAAGGCCGCGTGTTGGGCTGGGAGGTTTCGAACGGCGAAAAGGCGACGCTGATCAAGTCCGCGCGGATGAAGTACTGGCAGCTGAACTCACCCGAAGGCGTTTCCGAGCTCACCCGGCTGGGGCTGAAGGTCCGGCCGCCGCGCACGATGTAGGCGAAGCGCCATACAGGGTTGGTATTCTCAACGAGGGAACCGTGGCTTGAAGCTGCGGACCGACTGGAAAAACATCAACCTTATGAACGGCGCAGAATTCAAACAACAACTGCGGGACGGCCACCCGAAGATCGGCCTCTTTCTCAACACGCATAGCGCGACGGTGGCGGAACAGCTCGCCCATTCCGGCTATGACTGGCTGCTGGTCGACACCCAGCACGGCCCCATGGACCGGCAGAACCTGTCGGCCATGCTGTGCGCGATTTCGAGCGGCGGCGCCAAGTCCATGGTGCGCGTCGGCGGCTATGACGACCGCGCGGGCATCCAGCAGGCGCTCGACTGTGGCGCTGATGGCGTCCTGGTGCCGTACATCAACACGGCCGAAGAAGCCCGGCAGGCGATCAGCTGCACCAAGTACCCGATGGACGGCACGCGCTCGGTCTACTTCCCGCAGCGCAGCATGAACAAGGAAGGCTTGCTCGGCTACGCCGGTGCGGCCAACAAGAACGTGATCGTCGCGCTCCAGGTGGAAACCGCCGCCTGTATCGAGAACATTGCCGAGATCGCCGCCGTCCCCGGTGTCGACATTCTCTTCCTCGGCCAGAACGATCTCTGCATGTCGATGGGCCTCTACGTGAAGTACGAGTTTCCCCACATGTACACGTCGCCCGAACTCACTGAAGCCACGCAGAAGCTGGTGGCCGAAGCGCAGAAGAATAACGTCATCCTGGGCCTGTTCCTGTTCGGCACCTCGCGCGTGGCGGAGTTCCTGGATAAGGGCTTCCCGTTCATCAGCCTGGGCAACGACCTGCATCACGTGCTCACGCAAGCGGGCGCGTATATGAAGGACGTCAAGGCGATTGCCGCCGACAAGGGCAAGGACTGGTCCCCGCGGCCGAGCGCGTTGATCTAACTGGCGGCGGGTTTCGGTAACTCCCGAGACCGCTTACTGACGTGCGCGGCTCAGTAGACCGGATGGCCTTACTGGGCCGCAGCGTTTTGGGGAGGGTTATATTTGCACGTGTCTCGAACATTCGTAAGGCGCCGGACCCCGCTTCAGCCCCAGCGTAAGCTTGGTGCTTCTTCCGGATCCCGCAACAAGCCCCAAAGCTTACGCATGGGGCTGATAGCACCTGTGTAAAATGCGCTATCCCTTTAAGTAGACGTTGTCGCGAAAGTAGTCCGGGTACTTCTTTTGTAGGTCGCCGAACTCGTGGTACGAGATGCCTTTGGTGAGGGCGTCCGTGCTCACCAGTGCTTTGCTCCGCTTGCTGCGGAAGCGGTTGGCGATGAACTGATTCTGGCCCGGGAATGGGGGCTTGTCGGCGGAGTGGTAGGTCTCAAAATAGACAAACGCCGCGGGCTCAATGTTGATGGCGTCGTTCTCCACCAGGTTCCCTTCGATGATGTTCCCGGACGCACGGCAGGCTCGGCGGGGCGAAATGAAGAAGGTGATGCCGCCGTTGTTGCGGCAGGTGTTATTGCGCACGACGTTGCCTTCGCAGTGCTGCTCGATTCCACGGAATGGATAGGCCGTTAGTTCGATCGCGTAGTTCTTCCGGGCTAACTCCTCAATCGTATTGCCTTCGATGACATTATTAGAGGCTGTTACCTGGATGGCGGCCTTGGTGTATTCCATCTCCACGCCGGTGCGGCGGATCTGGTTACCTTTCACGACACAACGGCTGGTGCCCAGGATGAGACCCACGCCACCGCCCCAGTATTGGTCGATGGTGTTGTTCTCGATGGTGATCTTCTCGCTCATGATCTCCTTGTCGTTGCCCAGCGTGATGGCGTAGTGGCCGCACTTGTGGAAACGGCAGCCCACGATCCGTCCGCCGATACCGCCTCCGACATAAATGCCGTCGCCCGCGCCATAGTTGGCTGGATTACCCACTTGGGTGAACGTTGTATCCTCCACCAGAAAATCACGGCACTGGCTGAGGATGAGGCCGGAGTTGCAGCGGAGGAACTGGCATTTGCGGATGCGGATGCCGGTGGAGTGATAGATGCGGATCGAGTAAGCGGGGCAGTCGGCGAAGATCAGCCGTTCCATCACCAGTCCGTCTGCGTCGCCGGGTTGCAGCAGGATGTTGCCCGCCGCCCGCAACGTGACCCGGTCGCCCTGCCCGATCAGCCGCATGCCCGCGCCGGAGCTGAGCGCGCTGACGCGGTAGTCGCCATCGGCGATCCGGACTTCGGTATCCGACCGGTATGCCCGCAGTGCGCGGGTGAGTGAAGTGGGCGCCGCCGGGTTGAGTCCGGTGGCGCCGTCACTGCCTTCAGGAGAGACGTAAACGACCTGCATAGTGGGTGGGGCTCCGTCCCCTTCCCTCAGTATCGAGCATCGGTGCCGCCCGGTTAGGGCCGCTTCAGGTCGAACCGGTCCGTGACGCGGCAGTAGCCGGTGCCGCTGAGGCGGCCGACGGGGCGCAGAACATCCAGGTTGATGTGCAGGCCCGCGTCCACCACGTCGTCATGGAGATGGAAGCGCACGACTTGGCCTAACATCAGTGAGCCGCCCATCGGCTTGTCGCTGACCGTCACGATCTGTAGCAGGCGGCATTCCATTTGGACGCGAGCTTCACCCACCCGGGGTGGCTTCACCAGTTCGCTGGCGACGGGTGTGAGGCCGGAGACGACGAATTCATCGACGTCGGGCGGGTACTCACCGGCGGTCTGATTCATGGCGCCAACGAAGTCTTCACTGACGATGTTCACCACAAACTCGCCGGTGGCCTCGACGTTGCCGATGGTGTCTTTGCGGGTGCGGTTGCCCCGGACGGAGTTCTGCACCACCAGCACCGGCGGGTCGGAACTGGCGATGGTGAAGAAGCTGAACGGTGACAGGTTGGGCACGCCATCGGCGGAGACGGTCGAGACGAAGGCAATGGGCCGGGGCAGGACGCTGCCCGCCAGCAACTTGTACAGCTCCGGCGGAGTGAGCATTGCGGGGTCGAAGGATGGCATGAGTCTCCATGGTAGCGAGCCCAGGGAGACGAGCTTGCTCAGAACCCATCGTCAAAACCCGTTGTCGTGTACAGAAGTTTGTCGATAAGCTAAAGACGGTTGTGTAGGGGTTGGCACGGGTCCGTAACCCGCCGGCCTTTGCGGAACCTGGCGCACGACTTTCATGACCCGTACATCCCGCTCTCCCCTGATGCTCTGCTTGCCTTCTCGCCGGAGGCCCGCGTGAGCGACGCGCAGCCGGGGCCTTTCAAGGCTCGCGTATTGTTTGTCTGCCTGGGCAATGCCGTCCGCAGCCAGATGGCGGAAGGTTTTGCGCGCGTCTACGGCCGCGATGTGGTGGTGCCCGCTAGCGCCGGACTAACGCCCGCCGTCAGCACGGACCCGGCCGCCATCCGCATGATGGCCGACATTGGCATCAACATCAGCGAGTCGTTCCCGAAGCTGTTCGGCCCCATGCTGAAGATGGATTTCGACCTGATCGTGAACATGAGCGGCCGCACCCTTCCCGGTACCATCACGGCTCCGGTGATCGATTGGCCAGTGGTGGACCCGGTGGGCGGACCGGACGAAGAGTATCGCAAGACACGCGACCTGATCCAGCGGTTGACGCTGCACTTGGTGGATGGGGTCCGGGGGCAGATTGAGGCGGCAGCGTTGCAGTCCGCGAAGACGGCGCCGGAGCCCGCTCAGGCTGCTGCCGCCGCTCCCACTATAACTGCGCCACCTACGCCAGAGTCCGGCTCGACCCCGTGGCCGGTGCTGGACCATCGGCGCCGCATCAAGCGCGCCTAACCAAGTACGGTCTGGCTGGGCGTATGATGTTCCCGATGCGCCGTCAACTCTCACTCCTTTCGTTCGCCCTGATGGTTCCTGGTTTGGTTGCCGCACAAGAGTTTGTGTGGGCCCCCAAGAAGGCCCCCGACGCCTACGCCGGCCCGCACCGTCCTCACACGAAGCTGGCTGACTTGAAGGCTCGGCATGCTGGGAAGGCGGAGTGGCAGGATGTGATGGTGGATGACGAGCTGCTGAAGAGCGTCTACTTGCAGCTGAAGCCGGGCTATAAGTCTCGGCCGGCGCTCCACCCGGATACGCGAGCATGGTGGGTGGTGGTGGAAGGCGAGGTGAAGTTCAACGTCGAAGGGACGGCGCCGTTTGTGGCGCGCAAGGGTTCCATGGTGCAGGTGCCGATGACGACGATCTTCTCGTATGAGGCGGTGGGCGACAAGCCGGTGCTGCTGTTTGAGACCAACATTGCCCAGGCGACGACGGTGTACCTGGCGGATCAGGCGGCGCCCAATTTGAAGGGCATCGACATGATGAAGATGAAGATCGCGCGGCGGCCGGGGGACTACTTGCGGAACAACAAGGTCCACACGACGTTTGAGGAGCTGGCGGCGAAGCTGGAAGCGGGCTCGCTCAAAGGCACGCAGAAGGTGGTGGAAGATGACCGCGGCGCGGCCAACTTCATCTATGGCTACGAGAAGAATCTGGGCAAGCTGAACCTGGCCGACCGCGGCCACTTCCACACCGAGACCGCCGAATACTGGCTGATCATGAGCGGCCAGATCCGGTACCGCATTGAGGGTCACGAAGTGTTCATTGCCGAGCCGGGGGATGTGGTCTACGTACCGCGCAATCGCTGGCATCTGGCGCGGTGGTATGGGCCGGGGCCTTCCACGCGGTTGGCGATGAATGGCTACCCCAACCTGATGCACTTCTACGACCCGGAAATGACCGTGCCGGGGAACAAGTAGTCGGGAGTACATTCCCCGGTAGAGCGAATGGCTCACGCTGAGCCGGCGACTTCAATGGAGCGGAGTGCCCGGGTCTCGAACGACTGGACGGGGACCAGGACGGCCGGGTTCGAACGGGCAAACCATTGGCGCCGGAGGTACCCAATGGGGCCAATCCGAGCAGCCTATTGAACTGGTGGACTCCGCTCCATTCTGTTGCGGCTCAGTGTGCGGCGTTGGCTGGTGGTGGGGCAGCTGCCGTTGCTTCTGGTGTTGCGATGGGCCTTCGAACACGGCCTAGCTTACAATCAGTGGCTTGACCTTTCATTGTCTGAACGGACGCGTGTTGGAGCCGGAACTGCTGGACGATGCGCCGCCGGAGCCGACGCGGCAGAACCTGCGTGAACTGGTGACAATCAATCGCCTCTTGGGCGGCCACCGGATTCTGCTGGACCGGCTGGGCGAACTGTTTGCTCGCGATCAACCGTTCACGTTTCTCGATATTGGCGCGGCTTCGGGCGACATGGCGGAGGCAGCTCACAAGCGCTTCTCCGGGCTGAAGGCGATTAATCTGGACCGGCGGGCGCTGCACTTGGAAGCGACCGCGTCACCGGTTTGCGGCGATGCGTTCCAGTTGCCGTTTGCGGACCGGTCGGTGGACGTGACGCACTGCTCACTGTTCTTGCACCACTTCACCAATGAGCAGGTGGTGGCGTTGATCGCCGAAATGTACCGCGTGGCGCGGCGGGCGGTGATCGTGCAAGACCTGGAGCGCCATCCCCTGCCCTACTACTTTCTGCCCGCGACAAGCTGGCTGTTCCGGTGGAGTGATTTGGTATTGCACGACGGGCCGATTTCGGTGGAGGCGGCCTTTCAGGCGGATGAGCTACAGGCGCTGGCGCGGCAGGCGGGTTTGGCAGAGGTGCAGGTGCGGACGCACCGGCCGGCGTTTCGAGTGTCGTTTGTGGCGCGGCGGGGGTGAGGATGGGCAGCCTTTTGCGATCCCAGGAGCAGGTGGCGATTGTTCGGCACTCCGCTCCATTCTGTCGCGGCTCGGCGCGATACGTTTGAGTGGTGCTAGCGCGGCGCCGGTTGTTGGCCGTTTGTTCCGCTTCGTGCTTGCTGCGATGATGGGGGGGTGAAGAAATTTTGGATCGCCGTGTTCCTCGTTGGCGCGGCAGGATTGGGCTGGTCTTATGCACCGGTCCGGCTCACCATGTTGGTGCTGGCGGGGCGCGGGCAGGGGTGTCCGATGGACCGGGCACGGGCGATTCCTGCTCACTTTAAGGAGCAGACGCGGATCAAGGACGAGATCCTGGCCGCGAGCAAATTGATCGAGACCGATCCCGCTGGTTTCAAGCTCTACGACACGCCGATGGGCCGCTACTGGATTCCCAAGGGCAGTGAGTTTGTGTTGCCGTTCAACCTGGCGGAGGAGCGCATGGAGATCTACTTCTCCGGCGCCCACAACATCAAGCCGGGCGATGTCGTGCTCGATTGCGGGGCCAACGTGGGCGTGTTCACGCGGGAAGCGCTGGCGCGCGGGGCGGCCAAGGTGGTGGCGATTGAGCCGGGGCCGGAAAATCTCGAATGCCTGCGGCGCAACTTCAAGGAAGAGATCGAACAGGGCCGCGTGATCGTCTACGCCAAGGGTGTTTGGGACAAGGACGACATTTTGGAGCTGCGCGTCGACCCCGACAATTCCGCGGCGGACAGCTTTGTGATCAAGCGCGAGGGCGCCAAGGTGATCGCGCAGGTGCCGCTGACCACCATCGACAAGATGGCGGTGGAGCTGAACCTCCCCAAGGTCGACTTCATCAAGATGGACATCGAAGGCGCGGAGCCGAACGCCATTGACGGCGCGCGCGAAGTGATCAAGAAGTACAAGCCGCGGCTGTCGTTGTCGGCATATCATGCGGCCGATCACCCGGTGCTGGTGCCCGCCAAGGTGAACGCCATCCGGCCCGACTATGTCACCACCTGTGGCCCTTGCAATGAAATGTCGTTCGGCATTCGCCCCGATATCCTCTATTTCAATTGATATCCTCTATTTCAACTGATATGCGATTCACCGCTTTCCTGCTCGCGATCATCACTGCCTCCGCCTTGCTGGCGGCCGATTCGAAGGCTGCGGCGGAAAAGAATCATGACCACTGCTCCGTACCCGCGGGCGCGGCGGCGCCGTCCTTGCCCGCCAAGCTGATGGAGGGGATGGGCCGGGTGGATTTCAAGATCACCACCCGTTCGCCCGAGGCGCAGAAATTCTTTAATCAGGGCATCGCGCAGATGCACAGCTTTTGGACCAAAGAGGCGGAGCGCAGCTTCCTGCAGGCCGCGCAGTTGGACCCCGAGGCTCCGATGCCGTGGTTTGGCGTCGCCATGGTGGCGGGCGGGCAGTATCAGCCGCGCTTCCAGGTGGACAACTGGGAAGAGATGATGGGTCCGCAACCGCGCACCACGCGCCGGGCCTGGGATGCGGCTCAGAAGGCGCTGGACTTGGCCAAGGTGCCGGGCAAGGCGACGGACCTCGAAAAGATGTACATCGCCGCGGTGGCCGCCCGCCGGATTCCGGTAGCCAAGCAGAACTCGGATGACGCCTACATTGCCGCCTGGAAGGCGCTGCTGGCGAAGTACCCGGAGGAGCTGGAAGCCAAGACGTTTCTGTCGCTCCACTTGATGCGCGGCTTTGATCTGCCCTCGCACCAGCCGAAGCTGACCTCGATGGAAGCGATTGAGCTGCTGCGGCCGCTGATCGCCAAGTATCCCGACCACCCCGGCGTGCACCACTATGTGATCCACGGCTGGGAAGGGTCGGCCTTTGCGAAGGAGGCTTGGACTTCGAGCGCCATCTACCTGAAGTTGGCCCCTGGCATTCCGCACGCGCTGCACATGCCCGGCCACATCTATTCGCAGACCGGCAAGTGGGATGAGGCGATCGAGTCCTTTAGCTTGGCCAAGGCGAAGGAGCTGGAGTACATGGCGGCCGACAAGGCCTACGGCAACGGCCACCATGGCCACAACGTGCACTATCTGTCGACCGTGCATTCGTTCAAGGGTGACTATGAGGGCGCGGTGCGCGAGGCGCAGCACTTGATTGCCATCCCAGAGACCGAGGCGCAGCAGAAGTCGGCGGATCTGTTCACCGATGCCTATGCGCAGGGCTTTATTGCGATGCTGCGGGCGCTGACACAGCACCAGAAGTGGGACCTGATTCTGGAGGGCAAGATGCTGCCGCAGATCTCGCGGCCGCGGCAGGAAGCGTGGACGGCTTGGGCGCGGGGGATCGCGTATGCCAACCTGGGCAAGGCGGCGCAGGCGCGGACGGAGCTGAAGAAGATGGAGACGGCGCTGGCACGGTTCCAGTCTCGCGTGAAGAATCCGCAGCCTCGTGAATTGACGGTGGCTCGTGAGGAGCTGATGGCTCAGATTCTGCTGGCGGCGGGCAAATCGGAAAAGGGCTTGAAGGCGCTGGAGCTTGCTGCTCAACATGAGCGGCAGTTGCGCTACACGGAGCCTCCTTACTACGCCCGTCCCGCCTATGAGGCACTGGGACATTGGGCGGTGAAGCTGGGCCGTCAGGACTTGGCGCGCCGCGCCTATGAGCAGGCCGTCGACCAGTTTCCGGGCGACATGGTTGCACTGCGGGCGCTAGCCGGGTTGTCGTCCAAGGCTCAGCAACCGAGCGGTGGACACGAATAGCCCACTGGTGATCCTGGGCGGTGGACCAGCCGGGTCCGCTGCGGCCATCACGGCACGCCTGGCCGGGCGTCCGGTGGAACTGATCGAGCGGGCGAAGTTTCCGCGTCACAAAGTTTGCGGGGAGTTCCTTTCGCCGGAAGTGCGGCCGTTGCTGGAACAGTTTGGCGTTTCGTTTCCTGAGGCAGCTCAGATTCGGCGCGTCGCGCTGCATCTTCGTCGTGCTGAAAAGCGCTTCTCCCTGCCGGAGCCCGCGTTGGGCATCAGCCGTTACACGATGGATTGCCGGTTGCTGCTGCGGGCGGAGGCAATGGGCGCCCGGGTGGTGGCCAGCTCAGAGAACACTCCCGATATTGTCGCCACCGGCCGGCGGGCGGCGCAGGCTAAGGGCACGCGGCTGTTCGGGTTTAAGGCCCACTTTGCAGGACCGGCCAACGATGCGGTGGAGCTCTACTTCTTTGGTGGCGGGTACGTGGGCGTCAACCCGGTGGAGGGCGGCTTCACCAACGTTTGCGGACTGCTGCCGGAATCCGTGCTGGCGCCGTTGGGCTTTGAGGTCGACGTGGCGTTGGCCGGGTTTGAGCCGCTGCGGGAGCGTCTGAGGCCGATGGCGCGTCAGTTCGACTGGCTAAATGTGGGCCCGCTGGTGTTTGGCCCACAGCAGGGTGTGGCGAATGGGCGGCGGGCGGGCGACGCGCTGCAATTTGTGGATCCGTTTACCGGATCGGGCATGCTGGCCGCCATCGAGACCGGTGTGCTGGCGGCGGGCGCGTCGAATGCGGACTATTTGCGGCAGGTTCAGCGGATTTTGTCGAAGCCGTATTACATGGCCAGCATCATGCGATCCGCACTTAGCAGTAGTTGGGTGGAGACGTTATTGCCGCTGGTACCTGGTGAACTGTTGTACTACGTTACGCGGCCCAAAAAAATCCGGTGAGCGCTCGGAGGAAGAAGCTCACCGGATGGATGCCACATACCATAGTGGAGGAGCTGAGGCACCTAAGTGAATACATTGTATCAGTGCTCAATTCGTGTTCAAAGTGTAATATCATTTTTTCAACAACAAAATCGGGGCGAAATGTTCTGAAAGGCCCGCCCCTACGATCCCAGATAAAACAGGCTGAGGCGGCGTAGTCCTTTGTTTTCAAGCAGACGGCGGTCGAGAAACTGCCGCTCGACCAGCGCCAATTGTTCGGCCGTCATCTTGCCGCGGTAGGGGCGCAATTGCCGGTCCAGCTCCTGACGCGCGGCCAAATGGGCGTCATCCGACATTTCCAGCCGCGCCGTGGCCAGCATTTTCTCCTCCAGCGCCGTTAGGCGTTGTTCAAGCCCTTCCAGGTCAACAAAATGAAGCTCCACTTCAAGGGCTAGTCTTTCTAGTACCGCAGCTACCGGGAGATATCCCTTGCCGGCCCCGGCTATCGCCTTGGCACTCTGTTCCAGATACTCCCGCAAAGCCTCGATGGGGAACGGTGGCGCCACCTCGGCCTTGTTGCCGGTCTCGCCCCGCGCCAGGTCCTCCGCGGCTTTCAGCACGGCTTGCGCGCAATAGGCCAGCGAGTTGACCGCCTGCGTCCGCTGCTTCTTGGAACGCCACTTCTCGAACGCCGAATCGATGCCCTGGAGCGCTGCCTGCAGCGGGACGCCGGACTTCTGCCAGGTTTCGATCAACGCCCAATCGAGCGGTGAAAGCAGAAAGAAGCCGGTACCGCGCGCTTGCCGGAACTGCTCCTCAATTTCGGTGAAGTAGTTGAAGTAGTTGCGCGGCCAATCGGCATCAGGACCAACGGAACCGGGTCCGGCCGGGGCTACTGGTTCTTCTGCCAAGTGAGCAAGAGTCCTTTGAGGGTGAGATCGGGGTCGGCCAGCTTGATGAACTTGGAGCCGTTGACGATCAGGCTGGCTTGTCCGCCGGTGGCGACCACTTTGGTGGAAGGCCCGAGTTCCACCAGCAGGCGCTCCAGGATGCCATCAATCGCGCCCAAGACTGAATGGTAGAGGCCGCTCTGGATGCAATCGACGGTGTTGCGGCCGATCAGGCGGGCGGGCTCACGAAAGTCCACCAGGGGCAGGCGAGCGGTCTTTTGGTAGAGGCCGGTGGTGGCCATGCCGATGCCGGGGCAGATGATGCCGCCGATGAACTTGCGATCAGCCGAGACGACATCGAAGTTGATGGCGGTACCCAGGTCGACGACGACGCAGGGGAAGCCGTAATGCTCGGCGGCGGCGTTGGCGAGGCGGTCGGCGCCGGCTTCGCGGGGATGGTCGATGTCGATGCCGATCCCAAGGTCCAGGTCGACTGACAGAAACAGCGGCTGGGAGTTGAAGTAGCGCTGGCACATCTCGGTGAGCGGCTGGTCCACCGGCGGGACGACGCTCGCGATCACCATGCCGCGGAAGGCTTCCAGGCGATATCCAGCGAGGGTAAGCAGTTGGCGCAACTTGATGCCCCATTCGTCGGCCGTCTGCTCGCGATCAGTGCGGAGCCGCCACGCCGTGACCAGTACATCGCCCGCGAAGACGCCAATAGTGACGTTGGTATTGCCGACATCGAGCGCGAGAATCATCGGGTTAGGTCTCCTGCGGGGCGCACGCCACCCGCGTAGATGGTGACACGTTCTCCCGAGTCCTTTTGTAGCAGCAGAAAGCCGTCAGCGTCGAGGCCCGCCGTGGTGCCGTACCCATGGCCTTCGACATGGACGCGCCGCCCCAGCGCGTAGCCGGAGAATTGCGTGAACAGGCGCAGGATGGCGCTGCGGTCGAGCTCGAGAAAATCGTTGAGCGTGCGGCGGAGAGTCTCGAGAAGAGCGTCGCGTTCGACGCCCGAGAGCCAGGCGGCTTCCGGATGTCCGGGGTCCTGCAAGTTGATGCCGATCCCGGCGAGCACAGTTCCGTTATGCAGCGTGCAGAGGATGCCCGCCAGCTTGCGGTCGCCCACCATCACATCGTTGGGCCAGCGCAGATCACACGGCACGGCCACGGCTTCCCGAACGGCCAGGCCGATGGCGAGCGTCAGCATGGGGATGGTGGAACTGGGGCGCAGGACGAAGGTGACGTAGAGGACGCCTTGGGGGGAGAGCCAGCTATGCCCGTGCCTGCCCTGCCCCGCTGTCTGCTCATCGGCCACGACGCACGACAAGTGCGGCGCGCCCTCATCCGCCAGCCGTGCGGCGTCGGCCATGGTGGAGGTGGTGGACTTCAGATGGACAACCAGCGGTTCGATCACGGCAGCAGGGTCAGGCGGAAGTTGAGGTCGACGGCGGTGGCGGAATGCGTGAGGGCGCCCACGGAAACGAAGTCAGCGCCAGCTTCCGCGTAGGGCCGGATGGTGGCGAGAGTGACTCCGCCCGAGATCTCGCACGAGGCGCGGCCAGCAACATGCTCGATCCAGCGGCGGGCTTCGGCGGGCGTCAGATTGTCGAGCAGCAGGCGCGTCGCCCCGGCATCGAGCGCTTCATTCAGCTCATCCCAGGTGCGCACTTCGATCTCGACAATCGGGTGCTGGCCGAGCGCGCCTTTCAGCGCATTGGTCACCGACCCGGCAGCGGAGATGTGGTTGTTCTTGATCAGCACGGCGTCGTAGAGGCCCATCCGGTGATTGGTGGCACCACCCGCCTTGGTGGCCATCTTTTCGAGCGCGCGCAAGCCCGGAATCGTCTTGCGGGTGTCGAGCAAGCGGCAGTTGGTGCCAGCCATCGCGTCGACGTACTGGCGCGTCAACGTCGCAATGCCCGACAGGCGCTGCAAGAGATTCAGCGCGGTCCGTTCAAGCGTCAGCAGCCGCCGCGCTTTGCCGCGCACGTGGGCGATCGGAGTGCCGTCGATGACGCGCGTGCCGTCTTCCACCAGCAGCTCAATCGATTGATAGAGCTCCGGCAACAGAGTGGTGCCCGCAATCACGCAATCCTGGCGGGCGAAGAACGTGCCCGAGGCATCGAGCGATTCCGGCACCGTCAGTTCGCTGGTGATGTCACCCGCGCCGATGTCTTCAGCCAGCGCCCGATCCAGCAGTTCGCGAATGGCCGGGCTAACCACGGAGCTTTTCCAACTGCCCTTCGTACTCGGCCAGCTTGGCGCGGAGGCCATCGACGATGTGAGCCGGGGCGCGGCCCATGAATTTTTCGTCGCCCAGTTGGCGCTTGGAGTTGGCGATCACCTTCTCCAGTTGCTCAACTTCTTTGGCGATGCGCACCTTCTGGTCTTCGCTGACGACGATGCCGGTGAAGGCGAGCGCCTCGCCGGGCTTTTCGACGTAGCTCAGCTCGACGCCGCTCAACCGGCGCACGGCCTCAGCATTGTCGCGCGCGGTGACCACAAACGCCGTGTCGCCTTCCAGCGTCAAGGTCTTGGTCTGCCGCTGGTTGGCCTTGATGTCGCGGACCTTGGTGATGATCTCCTGGAGCCGCTCCATCTCTTTCTCGGCGGCGGCATCTTCGAGCGCGGCGTCGGGTTGCGGGAAGGCGGCCAAGGTGATGGAACGGCCTTCGCCCGGGTTCAGGCGCTGCCACAGCTCCTCCGTGATGAACGGCATTTCTGGATGCAGCAGGCGCAGGGCGCTCTCAAAGACGTTCAGGATGTTGCGCCAGTGATGGTCGAGGCCGGAGCCTTCGACGAAGCGCATCTTTTTCAGCTCAATGTACCAGTCGCAAAAATCGCTCCAGAAGAAGTGCCAGATGGTCTGGGCGGCTTCATGGTAGCGGTACTGCTCGATGGCGGAGTTCATCGCAGTCGCCGCGGCGTTCAGACGGGACCAGATCCAGCGGTCTTCGAGCGTGGTGCGTTCGCCGGCCTCGGGGATGCACGGCTCGACGCCAGCCTTCTCCATGTTGAGGAACAGGAAGCGCGAGGCGTTCCAGATCTTGTTGGCGAAGTTGCGCGAGGCGGGTAGCTTGTCTTCGGTCCAGACAATGTCGGCACCGGGGGCGGCGGCGGTCAACAGGGCCATGCGCACGGCGTCGGTGCCGTACTTGGCCGTGATGTCCAGCGGGTCCACCGTGTTGCCGCGCGTCTTCGACATCTTGCGTTTTTCGGCGTCACGCACGATGCCGTGGATGTAGACCTTGCGGAACGGCACATCGCCCATGAATTCCAGGCCCAGCATGGCCATGCGGCTGCACCACAGGAACAGAATCTCGTAGCCCATGATCATCAGCGACGTCGGGTAGAACGTCTTTAAATCGGGCGTCTGGTCCGGGAAGCCGAGCGTGGACATGGGCCACAGGCCGCTCGAAAACCAGGTGTCGAGCACGTCGGAATCCTGCTTCAAATCACTGCTGCCGCACTTGGTGCAAACGGTGGGGGCTTCACGCGCGACGATGATCTCTTTGCAGTCTTGGCAGTGCCAGGCCGGGATCTGGTGGCCCCACCACAGCTGGCGCGACACGCACCAATCATGGATGTTGTCGAGCCAAGCCAGCAGCGTGCGGCTCCAGTTTTCCGGCTGCACTTCGATGCGGCCATCGCGAACGGCCTGCGCCGCCTTGTCCGCCAGCGGCTTCATCTTGACGAACCACTGGGTCGAGAGCATCGGCTCGATCACAGTGGAGCAGCGGTCGCACTTGCCGACGCTCATGGCGTGCGGTTCGGTCTTCACCAGGTAGCCGCCGGCTTCGAGATCAGCCAGGACGCGCTTGCGGGCGTCAAAACGGTCCAGGCCTTCGTAGACACCCGCGGCGGCGGTCATTTTGGCCTGTTCGTTGATCACCTTGATGCGGGGCAGGTCATGCCGCTTGCCGGCTTCAAAGTCGTTCGGATCGTGCGCGGGGGTCACCTTCACGACACCGGTGCCGAACTTGGGGTCGGCGAAGTCGTCGCAGATGATCGGGATTTCGCGGTTGAGCAGCGGCAGCGTCACGGTCTTGCCGTGCAGGTGGGTGTAGCGCTCATCCTTAGGGTTGATGGCGACGGCGGTGTCACCCAGCATCGTCTCGGGCCGCGTGGTGGCCACCGTCAGCCACTCATCGGTGCCAGTGACCTGATAGCGAATATGCCAGAGGGACCCTTCGTGGTCCTCATGCTTCACTTCGAGATCCGACAGTGCCGTTTCGCAACGCGGGCACCAGTTCACCAGGTATTCGCCCCGATAGACGAGGCCGCGTTCGTGCAGACCACAAAAGACCTCGCGGACGGCGCGCGACAGGCCATCGTCCAGCGTAAAGCGGCTGCGGGACCAATCGACGCTGGCGCCCACCTGCTTCATCTGGTTCAGAATGGCGCCGCCGGATTCGGCCTTCCACTTCCAGACACGCTTGAGGAACTCCTCACGGCCCAGTTCGTGCTTGCGGATGCCTTCTTCTTTTAGCAGCTTCCGCTCCACCACCATTTGCGTGGCGATGCCGGCGTGGTCCATGCCGGGCAGCCACAGGGTGTTGTAGCCGCACATGCGACGCCAGCGAATGGCGACGTCGATCAGAGTGTGCTCCAGCATGTGGCCCATGTGGAGCGATCCGGTGACGTTGGGGGGCGGGATGGTGAGCGAAAACATCGGCTTCTCGCTGGCGGCGTCGGCCGTAAAGAAGCCCTGATCCACCCACCACTGAGCCCAACGCTGTTCGAAAAGTTGGGGCTCGTAAACTTTCTCAATTTGCATGGTGGAAACTTCCAGGATACTAGGGCGCCGCAACCTTCACCAAACTTGTGGTGTTTAGGAAGAGCAGGAGATGTACAAACCAATGATCAAATTTCTCACCATTGCCCTGCTGGCCACCGGCCTGACTTTCGCGCAGCAACCCGCCCGCCACGGGTTCCAGCGCGGACGTCTGGCCCAGGAGCTGAACCTCACTGATGCCCAGAAAGAGCAACTGAAGCCGATCATGAAGGAGCAGGCCCAAAAGATGCGGGCCCTGCGCGACCAGAACCAGTCGCAGCGCGAGGAGATGAAGAAGCTGCGTGACGAAAACGACGCCAAGGTGCGCGCGATTCTCACGCCGGAGCAGGCGGCGAAGTTCGTTGAACTGAAAAAGCAAGCCCGCGGCGGACGGCGGGGCGGCCGCGGGCCGCGGGCGTAGCGCCTTAAGGCCAGACGCCGAGTTTGGCCAGTCTCCCGCGTAGCTCGTCGGGCGTACCGGCATACCCGCCGTAGGCCAAGGTGCCATCGGCCGCAATCAACGCGACCGAAGGCGTGGTTGAGAGTTGGAGGGCGGTGCGAAGGGATGAATTAAATTGGCTAATCGTCTCCAGCTTCAACCCGTGCTCCTTCAGATAAGCCTGCGCGGTATTGAGGTCATATCCGGTCACGCCGATGACCACAAACTTGGAGCCGCCGAACTGGCGGGCCAGTAGGTCAAAGAATGCCAGTTGGTCGTTGCAACAAGCCGGCGACCAGAAAAACACCAGGGCGTTTCGTCCCTTGATCGTCTCGAGCCCGGGCAATGGAGGCACGCTCTTGCCGAGCAGTGGGTGCGGTTCGCCGCGAGAGAATTCCAGCACCTTATCAAAGCCTGGCGGCGGCGCGATGGTAAACACAGAGTCATCTATTGGCTGGTTGAACCGGATATTGCGATAAGCATGGGTCTCAAACGCATGGATCTCCTCCGAGTGCTTCTGGTCTGTGACCACTTGGTGGATGGCGTAACGCTCCTTTTCGATCCAAGCGGTGAACTCGCGTGAGGGTGCGCCCGGTCCCCGCGGCTTGAACTTTCCGGTGATCACCCAGCATGCCGCGCCATCGTGCGATTCCTCGCGGGCGGTCGTCGCCGAGGCCGCATCATTGGCCAGCCAGAAGCCCCAAAAATCACCTGGATGTTCCTTTTCGCCCAACCCCAACGGCTTCAGGATGTACTCACGCCTTGAACTATTGGACATATAGAGATTGGTGCCATCCATGACATAGGCATCGCGCCCTACGGGGAAACCTCTGCGCCGGAAGTGGCCCGGCGCGCGGTACTCCCAATGCATGTCAAGGCGCGTGTCGCGCGTGGTAGCGGAGCCGGTCCGCATCTCAAACTTATAAGTAACGTCAACTTCCAGTGACCGCAGCCCGCGATAAGTATCTTCCGCGCGGTGCAGTATTTCCATGGCGTCTTGGGCTTGGCAGAATGCGGCCCCGAGGATTAGGAAAGAAACGGTTTTCATACAACCTCCCGTCGTCCAGATTTGACGCTTGAGACGACGGGAGCGTGCAAGAGTATTTTGCGTAACTGGCGAGGGCCTGTGCAGACTATCATCGCTCCTGCGCGGCAGATCACCGGGTCAAGAGCCGCACAGCTCCCATCAAACGCTAACGCCTCACTCTGAGCCGCGACAGAATGGAGCGGAGTGCCCTCCCGTCGCTCTCGCGCCTTCGAGTGAGGTGCACAAGATCCGCCCAACTCGCCAAAAACGCCCGGGCACACGCCCTCACTCGAACCGTGCCTCGCTTGCCATTAGCGGCGCGGCCGGGACAGCCGGGTGCAACGAGCGGTGGGTGCGGTTGGAGGGCACTCCGCTCCATTTCTGTCGCGGCTCGGCGTGAGGCGGACAGCGCGTTGATGCGCACTTAGCGAAACTTCGCGACGGTCGTGCGAACAGGCCTTAACTCGCCTGCTTTACTGTTTCCCATTGCCGGCTGGCGGCGGATTTGAGGACGGCGTCGCAGACATAGTCGGTGGCGAGGCCGTCGCGGAAGGTGGGGGCTGCCGGGACGCCGGATTCGAGGCCGGCGATGAAATCGGCTACTTGGTGCACGAAGGAGTGCTCATAGCCGATCTGCAAGCCGGGGACCCACCAGTTCTTCATGTAGGGCTGGTCGCCATCGGTGACGTGAATGGAGCGCCAGCCGCGGACGATGCCCTGGTCACTGTGGTCGAAATACTGGAGCCGGTGCAGGTCGTGCAGGTCCCAGGCGACGCTCGCCTTTTCGCCATTCAGTTCCAGGGTGTAGAGCGCCTTGTGGCCACGGGCGTAGCGGGTGGCTTCAAAGGTGGCGAGTGATCCATTAGCGAAGCGGGCCAGGAAGAGGCTGGCGTCGTCGATGCCGACCTTTTCCACTTTGCCGGTGAGGCTGTGGGAACGCTCCTTGATGAAGGTCTCGGTGACGGCCGAGACTTCAACCATCGGGCCGTTGAGCCACATCGCCGTATCGATGCAGTGGGCCAGCAGGTCACCCGTGACGCCGCTGCCGGCGACGTTGACGTCGAGACGCCACAGGCCGGCGCCGCCCTGCGGCAGGTCGGCCGAAATGGTCCAGTCCTGCAGAAACTTGGCGCGGTAGTGGAAGATCTTGCCGAAGCGGCCCTCGTCGACCAACTGCTTGGCCAGCGTGACGGCGGGGACACGGCGGTAGTTGTACCAGACCATGTTTGCGACGCCCGCCTTTTCAATCGCGGCCACCATCTCCTCGCTTTCGGCCGGGTTGCGGCCGAGCGGCTTCTCGCAGAGCACCATCTTGCCTGCGGCGGCCGCCGCGATGGCGATGTCGCGATGGGTGTCGTTGGGGCTACAGATGTCGATCACGTCGATATCGGGCCGCTCGACCAGCTTGCGCCAGTCGGTCTCGATTGATTCGTAGCCCCAGGTGTCAGCAAAGGCTTGGGCTTTGCCCGCATCGCGAGCGCAGGCCGCCTTCAGCACCACCTGATGCTCAGCGGGAAAGAAGTTGCCGACTTTACGGAAGGCATTGGAGTGGGCGCGGCCCATAAAGCCATAGCCCACCATGCCGAGATTGAGTGTTTTCTTGCTCATTGGAAGTTCGTTTGAAGTTAGTTCCACCCATGGGCTTGGCGCACGGAGATCATGGCCGCCAGAATGGAGTTCCAGGTTTCGGGCTGCATCATCGTTTCGTTCGAGAACATGCAGCCGTCCCAGCAGATGTGTTGGACAGCCATCGTCGGCTCGCCATCCTGGCCGCGCAGCCAGTAGCCCGCATCACGGGCGATCTTCAGCTTGCCGTTGGGGTCGTTGGGGAGGCAGTGGCGGCCGGTCTTGTCGTGGCTGCCGGAGCCCTTTACAGTGGCGTCGTTCTGGGCGACGTGGAAGTCGATGGTCCAGGGTCGCAGGGCGGCGGTGACCGTCTTCAAGGCTTCGTCCAGGGCGTCGTCGTCGTCCCAGGTATAGCCGTCGGGTAGGAGGCGGTCTTCCGGCGCGTTGTAGCCCATGGTGTAGAGCAAGGTGTGGGCCATGTCAGCCTGGAAGCCAATGAGCTTGGGCCGGTCCACCATTTCGAGCAACTCCACCATCTGGCGCCAGCTGTGCATGCCACCCCAGCAGATCTCGCCTTCAGCCGCCAGACGCTCGCCATAACCGGCGGCGATGTCGCAGGCCTCACGGAAGGTTTTGGCGATCTTATGGTGCAAGCCTTCTTCACCTGCGTCAGGAAGTTGGCACGGTCCTCATCGCTGCCCATGGCGGAGCCGCCACCGGTCGGCGGCCATACGGGCGCCACCAGGGAGCCGACCTTGAAGCCGTAACCAGAGATCTTGGCGGCCAGCGCTTTGATGTCGTCGGGCGTGGAATCGATCGATACGTGCGGGTCGAACAGGAAAAGATCGACCCCTTCAAAACGCTGCCCATCGACCTCGGCCGCTGCGGTGAGGCGCAGCATGGTGTCGAGATCGATGGGCGGTTCGGAATCAGGACCCTTGCCGACCAGGCCGGGCCACATTGCGTTGTGCAGTTTCGGAAATTGGTTCGCCATGCTCAGTAGGGAAGCGTATCAAACCAGCCCCCCTCGCGGCAGCAACCGCGTTCCAATTTCGCGCCGCGGCTAGTGAGCGGCGGCCGCCTCTTCTTCTTCGTTCTGGCCGTAGTTCACTTCGACGTAGCGCAGCACGCCACGGGCGACGGCGTTCAGCGGATCCTTGGCCTGGCGCACTTCCGAGATCGGGAACGGCCAATCCATCTTGCGGATCTCGCGTTCGAAGATCTTCTTGAAGCCGGCGGGCATGGTGGTGCCGCCGCCGATGACCAGCGGAATCGGCCGGTCCAGACGCGGCACGTCGGTGGAGGAGACCAGCACCGTGGCCAGCGAACCGATGGTGTGCTGGATCAGCTCTTCGTAGAAGACCTTGATCGAGCGGGACATCTGGTCGTCGGAGGTGCCGAGCAGGTCGAAGTTATTCTCTTTGTAGAGGCGGACGCGGGCAGCCTTTTCACCCAGCACTTCCGCCGCGGCGGAATCGACATCGTCGCCACCGCGATTGATGCTGAAATCGAGCACGGGGACCGACAAGTAAGTCATCGCCACGTTGGTAAGACCGGCGCCGAAACTAATCGCCACGCCCGAGTAACCGCTATCTTCGAGCTCCGAGTACACCAGCGCCTCGGCCTCATTGACGGCATAGGGGGTGTAGCCCAAGTTACGGAACATCAGCTCCAGGGCGGAGCGGTGGTTGGTGAGGCTGGCCTTCGAGACACCTTCGGCGTGCAGACCGGCGCTGGGCATGGAGAAGCCGACAACGGCCGGCTTGGCCGTGGCTTCGCCCACCAGTTCGCCGACAATGCGGTTGAGCACCAGCGTGCTGGCCGGTTCCTGCAAATTCAGGCAGCCGCTGCGCATCGGGCGGCGCAATTCGGCGTGGAACAACTCAGCGAACACCGTCGCCGCTTGGCCATAGGCGAGCAAAACGCCGCCATGCCGCAAAAACCGGATGCCCTGCCGCTTCAAGCTGTTCACCGTGGCCGGCATGTCCGGCACTTCGATGAACGCGTTCAGCGTCATATCCAGCTGCAACCCACCATTGGGATTCCGTGCGGCCACCAGCCGGCTGGTACCAATGTCTACGCCCGTGAAAGAGCGGGTCTTGTCGATTTTCAAAGCGATTCTCCTGTCAACGGCGCGCTCTCGCTCGCGCGGCAATCAAACCAAGCGGAGACCCAGAACTAAGCTTTGGCCGCGTCAAACATCGACGCCGCACCCCAGTTTTGGATTGTTCTCCACAGAGCAAGCATCTCAAACTTAGGGCCATGATCGTGGGACGGCTTGGCGGCCCGTAGGCAACCCGAAACGCGCTCCACTCGCGGCTTCTCAAATCCAGCTTCGCGCAGCATCCGTTCCACGTGCTGACGGCGGAAGCTGTACACTTGGCCCGGTAACCGCAACCCGCTCCACTGCGCGCCAAAAATCAGCGAACGCAGCGACAGCGGATCGAAGGAAGCCACCAGCAACCGGCCCCCTGGCACCAGCATATCGTGGACCGACCGCAGTAAAGCAACCGGCTCACGGCTCTGTTCCAGCGCAAACGGCAGCACGCACATGCCGAAGCTTCCGAAGATGTGCGGGTTGCCATCGGAGCGGAGGTCCGCCAGTTGTTCTGGCGTCAGGCTGAGTTCCGCCAAGTCGCCGGTGGAGACGTGCGAGGCATTCATCACCGCCATCACACGCTCCCGCGATTCGCGGCGGAAGGCTTCGACGCGGCGCAACAGCACCAGATCCTGCGTCTCCATCGGTTGCACGGCTTCGTCACCTGGATCCAGGCGCAGTACGGAGCAGCGGGGGCAGCGTTCGAGCGTGGCCGATACCTTCATCCAGCGCGTGCCCGCGCAGACCGGACAGGGCGCGCCCGTTTGGCTGCGGTGAAGCGCCGGTAGGGACCGAGTGCTGGGCTTCGCCGTGAGGCCTACCTCGCGCAAGGGCGTTGAGGTTGGCACGGGCGACGAACCGCCAGCAGCGGCGGCAGCGCCGGCCTTCTTGCTCCCGGCCTTCTTGTTTTCTGCTGTAGGTGCGGCGGTGGCTGGGCGAGCAGGAGTTTTGGCCGGCTCCACCACGGGCTCCGTTTCGATGACCGGAGTGCTCACCGGTTGGCTGGCCACAGCCTCCGGAAGCGCCTGCGCCTCTTCCGGCATTGCGGCGGCGGCTGGGGGTTGAGAATCGGTGTCGTCAGGCGTGGAGACGTCGCTCTCCGCTTCGACGGCGGCGGGGCGCGCTACCGCTTCGATTGCGGCTGAGTTCTCGACGGCGCTGGCGACGGATTCGGGGGCAAGCTCAATTTCGGCTGGCTCTTCGACCGGAGGTTCGACGGCGGCGACGGCGACCGCTCCGGGTTCGGCTGGCTCCTGGGTGGCCTCCAAGGCGGTTGCGACCGGCTCGACAGGCTCTTCGATCACGGGATCAGCCGCCACTTCAATCGTGGCTGTCTCAGCCTCTGCTGCGATCACCGCCACTTCGGTGGGTGCAGGTGAGGGAGCGTCGGTGACGAGGTCTACTGCTTCAACCAGGTCGACAGGGGCGGTCTCAACGTCAACGGCCTCACCAGCCAGCGCAACTTCCGGTTCAGCCGGGGCGACGATGGCGGCGACGGGTATCTCGTCGGTCAGCTCAGGGTCAGCGAGCTCAACCGCTGGTTCGGGCAACGCCGCCGCCTCAACGACAGGTTCCACCGGCTCGGCGGCTGCGGCCTCGTCTTCCGGGGCAAGGAATGCGGCGTCCGGAGCACTCTCCACGAGAGCAATGGCCGGAACTACCGGAAGCGCTAGAGGTTCAAAAGAGGGAAGAGTTGTCCCTAAGCCGCCTGGAATGAATACGCGAGCATCCGCCAATGCTGGCAGTTCCCCACCAGCGGGAATTAGATTCAGCGGCGCAACCGCCGCCGCAAGAACCCCGGATGTCTCGGGTGTCTGCAACAAGGTTTCACTCTCGATATTCGTGGGGATTGTTTTCAGCTCGTCCGGTTCCTCCTCCGGAGTTGCTGGGCGGAATCGCCGCCAGTCAGACCGGACGGAGGACAGCCCTCGACTCATCCGGTTTGGTCCATGCTTACCTATACTCACTGCCGCTACCTTAAAACAAAAGCGACCACATAACCGGGGTGACAGCCCGTTATGTACCGATTGTCTTTCTTTATTGAAATAGGCTCCCTTACCGAGAACCGTTCTTCAAACGGTACCAGAGGTTTCCGTTAATCCGGAAATCGTTTTCTTCGAAAACTTTCGTTGCACGAACGTGCGTCCGAGTATAGCGAACTACGCGAAGCGGATGCAAACGGGAAAACCGATATCTAGCGTCTGCCCGGTGGGGGTGATTTTGCCGGTGGACGGGTCCAGGGCAAAGGCCACGACATTGGAGGTGTCCTGGTTGGCCGCCAGCAGCCATTTGCCGCTGGAATGGATGCGGAAGTTGCGCGGCGTCTTGCCTAAAGTACTTGCGTAATCAACCACTTTGATCGATCCCTGGGGCATATCGACCGCGAAGATCGCCAGACTATTGTGGCCGCGGTTGGAGGCATAGACAAACCGGCCATTGGGGTGCACCAGCACTTCGGCGCAGCTGTTGTCGCCCGAAAAATCTTTGGGCAATGTGCTGACGGTGGAAATCTCGTCCAGCTTGCCGGTCTGTTCGTTCCACTTAAACGCCGTGACGGAAGACCCCATTTCGTTCACGCCAAAGGCGTACTGATAGCTAGGGTGGAAGGCGAAATGGCGGGGTCCGGAACCGCCTTTCACCTTAGCGGCACCATGCCGGGTGATCTTGCCATTCTGGGCGTCCAGCGCGTAGACGATGTATTCGTCCAGCCCCAGATCGGCCACCACCGCCCACTTGTTGTTCTTCGACAGGTTCACCGAATGGGCGTGCGGCCCCTGCTGGCGCTTCTGGTCGGGACCACTGCCGGAGTGCTTGATGACGCTGGAGGCTTCGCTGAGCGAGCCATCGGCCTTGATCGGAAAGACGCTGGTGACGCCATCGCCATAGTTCACCGCCAGGACGTTGCGCTTGCTGGCGTCCACCACCAGGTGACACGGCGAGTTGCCCTGGCTTTCCACTGAATTGATGGGCTTTAGCAGCCCGGTGGCGGCGTCCCGCGAGTACGACGCGATGATGCCCTTCCCCGCTTCGCCCACCGCATAGAGAAACTTGCCGTCCGGGTGCAGTGCCAGAAACGACGGATTCCGCGCCTCGGCGGCCAATTGCGGCGCCGACAACTTGCCCGTGGCGGCGTCGAAGCGCGCCACATAGATGCCCTTGCTCGCCCCCCGGCTGTAGGTGCCAAAGTAGACCAGCTGGCCCGCGTCAGCGGCGCGAGCGGTCAGCGCGGCCGGAAGAGCGGCCAACAGGGTGCGGCGGGAAAGATGCATTGGGGTAGCAGACATGGAGAGCCTCGGCGGATCCGGTTGATCCGACTTGAGCGTATCAAAGTTGCCTACACACTTCAGCATGATGACAACTTCTGGGTCGAAGCCGGATGGATCAGGACTACGCTTGATCCGCGAGTCACACTAATTGTCTGACAATGCCCCTCTCCCCCGGCGATCAGCTTGGCCCGTACGAGATCCTTGCGCCGCTGGGCGCGGGCGGCATGGGTGTCGTCTTCAAGGCCCGTGACACGCGGCTGGACCGGACGGTGGCGGTGAAGGTTCTCCCCGAACACATCGCCAAACGCGACGACCTACGCGCCCGGTTTGAACGTGAAGCGCGGGCGGTAGCTTCGCTCAATCACCCCAACATCTGCACGCTGCTCGACATTGGCAGCCAAGATGGCGCGGGGTACATCGTGATGGAGCTGATCGAAGGCGAAACCCTCGCCGCGCGGATCGCCAAAGGAGCCATCCCGCTCGATCAAGCGCTCAAATTCTCGATTCAGATCGCCGACGCGCTCGACCGGGCACGTTGGGCCGGGGTCACGCATCGCGATGTGAAGCCGCAGAACATCATGCTGACGCGCGATGGGGTGAAGGTGCGCGATTTTGGGCTGGCGAAGTCGGCAGCCGCGAAGCCGGGGCCGACGGAAGATACGCTCACTCAAGTGCTCACCACCGAGGGCACGGTGCGCGGCACGCCACAGTATATGGCTCCCGAGCAGTTTGCGGGCAAAGAGGCGGATGCGCGCAGTGAAATTTGGGGCCGTCCAGGCCGCGCGAGCTGTTCGACTTACCCGCGGCCTTAGGAGGCTTTTCCTTCTGGGCGTCGGCTCCCGACGGCATGCGCTTCCTGGTGCTGAAGCCGACGGGCGGCGCTCAACCGCTGGAAGTGATCGTCAACTGGCCGGCGCTGCTGAAGGGCGGCGAAGGAATGAGTGTTGCCGGCCGGGAATCGGCGCACTGGAGCTCAAGACTACAAAGCGGCCATGCGTAAGAACTCTTCGACTGTCAGGCCGGACCTCGCGATCAAACTCCGCAAGGTCCCCCGAGCCACTCGGTCGTGATCTGGAATCGAGAGCGTCGCAAGCTCGCCGGCCTTCGTCATCACAATGTGACTGCCACGCTGTCTGGCCACGCGCCACCCAAACTTCTCGAATGCCCGGACCACCTCCCGCGGACGAAGCAACGGGATGGCGGGCATTAGACCGTAACTTCCAACTCTCGGGTGGGCACCAACGCGGGGAATCCCTGCTCGGCGCGCACGGCCAAACATTCCCGGATCGCGTCGCGGAGATTTGCCTCAGCTTCAGCTTCAGTTGTTCCCTGGCTGACACAACCGGGGATCGAAAGGCACTCGGCGACGAATACGCCGTCCTCATCCTGCTGGATCGAGACGATGAACTTCACTAAGCCATGATATCGCCCTTTACTGGTTTCGGCCGCGCGGAACCCGGCACTTGATCTCGTCCGCGCCAAGCGGCATAGCGGAGCGCTTGACGGATATCTTCGGTATCACGAAGAGGGGTAGCCGCCAGAACTTCCGCCACGGTTCGACCAGGGACCGGCAGCCCGACGATCGTGCCCACCGTTATTCGCATTCCGCCAATGCGCGGTTTACCACCCATCACCGGCGGGGTCCCCGCTTACCCGGTCGAGTGGTTCCAGCGCACCCTGATTATGGGCCAGCGAGCGCGACGCGAGTTGTTCGCCAGTGTGACAACCCTTCCCGCTCGTCATTCCAATGTCATCCTTTCGCGATAGCCTTTACGGTGACCATGGTGAACCTTCTTCTTGCCGCCACCCTCCTGGCCCAGGCGCATCAGCCGGGCAACCAACCGCCGCATGCACTCCCGAATGGCTACGCTCTCCCGAATGGCTGGCGGATCACGCCTTTGGGCAAACCGGTGGCGACCGAAGATCTGCTGTTGAACGTCAGCTTGGCTCCGGATGGCAAGGCGCTGGTGGCGACGCATGGCGGGTTTAATCCGCATGGCCTGGTTGTCATGGACCCGGCGAAAGAAGAGGCTGTCCAGCGCATCCCGCTGCGTTCGGCTTGGCTGGGCCTGGCGTGGTCGAACGATGGCAAGCGGCTTTACGTTAGCGGCGGCAATGCGTCTCATGCGCGGGACAAGCAGATCGCCCCGGTCTATGTGTTTGACTATGCGAACGGCCGCTTGAGCGAGCAGCCCGTGGCGCAGTGGAAGGATAGCGTGCCCGCCGAAAAGACCTACTGGTCCGGCATGGCGCATCATCCGTCAAAGCCACTGCTCTACGCCGCCAATCGCGGCAACGATCCGCTGGCCGGCTACATTGCGGTTTTCGACACGAACTCCGGCAAGATCACCCACAAGATCCAGGTAGATGCCTCGCCCTATGACGTGCTGCTGACGCCCGATGGCGCGACGATGTACGTCTCCAACTGGTCCGGCAACTCGATTTCGGTGATCGATACGGCGTCGAACAAAGTGGTCTCGCGCATCATGGCGGGCAACAACCCGAACGACATGGAGCTGGCCGACGACGGGCGGTTGTTTGTCTCGAATGGCAACCTGAATACGGTCTCGGTGATCGACACCAAGAAGCGGATGGTGGTGGAGACGGTGAATGTCGCGCTCTATCCCAGCGCGCCTCCCGGCTCGACGCCCAATGCTCTGGCGCTGGACCGTAAGGCGAATCTGCTGTTTGTCGCCAACGCCGACAACAACGCGGTGGCGGTGCTGAGCATGGCGAAGGTGAACGGCACCGAGATCCTGGGCTTTATGCCGTCCGGCTGGTATCCCTCTTCGCTGGCGCTGCTGCCGGGCGGGCGCATTGCGGTGGGCAATAGCAAGGGCATGGGCTCCTATTCAAACGTCACGGGACCCACCAGTCCGTTGGCGGTGAAGGGCAAGGAAGATTCGGTGCGGTCGCTCCAAAAGGGCAGCGTGAACTTTGTGACGCTGAAGAACCTGAAGGCGGAGTTGAAGACGTGGACGAAGCAGGTCTACGACAACGTGCCCTACAACGACGCGCTGCTGCAACAGGCGCGGGAGCCGAAGGCGCCGACGATTGTGCCGCGGCAGGTGGGCATGGGGTCGCCGATCAAGCACGTGATCTATGTGCTCAAAGAGAACCGCACCTACGATCAGGTGTTCGGCGACTGGAAGAAAGGCAATGGCGACGCGCGCCTGGCCATCTTCGGTGAGAAGGTGACGCCCAACCATCGCGCGATCGCTGATCAATGGGTGTTGCTGGATAATTTGTTCTGTGATGGTGAGGTGAGCGTGGACGGACACTCGTGGTCCAACTCCGCCATCGCCACCGACTACAACGAAAAGATGTGGCCAGCCCAGTATGGCGGGCATTCGGCCACGATGATCGCTCCGGCCTATGTGCCCTCCGGCAGCCACCTGTGGGACTTGGCGCGCGCCGCGGGCCTCACCTATCGCAGCTATGGCGAGTACGCCTCGCGGTCCAGCGATGGCACGACGATGGACGCCTCACCGGGCGTCGGCGGACTGGTAGGCCACGTCTCACCCAAGTTCAAGCTGCCGGGCATGCGCGACACGGACAACGTCCGCGAGTTCATCCGCGAGTTCGACCAGTATGAAGCCAACTACGACTCGACCGACGCGAACAAGCGCCTGCCCAACTTCATGGTGATGAGCCTGCCCGAAGATCACACGGCCGGCACGCGCCCGGGTGGACTGACGCCGCGCGCGATGGTGGCCAATGCCGACCATGCCGTGGGCCAGTTGGTGGAGCGGGTGAGCCATAGCAAGTACTGGAAAGAGACCGCGATCTTCATGATCGAGGACGATGCCCAGAATGGCCCCGATCACGTGGACGCCCGCCGCACGGTGGGCCTGGTGATCAGCCCCTACACCAAGCGCAACATCGTTGATTCGACGCTCTACACGACGTCGTCGATGATCCGCACCATTGAGCTACTGCTCGGCCTACCGCCGATGACGCAATACGACGCCGCGGCTCCGCCAATGTACAACGCGTTCTCGGACAAGGCGGATCTGACGCCCTATAAGGCGCTGGCGCCCACCTGGGAAGTAAACGAAAAGAACGGCCAGAACGCCTGGGGCGGCAAGGCGTCGATGGAGATGGATCTGGATGAAGTGGATCGCGCCCCAATGCACGAGCTGAACGTGATCCTGTGGAAGAGCGTGATGGGCGCCAAAAGCGAAATGCCCGCCCCCGTCCACCGCTTCTGGTTCGCCGGACGCGAGCGCTAAGCGCTGAGAATCCACGCCCCAGGCAGCCCTCGAAGAAGCGATCAAAATCCGGTCGCGAGCGCTTGACCTGGGGCTCGGTTTTTGGTTAACTAAAGGTTTGGCGCGTTGCTCCTCGGTAGCTCAACGGTAGAGCATTCGGCTGTTAACCGAAGGGTTGTAGGTTCGAATCCTACCCGAGGAGCCAATCTTTTTCTCCCCCCCCTTTTTTGTAGGCCTGGTCTTGGCCGCTTTCTCCTGATTCATTTCATTAGCGCTCTGGCGCAAACACTTCGTGCTCACGGGGTGCGGCCTTGTGCAAAGATATTGGTGCACGCGGCGCGTCCGCGTTCCATGTCGAAGGAGATCACCGGTCTTGACCCGTCGAAGCTTTGCCCTCACTGCCGCCAGCGCGGCCTCTGCCCAGCGCGTGTTTGGAGCCAATGATCGGATCCGCATTGGCTTGATTGGAGCCGGGGGGCGGGGGTCTTATGTCACTTCGATCGCCTCCAAGCTGGAAGGGACCACCATTGCGGCGGTGAATGACGTTAACCCGTCGCAGATCGACAAGGCTCGGAGCACGTTTGCCAAGGACGCGGAGTCGGTGAAGGACTTTCATCAGCTGCTGGCCAACGCGGACATCGACGCGGTGATGATTGGCAGTCCGGACCACTGGCATGTGCCGATGGTGATTGCGGCGGTGGCGGCGGGCAAGGATGTCTATTGCGAGAAGCCGCTGACCAAGACGGTGGAAGAAGGCGAGCGGGTGATCAAGGCGGTGGCGGATTCCAAGCGCATCGTGCAGGTGGGCTATCAGCAGCGCAGCACGCCGCACTATGCTGTCGTGAAGCAGTTGGTGGCTGAAGGACGGCTGGGTACGGTGAACTTGGCCGAGACTTACTGGTATCAGGACTATGTCCGCGCCGAATGGACCCGCGTGGTGCCGCCGAGTGACGGCATTGACTGGAAGGCGTGGCAAGGCAGCGCGCCGAACATGGACTTCGACAAGGTGAGGCTGAGCCGCTGGCGCTGGTTCTGGGAGTATGGCGGCGGGCACTTGACCGACCTGTTCTCGCACTGGGTAGACAGCGTGCACTGGATCATGGATGACGACCGGTTGCAGGAGACCAATGCGACGGGCTCCAAGATGTACTTCAAGCACTTTGATTGCCCGGACACGATTTCACTTACTAGCCGCTACCAGAAGGGGCACTTTGTCACTTACCAGGGCTCGTTACTGTCGGGCCGGGAGGATGGCGGGATTGTGTTGCGAGGCTCAGAAGGCGTGCTGCGGCTGAAGCGCAGCGGGTTTGAGCTGTACCGCAATGATCAGCCGGATTCGGCGCCGCCGGTGATGACGATGCGGCCGCACCGCGAAGGCACCATTGACCATGTGCAGAATTGGCTCGATTGCATCAAGAGCCGCAAGCAGCCCAACAGCACGGTGGCGACGGCGGTGGTGTCGGCCAATGCGGCGCACTCGGGCAACCGCTCGTATCGTGAGGGCCGGCGGCTGAACGCGGCTGATCTCGAATGGACGGCACGCGTTTGACTGATGCTGTGAGCTTGTAGCGAATGCAATAGAATAGCCGCGTGAACCGCCGATCCTTTCTCGCCGCCTCTGGTGCCAGCGCTACCGCTGCCGCGTGGCCCGATGCCTTGCAAGCTGCTGCCATGCCCATCATCGATACCCACATCCATCTGTTCGACACGACGCGCAAAGAAGGCGTGCCGTGGCCGGAGAAGACTAACAAGACGCTGTTCCAGCCCGCCATGCCGGACCGGTACCGCAAGATCACGGGGCCTTTGGGCGTCGTGGGAGCGATCAAGGTGGAGGCCAGTCCTTGGGTCTCAGACAACCAATGGGTGCTGGATGTCGCGGCCAAGGACAAGATCATTGTGGGCGTGATCGGCAACCTGGAACCGGGCAAGCCGGAGTTTGCCAAACAGCTGGAAGGGCTGCACAAGAACCCGCTCTACCTGGGCATCCGCTATGGCAATCTGTGGGGCCGCGACTTGGCGAACGAGTTGGACAAGCCGGAGTTTCGCGCGGGCATCAAGCTGCTGGAGCAAGCCAACTTGACGCTCGACAGCGCCAACCCGACCCCGAGCCTGATCCACGCGCTGCTGCGGCTTTCGGACATTGCTCCCAAGCTGCGCATTGTGATCGACCACCTGCCGCAGATGGCCACGCCCACCGACGCCGCGGTGCTCAAGAGCTACCAGGCGGACTTGCAGGAGTTTGGAAAGCGCCCGCAGGTGTTTGTGAAGTTGTCGGAGGTGCTGCGGAAGGTGAACGGGGAGATCCCGCGCGATTTGGGTGCGTACCGGGCGACGCTCGACAGCCTGTATGGGGTGTTTGGGGAAGATCGCGTGCTCTATGGCAGCGATTGGCCCAATAGCGATAACTGGCTTCCCTACCCTGAAGTGCTGGGGCTGGTGCAGAAGTACTTCCAGTCGAAGACACCCGTGCAGGCCGAGAAGTATTTCTGGAAGAACTCGGTGAAGGCGTATCGCTGGGTGAAGCGGGAAGCTTCGCAGCCGGGGGCGTAGGGTCGCGGGTTGAGCCCCGACTTGCGGGAGGGGCCTTTTCCATTGCGGTGTTTGGTTGACCTGCGGTGGCTCTCCCCCGAGTCGAGTTTGTGGACTAGCCGGGCTGAGGTGCGTTGGGAGGACAGGCCCCTCCTGCGGGTCGGGGCTCGGTTACGGACCTAGCCCAAGCTTGCGCATGGGGCTAAATGGAATTGCCTCGCTAGCTTTTTAGCTTCTTGAAGTTGGCTAGGCAGCGCTGGGCGGTTTCGATGGGGGTGAAGTCGCTGCCTTCTTGCTCCACTAGATAGGATTCGACGCCACCGGTCTTTTCTGCTGCCTCGAAGATCTTCTTCCAGGGGGCGGCGCCTTCGCCGAACAGGGCTTTGTAGCCTTTGGCGGGATCGGACGACCAGTCCTTGCAGTGCAGCGAGCGGATGCGGCCGGGGTTGGAGTTGATCCAGGCGATGGGGTCGTTTCCGGTCTCGATGCAGGTACCGATGTCGAGCTGGAGGACCACGTCTTTCGGGGTGTTCTTAGCCAGCACTTCGATGGGCTTGGTGCCGTCGATGGGCTTGAATTCCAGCTGGTGATTATGGAAGCCGGCGCGCATGCCGGAGGCTTTCAATTTGTCACTGGCGGCGGTGAGGCGTTCGGCCACTTGCTTCCAGCCATCGAGACCTTCCACACGGCCGGCGCTCGCCATCACGACGAGCTTCGAGCCGATGATCTGGTTCAGTTCAATCGCCTTGCTCAGGTTCTCCGCGGTGAAGTTCTTGGCGGAGTTGTGCGTTGATAGAGCCTTGATGCCCAGGTCGTCCAGCAGCTTGCGCATGTCCTTGGCCTGCGCGGGGGTCCAGTCATAGTAGGGCGAGAAGAACTCGACGCCGTCGTAGCCCATCTTGGCCACGGCGGTGACGGTGCCCATCAGGTCCTGCTTCAGCTGATCGCGGACCGAGTAGAGTTCCAGGCCGACCGGAATCTTTTTGGCGGCCAGTGCCGGAACCGACAGTGCCGGAAGCGCCACGGCAGCGGCCGGTGCGGCGAGAAAGGAGCGGCGTGAGATCATTTGCTACCGACGATATCACGCCGCCCTAGGGATGGTGCTAGTCGTTGCTGGAGAAGAGGCCGCCGATGGATTCCAGCGGACTTTGCCGGTCGCCGCCCACCTGATAGGGAGCCAATTCGCGCCGCATCTTGGCCAGCGTCATCGACTGGATGACGGCGCGGCCGGGACCGCGGAGGGTGGCCATGAACAGGCCCTCGCCGCCGAACAGCGCCGTCTTGATGCCGCCCACGAACTGGATGTCGTAGTCGACCGACTCATCAAAGGCCACGATGGAGCCGGTCTCGACTTGCAGCATTTCGCCGGCCTGCAGGTCGAATTCGACGAAGTCACCACCGCCGTGGATAAAAACGAGACCCGGCCCGGTGAACTTCTCAAGAATGAAGCCTTCACCACCGAAGAAGCCTGAACCTAGCTTCTTCACCAGCGCCACGTTGAAGGTGACGCTGCTTTGCGCGAACAGGAAGCCGTCGCGCTGGCACATCAGGCTTTGCCCGGGGCGCAGGTCGAAGGCCATGATGCGGCCGGGATAGCTGCCCGCAAAGCCTACTTCGCCCGCGGTGTAGCTCTTGAAGTAGGTGAGGAACAGGGATTCGCCCGCCAGCTTGCGCTTGATGGCGCCCCAGATCTTGTCGCCGATCGATTCGCCGGACATGCGCGTGTCCCATTCGACCGACGGGGTCTTGTAGACCATCTTGCCGGCTTCGGCAAACAGCTCCTGGCCCGCCCGCAGCTTGATGCGAGCGATCTGCAGGTTGTCGCCCTCGATCCGGTAATCGAGCGGGGTGACCGGATCATTCACCGGGGCTGGTCCGCCGGGTGCAATCTCCGTGTAGGCGCATGGGGCGGACCCGATCGGGCCGCCATGCTGGGGACAGAACTTCGCATCAGGGGTAACCTGATAACCGCATTGGGTGCAGAAAGGCATAGGGTTTGGTTTTAGAGTACACCGTGGCGTCTCGGCCCGGTGTCACCAAACAGAACGTCAGCAGCCAGAGAATTGTTCCGGAGAACGTGGTGTGCGGTTTTTGAAAAGGCGGTGGCTGGCGAACTGCGGCCACCGCCCGTGGGTTGGCTTACTGCTTGACCGCGATGGTGGTGCGTTGGCTGAAGGGCGCCCGCGATTCGTTGTTGGCGACGCTGCGCAAGACGATGGACAACTGCACCGCGCTGCCGGGGGCGGTGTTTTCTGGGATGCGGACGTTGATCTGCCAAACGCCAACCAGGGTTGGGGCCAAGCCAAAGTATTCGATGTTCGCCACCGGCACCAGGCCTTGCGGCAGAATCACGTCGGGCCGCTCCGTCCGGATGTCGGCCGGGGCGGGCGTGCCTTCGGGGGGAGCGTTCGAGAGGAAGCCGAAGCCCGAACCATAGAGCGCGATCACTTTGCCGCGCTGCACCGGGTTGTCCGGGCCGTTGCGCGAGAAGTCTTCATTCAAGGCGGCCAACTGGCCGGTCCCTGTACTGGCGTTGGTGAACAGGCCGGGTGAGACACCGGCGACCGCCAGCGACCCGGCCGCGATCACTTGGCCGGTGGACGGCTTCTGCACGATCACATCCATGGAGCCGCTGGTGGGAGCGCTGTTGGGGATGTAGAAGTTGATCTGGCCGGTGGAGACAAAGTAGAGCGAGGCGGGTGTGTCGTTCAACAGCACCTGCACGTCGTTCAACGTCGTGGGCAGCGGGTTGTACTCCGGAAGCTCCGTGTAGATGACGGTCTTGTCGCTGAACTGCGTGTCTCCGGCCGGCTTCAGCTGAGCCCAGGTATTGGGGGCCGCCGGGCGGTAGGTGGTGGGCAGGTTGCTGGCAGAGTTCTCAAAGCGGAGCCCGGGGAAATAGATGGCGACGCGGTTGGCGGCTTCAGCGAGAAAAAGATTGCCGAACCGGTCCAGCGCGACGCCCAGCGGGGTCCGGGAAGCGATGGCGGCATCCGGCACCGGATTGACGATCAGGGTGTTGAACTTGGGGTAGCGCAGAGCGCGGCCGCCCGTTGTGTCGGTGGCCCAGATCTCGCCGGTCAGCAGGCTGACGTAGACGCCGTGCGGGCTGCCAAGCCCGGTGAGCGACAGGGCCGGGGTGGCGTCATTGGACGCGGCCGGAGCGCGGTCAAAGATCACGATGCGGCCTTTGCCGGTATCGGCGACGTAGAGGCGGTCATCGGAGTCGACGCCCAAGCCGCGGGGGCTGATGAGCCTGGAATTGTTTTCAAGAGAGCTGCTGGCCGTCACAAAGTCCGGCTGGCCAAACACGATGGCCGCGGCCTGGCCATTGACGAAGTCGGCCCCGCCCGGCTTGCGGAACAGGAGCACGCGGTTGTGGCTGGCGTCGGAAGCCACCAGCGAACCGTCGCCGGTAAAGGCCAAACCAAAGGGCGCCGACATGTTGCGCGAGCTAGGGTCAGTGATCTTCAGGTTGAAGTTCGACTGGCCCAGGATCAGGTTCGCGCGGTAGGCGGCGTTGGCTGCTGGGATATTGTCGAACGGCTTGGCAAAACGCAGAATGCGCCCGTTGCCGGTGTCGGCCACCCAGAGATTGCCGTCCGCATCCACCGCGACTCCGGCGGGCCGGAAGAGCCCCTGATCGCTGAGCGTGTTGGCGTCGTTGCCAGGCTGATTGATCAAGGAGCGGAAGAAGCCGACCTGCCCGATCACGATATCAGCCGTGTCACCATTCTTGAACGCACGAGCATCCTTGAAGCCCAGCACGCGGTTGTTCAACGGATCGGCGACGTAGAGCCGGTTGCCGTCAAAGGCCAAGCCCGCGCCGGTGCTGAACTGGGCGTTAACGCCGGAGATGGTGGAGAAGCCGCTGTGCAGGAACAGCTCACGTCCTTCGATCAGGTTGACGCTGTCGTAGTTGAAGGCCACCTGGCCCCACACTTGCGCCGCATTGCGGAACGCCGGCCCTCCGGCGATGCGCAACACGCGATTGTTGCCCGAATCGGCGATATACAGCTCGTCACCGGTGGTGTTGGTGACCACCCCAACGGGAGAGCTGAAGGTGAGGCCGGTGGCTTCCGGCTGGCCGCCATCGGCTCGCGAGAGGGTGAAATCATTCTGGCCAATCACCAAATTGGCCACCGGGGAAAACTGCGAGCTTTCAAGCGCCCATTGTTCAAATGGCGGAAAGCGGAGGATGCGGTGGTTCGACGTGTCCGTGACGAAGACATTGCCCGAGACGATCGCCAAGCCTTCGGCCGAAGAGATGGAGCCCGTGGAGGTGACGCCGATGCTGATGTTGTTCACCACGGTTGTGGGGGGCGTCGGCTGGCCTCCGCCGGTCACCACCACGCCCATGATCCGCGTGGCGGCGGCGCCGTTCGCGCTGCCGCCGGTATAGACGACCACGCGCGCCAGCGCATCGGAGGTGTAGATCCGGTTGGTGGCATCGATCGCGAGCCCCGAGGGCGCGTTCAAGCCCGTCTTGACGGTGCGATTGGCGGCGCTGACGGCCAAGGGGGTGCGCGTGACAAAGTCGGTTTGGCCCAGCACGGTATCCGCGGAGGGGCCAAAGGGTTTGGTCAAGAGCGCCGAATTGGGAAACCGGAGAACACGATTATTGCCCGGGTCGGTGACCCAAACATTCTGTTGGCTATCGAGCGCCACCGAGGAACGGAAGAAGGTCTGGCCGGAGGCGAAGGAGACACCGGAATCGGTGGGCAGCGGCTGGCCGCCGTTGATCAAGCGCGAGGTGAGATTGACTTGGCCGATGACCGCATCGGGCACCGGCGGCTCTCCTTCCGGCTGGCTGAGCGGCTTCGGAAATCTCAGCAGGCGGTTATTGCCCGAATCGACCACCCACAAGTTGCCACTGCGGTCCACCGCCAGCCCGGTGGGAAACGAGAAACCGGATGATAGCGAGGTGCCCGGACCTTGAGCGGTGGTGGCGGTGAAATCACGCTGCCCGATCACCAGGTCGGCCTTGGTGCCATTGCGGCCGTTGGTGGCATCCTTCCAGACCAACACCCGGTGATTGCCCGTATCGGACACATAGAGGATGGGCGGATTGGCCGACGTATCGACAGCGACGCCATTGGGGCTGCTAAATTCCCGGCCCTCCACCAGATTCGGTGCCGCACTGGTATTGGTGGGCTTTAAACCGCCCAACACACGGGAAGGGGTCCCATTCAGATTGGCTTGGGCCAATGCCAGCGACCCGGAGGCCGCCACTAAGGCGCAAAGCGAGACTAGCTTAATTTTTTCCATGGGTTATTGCCTTGCACGGACGCGGGGGTGTGCCTGCTTTACAGATAGCATGCAACGGGCAGTCGAGTCCATGCTCGACAGATCGCCCGTTGATTGCAGTTCTTTAGATTTAGACGTTGCGAACGTCGGGCAACGGGTACGCCCATCGGCCTTCAAAGATATCGCCGAACAGGTTGAGGACTTCCTGGTGCACCAGGGTGTTGGTGGCCAGCAGCGTGGGGAGCTTCAAGTGGTGGGGCTCACCCTTCATTCCGGTTACTTGGCCGCCTGCTTCGCGGATCAACAAGATGCCGGCGGCCATATCCCAGGGGTTGAGGCCGAACTCCCAGAAGGTGTCGAGCCGTCCCGCCGCGACGTAGGCCAGGTCGATGGCGGCGGCTCCGGCCCGGCGGACGCCATGGCTCAGCATGGCCAACTGATAGTAGAAGTGAACGTTGACGTTCTGGTGCCGGCGGCGGCTGGGGAATCCGGTGGCCACCAGGCAATCTTCAATCCGGCTGGCCTTGGACACGGCAAGGCGAGTGCCGTTGAGCCACGCGCCGCCGCCCTTTTCAGCCGAGAACATTTCGTCGCGCGTCGGGTCCAACACCACGCCCGCGATGATCTCGCCTTTGTGTTCGAGCGCCAAGGTCACGTTGTAGACCGGGAAGCCGTGCGCGAAATTGGTGGTGCCGTCCACCGGGTCGACATACCAGCGGTAGTCACCAGAGACGTTTTGGCCGCCGCCTTCTTCACCCACCACGGAATGATCCGGGAAGTGCTGCAGCAATCGCTGCACGATCAAGGCTTCCGAGGCCCGATCAGCAGCGGTGACCAAATCGAAATCACCTTTTAGCTCAAACCCAATCTTGCGAACTGCGAAATCCTGAACCAGAGCGCCGGCTTCCCGCGCGATCTCCATTGCCGTCTCTACGTAAGAAGCCACCTGTTACTTTTCGCCCGTTTCGTATAGATATTTGATGTCGTGTTTAAATACAAACAAATTTGGTTCGCCGGTGCGTGTCACCCGCAAAAAACCTTGATCAAAGAACTCCAGCTGGCCCTCGATCACTTCATTGGAGGCCAGACGGATGGCAATCTTCGCCTGGGATTCCACCAACGCCTTTAAATACTGAGTTTCGGCGAAGGTCTGTTCCGGAGCCCGGGTTTTGGATTTTCCCATAAAGCAATGGTCAACGCGCCCCACTATAGTAGCCACTGCGGCTAGACACCTGCAATCTTCTTTGAGGCGCCTCCACCTGCACGCGCAACGGGTGAAACGCCGGGCTGGGGGAAGGCAGATTTTTGGGGTAATAGGTCAGCAGATACTGCGTGCGGAGCTCCGCCAAGATGGTGGAGAAGGCTTGGTCCAGGCTTTCGCCCAGTGAGGCCTCCCACACGCGGCCCCCGGTGCCTTGGGCCAGCGAGGTGAGGGCGTTTTCTCCACCCACGTTGCGGCCTGCATCGCTCGAGATCGGCTTGACGACGATGGGGTAGATCACCGCCTCCGCCCGATGGGCGGCCTGCAGGGCATCGCGAAACGAATAGGACGACGTGGTGTCGCCGCCATCGGTGACGATGACGATCACCTTGCGCCCGTCGCGCGACTCCAGGTCGTGCGCGGCAAAGTGGATGGCATCGTAGAGCGACGTGCCGGCCTCACCCTTTAGCCGCTTCAGCGCGTTCTCTAGACGGTCCTGCCGCCGGGTGAAGGGCGCCAGTTGGACCGTCTCGTAGTTGAAGGCGTAGAGCGAAGCGGCGTCGTCCTGGTTGCCATCTTTGAGCAGCGAACGCAGGAAGGTCCGCACGGAGCCGACCTCTTGAGTCAGGCTGATGGCGGTGGAGCCGCTGGCGTCAATCAGCACGGCCACCGAGAGCGGCAGGGCGGTGGAACGCTCAAACACGGCGATCTCTTGTTCGACGCCCGAGTCAAACAGGCGGAACTGCGACTTTTCAAGGCCGCCCACCAAGGCACCCGCCTCATCCTTGACGCTGGCCAGCACGCGCACCAGGCGGACATCGACGCGAATTTGGGAAGCCAGCGGAAGCGCCGCCAGCAGCACGAGGCAAGCGAGTGGCTTCACAACTGAGTGGCTGAATCCGCGGCCGGTTGGGAGGCACGCACTAGGGCGTCGTCCCATTCACCATCCACCCACACTTCGCCGTCCACGAAATGCTCCTTCTTCCAGATCGGCACCAGCTTCTTGAGGCGATTGATGCCTTCCAGCGCGGCTTCAAACGACGGCCGCCGGTGCGGCGCGGTGACCGAGATCAGCACGGAGGCTTCGCCAATCTCCATACGGCCCAGCCGGTGGACCATGGCGATGCGGCCAACGGCGTGTTGACCGGCGATCTCACGGCCCAGCTCCGCCATCATCTTGACGGCCATCGCTTCGTAGCACTCATAGTCGAGAAACTTGGTCGCGCGGCCTTTGGTATTGTTGCGGACTACGCCTTCAAAGGCGCAGATCGCCCCATCCGTGCCAGCCAGCAGGCGGCGGTTAATGGATTGCACATCGATGGGGACGCGGGTGAGGGCAAAGAAGTTGCCGTTCTCATCCTCAATCAGATGCGTGTACGGAGAATCGGCGCCACCGGAGACGGGCGGCAAGAAGGCCACTTCGTCGCCGTGTTCGAGAGGTGTTTCGAGCGGCGCAAAGCTCTGGTTGCGGGCCAGCACGATGGAGTTGGCCAGTCCGGTGAGCTTGGGGAAGCGGGCGGCGTACTGATCAAACAGCGTCCGCAGCGTGCCGCCTTCCATCTGTACGGTGTCTTCGGCACAGCCGACAATGTCTCGAAGGAGGCCGAAGAAAAGGACGCGCACGGTCACGCTTTCTATTGTCACTCCATGGGCCGGGTGTCTGCCACTGGACGGGGTTTCGCGCGCGGCCTATTCCGGCACGGGCGCTCCGGGGGCGATCAGGCTTTGGGTCTGCAAAGCCTGCCAGAAGTCGGCGGGGATGGGAGTGCTCAACCACGCGAGACAACCTTCGGCCTGGGCGGGTGAGTTGTAGCCCGGGATGACGGCGGCGACTGCCGGGTGCGCCAGGACGAACTGCAGGGCGGCGGCCGGGAGCGGGACCGCGTACTCGGCACAGACGGCTTCGAGCTGTGCGGTCCGGGCCACCATCTCGGGCGGTGCGGCGGCGTAGTCGTAAGTGGTGGGCCGCGCGGAACCGGACACCAGCAGGCCGGAGGCGAACGGCGCGCCGATGATCACCGAGACACCTCGCTGGCGGCAGAGGTCAAGCTCGTCCAAGCCCTCCTGGCTGAGCAGCGTGTAGGGCATGGCGACGATGAAGTAGTCGAGTTCAAAGCGTTCGAGGAACTTGGGGATCAGGCCGGTGCGGTTGATGCCCGCGCCGATGGCGACGGTGTCTCGAGCGGCAGCCAGTTCTCGCAACGCACGATGGCCGCCACCGTGGTCGAGCTCATCGAGGCGCGCATAGACCGCTTCCCAGGTGCCGTGATAGAGCAGGTCCAGATCATGGATGGCCAGCGCGTGCACCTTGGGGAGCCCCAACCGCTGCAGGCTGTCCTCAAAGGAGCGCATGATGCCTGCGTAGGTGTAATCGAAGTTGACGCCGAAGGGCAGGCCACCCTTCCACCGCCGCGACGGGTCCAGTGAGCCGCCACGGGTCAGCACGCGGCCAACCTTGGTGGCCACCACCACATCGGCCTTTCCTCGTAAGCCAAAGCCCGCGCGCAGTTCGCTCTTGCCGGTGCCGTACCAGGGGGCCGTATCAAAGAAGCGGATGCCACCCGCGTAGGCGGCGTCAATCGCGGCGATGGCCTGGGCATCGGTGAGCAGTTCGAACAAGTCGCCGAGCGGGGCACAGCCCATGCCTAAGCGAGTCACTTCCAGCGCAGTGCGGCCGATGCGGTGGGTGGTTGGCGGGAGGGAAGGGAGAGGCGCGTTCACGCCCTCCATTCTGCCAGCTTGCCGGCCGCTATTGGGGCGCGCAGACGCATTCGCGGCAGCCTTTGTCGAACACGACCTTCCAGCGGCCATCCGCCTCGCGGCGCCAGATGGAGTTGAACGTGGCGACGCGCTTCCCTGCCCGGTTCTTCACCGGTCCGGAGGAGTGCGCCAGGGTGCCGGAGGCCAGCACCTCCACCGTCTCTGGAGCCCAGGAGAACGGCGCTTCTTTGCCCGTGAAGAACTCGCGCCAACCAGACGCAACCTGAGCGGCGCCACGAAGCGCTCCGCTGTCACCTAGAAAGATGGCATCGGTGGCGAGGAAGGTCTTGAAGGCCTCGTGGTCGCGGTCCGCCATGGTTTGCGCGAAGGCGGCTTCGGCTTGGCGGACCTCCGCTGCGAGGTCAACGGAGGTTTGGGCCAGCGCAACGGGGATCGCGCAAAGGGCAAGCATGAAGGGGCGCATCGTGTCTAGACTACGCTCTCCGGTTACCAGTGCCAAGCGGAAAGGGGCGAACGGTGGTTGAACAGGCAGTTGTGGACCCATCGAGAGACCGCGTGCTGACGCGCGCGCTCAGTTGGCGATGGGTGGTTAGGCGAACGCTTGGCGGACCTTCTTCAGGAAGGCCGTCACCACTTGCTTGGGGTCGCCTTCGCCCAACGCCTCGATCGGGGTGAAGCCGCGGTAGCCGACCTTGTTGATGATCTGGCGGACGCGCGGGAGGTCGATCTCCACTTTGCGGGTGCCGTACCAGACATGCTCCTTGATCTGCCAGTTGCTGGCATAGGGAAGCAGCTTTTCGATCTCGGCATAGGGGTCGCCTTGGCGGAGGCTGCCGACGTCGAGGATGAGGCTGAACCAATCGGAGTTGACGGCCCGCACAACGCGGATGGTCTCGTCGGCGGTCTTGAGGAAGTCATCATGGTGCTGCAGGCCAATCAGCACGCCGCGCTGGCGGCCGTATTCGGCGCACTCTTGGAAGGCCGGGATCATCCATTCCAGCACTTGGTCAAACGTGTAGCCCTTGGGCAGTTCGCGCCCGGAGAAGACGCGCACCATGGAGCCGCCCATTTTGGCGGCGGCATCCACCCAATCCTTCACCAGCTGCATGTGGCCGCGGCGGCTGGAGGGGTCGGTCAGCGCAAAGTCGTTGCGGACGCCGGTGCCGCTGATGGTGACGCCATTCAGGAACGCGTGCCGCTTGACGCCGTAGAGATAGTCATCCTTGGGGACGTTCGGGTAGCCGGGGAAGTAGTAGCCGGTGAGGTCCACGCCATCGATCGATTGCGCGGCGCAGTAGTCCAGCACATCATGCACCGTCATCTGGCCCGCCATCAGCGCCTTGTTGAACGAATAGGCGTTCAGGCCAATTCGAATGTGGGTGCCGGCTTGGCGGTGGACTTCCCGGCCCGATACGGCCGGAGTAGCCGCAGCGGCGACCAGCGGAGCACCCAGGGCGGCAGTCAGCAGATGACGGCGGTTGAGAGTGGGAGACATTAGAGCAGCACTTCCTTCAAGACCCGAGCGGGCGTGACGCCCACCAGCGACTCATCGCGGCCTTCGTGATAGAAGGTGTTCTTCTGATAGTCGATGCCCAGCAGGTGCTGGATGGTGGCGTGGATGTCGGCGTGGCCGACGCGCTGTTCGGGGACGGCAGCGTAACCCAAATCATCGGTCTGGCCCAAGTCAAAGCCGCGCTTGACGCCCGCGCCCGCCATCCACATGTTGAAGCCGTACGGGTTGTGATCGCGCCCCGGAGCAGCCGTCGCCGCCTCAATGGTGGGCAGGCGGCCAAACTCGCCGGACCAAACAACCAGCGTGTCCTTCAGCATGCCGCGTTGGTCAAGGTCTGCCAGCAGCGCCGCGGTGCCTTGGTCGATGTACTGGCACAGGCCCGGCAGTTGTCCGGCGATGTTGCTATGGGTGTCCCAGTTGCCACCACCGCCCGCGTAGATCTGCACGAAGCGCACGCCGCTTTCGACTAAGCGGCGGGCCATCAGACACAGCTTGCCGTACTGGCCGGAGACCTTTTCGTCGACGCCGTACATCTTGCGGGTCGCCTCAGATTCGGTGGAGAGGTCCGCCACCCGCAGCGCTTCCAACTGCATGCGCGCGGCCAGCTCATAGTTGGCGATGCGAGCTTCGAGATCCTGGTCCAGCGGATACTTGGCCCTTTGCTCGCGGTTGAGCTCCTTCACCATGTCCAGCAGGCGCGCTTGCTGTTCGGCATTCATGTTGTCCGGGCGCTTCAAGTCGTAGATGGGCGCTTGGGCGTCGGCCCGCATCGCGGTGCCGCTGAAGACCGGAGGCAGCCACGCGGAGGAGTGCGCACGGGCGCCGATGCTGGCTCCTTCGCCCAACGCCACAAAGCCCGGCAGGTTCTGATTCTCCGTGCCCAGCGCGTAGTTCACCCAGCTGCCCAGGGTGGGAAAGCCGGTGAAGCCGCGGCCGGTGACGAAGGTGAACTGGGCTGTCGAATGGTCGATCCGATCGGTCTGCATGGAGCGGACGAAGCTGATCTTGTCGACTACCTTTTGGAAATGCGGCAGCAGGTTCGAGATCTCGCGGCCCGATTGGCCGCAGCGGGTGAACTCCCATGGGCTGGCCATGATCTGCTGAGAGCCGTTCAGCGCCCGGCCCTTGATCTCAAACGGCGCGGGCTTGCCGTCGTACTTGCGCAGCAGCGGCTTGGGGTCGAACATGTCGAGGGTGCTGGGGCCGCCACCGACATAGAGGAAGATCACGTTCTTGGCTTTGGGCACGAAGTGCGGCGCGCGCGGCGCCAAGGTATGGAACTTGGTCTCCGCGGCCTGGGCCATCATGGCGCCAAAGGCCAAGCCGCCAAAGCCCAGAGCAGTTTCGCGGAGTGCATCGCGGCGGGAAAGTTTTCGGTTCATGACAGCGTGGTTCCTTCTAGTAGCTGTAGAGAAAGTCGTTGGCGCCCAGCATTGCCTGCAGGAACAGGCGGAGGCCCTCTTTGGGTTCGGCAGCGGCGGCCATAGCGCGTTTGGCCACTGAAAGCTCACGATCACTGGGTGGGCGATTGTAGGCCGCTTCAAAGGCGCGGCGGACTGCCGTGTCGGCGTCACCCTTGCTTTGTTCCCACACTTGATCAGCAAATGCTTTCGTCGTGCGTTGCACCAGCGGACCGTTCATCAGCGCCAGCGACTGCGACGGCAAGGCGGAGCGGAAGCGCTGGGTCTGGTTATCGGCGGTCATCGTGGGCGCGTCAAAGGCGTGCAGGAAGGCCACCGGACGCGTCCGCATCTGCGCCACGTAGACGCTGCGGCGGTTGGGGTTGCCTTTGGTTTCATCTTCCAGCCACTGGCCATCAGCACCACGCTTGATCGGCTCCTGACGGCCGAGGCGCTTGTCGCTGAGCAGGCCGCTCACGAGGAGCATGGAATCGCGGATCGCTTCGGCTTCGAGGCGCAGCGGTGGCTTGCGCCACAGCAGCTTGGCTGACGGATCAGCCGCCAGATACTCAGGCACCTCGGAAGAGGCTTGCCGGAAGGCCTGCGACATCACGATTTGCTTCGTCAGCCGCTTCAAGTCCCAGCCGCTTTCTTGAAACTCGACGGCCAACGTATCGAGCAGCTCTGGATGCGTGGGCTTGTCGCCCTGTACGCCAAAGTCATCAACGGACCGAACCAAGCCTTCGCCAAAATGGAACTGCCAGACGCGGTTCACAAATACGCGCGCCACCAGCGGATTCTCCGGGGCCACCATCCACTGGGCGAGCGTCAGGCGGCGGCCGGTGTGGTTCCAATCGGGGTGGGCCAGCGGGTCAGGAAACTCGAACGGCTTGGCTGGATTGTCGAGCACCGCCGGAATTCCGGGCTTCACTTCGGCACCTGGGGCCAGGTAGTTGCCGCGCTGCAGAATGTAGGTGGGCGAGGGCGTTTTCGAGACATCCCAGGCCGCTTCAATAAAGTTCGGCTCCACCGTGGATTGCTTCTTGCGGCGGGCAGCGCGCTTAGCGGAGATCTCATCACGCCACTTGGCCGCCTCCGGATACTGCTTTTCAAAATCTTGATCGGTGGGCCCATCCTTAGCCACGGTGCGGTCCACTTCCAAATCCGGATCGGCTTCCACTTGGGCACGGATGGCGGCCCGGCGCTCCGCGGTCAGCTCACGCCCGGCACGCAGTTCGGTGCGGAAGCGTTGGTAGGTGGCCTCCAGTAGATCATCCAGGCGGCGCAGAGTTTTGGCGTCGTTGCTGGTGACGTCCGCAATCCAGGCCTCACGCTCCTGACCCGGCATGTCGAGCACCATGCGGCTGGGCCACGGGCCAAAGCTCAAGTTGGCGGCCAGCCAGTTTTCCGGATCCCAGACCGCTTGATAGGCGGCCGTCAGCTTGTAGTAGTCCTTTTGCAGGATGGGGTCGAACTTGTGGTCGTGGCAGCGGGCGCAGCCAATGGAGAGGCCCAGGACGGCGGAGAGGCTGGTTTCGGTGGCCTTCTGCAGCGCGTCGAAGTACTTGTCCACCTCGTAGATGGTCTGGTTGTCGGTGATGTCGGCAGTGGTGCGCAGGAAGCCGGTGGCGATCAACGGCTCAATTTGTTCGGGCGTGGGCGTCGCTCCGTGCTTGTAGTTCACCAGTTGGTCACCGGCGATCTGTTCGAGCAAGAATCGGTTGACCGGCTTGTTTGAATTGAACGCCTTGATCACGTAGTCGCGATACTTCCAGGAGGCTTCGCGTTCGGTGTCGCTGGCGTCACCGCGAGAATCGGAGTAGCCGGCGATGTCCAGCCAGTGGCGGCCCCAGTGTTCGCCATAAGCTTCGGAGGCCAGCAGACGGTCGACCAGCTTCTCGTAGGCATTGGGCGAACGGTCGTCCAGAAACGCCTTGGCTTGCGCGGGCGTGGGGGGCAGTCCGGTGAGGCCGAAGGAGAGGCGGCGCAGCAGCGTCACCCGGTCCGCTTCCGGTTGCAGTTGCCAGCCGCGTTCTTCCAGCTTGGCCAGGATGAAGTGGTCGATGGGCGTGTGGACTTGATCCGGATGCTTGACGGTGGGAGTGGCTGCCTTGCGGGGCCGCTGGAAGGACCACCACTGGCGGGCTTGCGGGGTGATGCGCGCCGCTTCACGAGCGGCCGTCACGGCGTCCAGTTCCGCTGCCGGGAAGCGGCCTTGCTCAATGTAGGTGCGGATCAGCTGCTTCTGCGCGTTGTTGAGGGCTCCGCCCAAGGGCATCTTGCCGGATTCGATCATCACCCACAGCAGGCTGCGGGAGGCCTTCCCGGGAGCAATCACCGGACCGCTGGCGCCACCGGCCATCAGGCCCGCAAACGTGGTCAGGTCGAGCCCGCCCATCTTCTGCTGCGGGCTGTGGCACTTGGTGCAGCTCTTTTCGAGCACCGGCAACACTTCATCCTTGAACAGGGGCGCCCGTTGCGCAGCCAAGGGGAAGCAGCACGCCGCCAGCCCGATTCCAACGCGCAACCATCGCTGAGGCGTCACAGAGTACTCCATCGTTCCCCATCGGCAGATTTAACTGTTCCGACATTTCATATCATACGGAGCGCTGGGCGACAACCAAGGGAGCTTCTTCAAATGAAACGAATTCTGCTGGCCGCGCTGCTTGCGGCCTTCCCCATGACGGCACAGGTCCGCAAACTGCACACCCGCGACCTTACCCGCTTAAGCCAGGTGCAGGTGGCGGAGCAACTGAAGACGAGCGATATCATCTTCATCCCCGTGGGTGCTGTCGAGACCAACGGCATCCAGCCGAGCGGGCGCGACTATGTGTGGCCGCTGGCGTATGCGATGGCGATGGCGGAGGAGACGGGCGGGCTCTATACGCAGGGGCTGATCTGGTCCTACCCGGGGACTACGGTGATCGCTCCGTCGACGATCTACACCACACCGCGCGCGGGCACGGCGTTCTTGAAAGACCTGGCGCAGTCGCTGCTGCGGCAAGGCTTCCGGCGGCAGGTGTATCTCTCTTCCAGCCACGGTCCGGCGCCGCTGACGGTGGGCACGCTGGTGCGCGAGTTCTTTGAGGAGACCAAGGTGCCGATCCTCTACATCAACATGGACACCTACCTGCCGCGGCTGCAGTTGAAGCCGGAGGAGCGGTCGCGGCTGCTCTATGGAGCGCACGCGATCACGGCGCGGCTCGATGATCTGCCGCTGCAGGGCGACTATGGCGCGGCGGAGTCGGGTCCGGCGGCGCCGGTGCCGGAGAATGTGGGGCTGGCGACGCTGGGCAAGTTGGGCTTTTCCGGCAGCCTCAGCCTGGGCTCCTGGGTGGGCGACGTGATGGCCCATGGCGGCACGGAAGTCCTTCCCGCTTCTGCGGCGGAGCGGGCGGTTTGGGGCGCGGCGGGCGCGGTTCAGCTTCGGGCGATTGTCAAACGAATGCAACTGAAAGAGGCCATGGCGGCGCTCCGGCAGCATGACCGGTATACGCAAGAGGTGCTGGTGCCGAAGTTCGGGCCGATGCTGCCGAGGAATCGTTAACAATCTTCGCCGGGACCCTGAAAAACTGCCCTTGAACCCTGGACAAAGTATTAAGTTGTTCAGTATCCTCTTAAACAATCTTAACAGTGCCCCGGTGGCCTGTTTCCTGTAACGAGGATTTCAACAACTTGCTTGGCCGAATTTTGCCCCTCCGCCGCGGCGTAGCTGGGACCACGTGTGCCCTGGCGCTGCTATTGCTGCTGATCTACTGCGCCGCTCCCACCCGAAACCACTATTGGGACGGGATTGGATTTGCGTTGAACATTGAGGGCGTCCCCCAGGATGAGGTGGGGCATCAGCCACATGCTCCCCAGGCGGGCGAGGTGTACTACAACCCGAATCACCTGCTCTATAACGCGATTGGGCGCGGGCTCTATCTATCTGTAAAGCCCCTGTTCCCGAATGTCCGGGCGTTGGACGTGCTGGTGGGCTGGAGCATTGCCGCCAGTGTGGCGGCGGCCGCGATGCTGTTCCACCTACTGTTGCGTTCGACCGGGCAGCTGGCGCTGAGCCTGTGGTTGACCTTGCTGTTTGCCTTCTCCGCCACGTGGTGGAAGTTTTCGACCGACGCGAATGCCTACGTACCGGGAACAGCCGTGCTGATCTTGTGCGCCCTACTGGCGGCCCGGCGGAGCCAGCAGCCGGTGCTGGTGATCGGCGTGACGCATGCCCTGGCGATGCTGCTGCACCAGATCGCCATCTGCTTCTATCCCGCGATGCTGGTGGCCATCTGGCGGCACCCGGGTTGGCCGGATCGGGCGGCGCGCTGGCGAGCGATGATCAGCTATTCGCTATCGGCGGGGGTTTCCGTGGCGGCCGCCTATCTCACGGTTTGGCGGGGGACGCTGGGCCGCCCGCTGGACGTGAAGGCTTTTCTGGCTTGGGTGACCTTTAACGGCATCGATGTGCTGACCCGCAAGACACTGGCGGGTCGCGTGGGCGACATGTGGCTGGCGAACTTCCGCGTGTTTTTCGGGGGCAAGGCGTCGCTAGCGCTCAGCTTTCTCGAATGGCCGCAGCTGATTCCGGTAGCACTGGTGGTGGCGGTTGGCGCACTCCTGATTGGCCGGGCGCTGTGGCGGCACTGGACGCTGTGGCGACAAGGGGTCGAGCGGCGTTGGCCCCAGTGGAAACTGCGTGGTGAGCAGGCCTTCGCGCTGGCTTGGCTGGCCGGCTTTTTGGCGTTTCTTTCGGTGTGGCTCACCGAGTATCAATACTACCGGCTGTTCTGCCTACCGGCTTTCATCCTTTGGCTGGGCGCAGTGTTGAAGGACACGAAGTTGCGCGGTCACCGTTGGTCCCACCCATTGCCGGCGTTCGTCGTGATGATGGCCAGCCTCAATTTCGCAATGTATATCGGCCCGTACTCCCGCGTCGAGGCCTCACCACCGCTCCACGTCGCGCTGGAGGCCCGCAGCGTAATCGCGGAAGATGCGGTGATCTACTTCACCGAGTTCCATTGTGACAACTGGTGGATGAAGTACTTCAACATGGGAACCAGTTGGCGTCAAGCACCGGTGGACCGGCATGAAGAATTGGCGGCCGAGGTGGATGCCCTGCTCCGTAGCGGACGCCGGGTATACTTTGACACCACGCTCTACGGTCAACTGTCGGGGGCGAACCGCACCAAGCATCGCCTCAGTGAGACTTTCACGTTCGACCATGCTCTGGGCTTCGCCAATCGCAAGCACCACATCCAGTTTGTGGAACTGAAGGCGCGTCAAATCTAGCTGCGCCGGATGCCTCGGACCAAGCCCCGGCCGGCAGGGGGCCTCTCCCATCGCAAACGGATACTGGCCTAGGGCACCAAACGACGTTGGCGCGGCGCGAGGTTGCGGTGCGCTGTGAGAGCAGACCGCTCCTGCTGGTCGCGGCTCGGTTCCGAACGGCTTCGCTTAGTCGCCTGCCACTGGTTGCGGCGTCTGCGACGGTGCCGCCTTGCCGCTCTTGCGCTGCCACCAGTTCTGGATCTGCGACAGGTACGTGTAGTAGCAGGGCGTCAGGTAGAGCGTCACCAGCTGGCTGAACAGCAGTCCGCCTACCACCACCAGACCCAACGGCTGCCGGGCTTCGCCACCCGCGCCGTAGCCCACCGCGATCGGCACCGCGCCCAGCAACGCGGCCATGGTGGTCATCATGATGGGGCGGAAGCGGACCAGGCAGCCCTGGTAGATCGCCTGGTGCGGCGTCAAGCCTTCGGCTTCGGCCTGGAGCGCGAAGTCGATCTGCATGATGGCGTTCTTCTTGACGATGCCGATTAGCATGATCAAGCCGACGAAGGCGTAGATGCTCAAGTCCATCTTGAAGATCCAGAGCGTCACGAGTGCGCCGAAGCCCGCCGACGGCAGACCGGAGAGAATCGTGATGGGGTGGATGAAGCTCTCATACAAGATGCCGAGCACAATGTAGACCACCGCGATGGCGATGACGAGCAGCAGCCAGAGGTTTGAAAGCGAGCCGTGGAAGGCTCGAGCCGCGCCCTGGAATGTCGCGCTGACATCGGAGGGGACGGATGCGTCCGCCGCCGCTTGCGCATGGTCCAGCGCCTCGCCCAGCGAATAGCCGGGCACGATGTTGAACGCCACGGTGACGGCCGGGAGCTGGCCATAGTGGCTGATCGAGAGCGGTCCCGTATCGAGGCTGACCTTGGCCAGGGCATCGAGCGGAATCAAGGAGCCGCCCGTGCCTTTGAAGTAGAGCATCGACAGGAACTTGGGGTCTTCCTGATACTGCGGCAACAGCTCCAGCAGCACTTTGTACTGGTTGATCGGCGAGTAGATGGTCGAGGCCCAGCGCGGGCCGTAGGCGTCAAACAGCGCGTTCTCGATCTGGTTGACGTTCAGCTGCATGGCGGCCACGCGGTCGCGATCGACCTTTACCTGGACCTGCGGGCTTTTGATCTGCAGGTCGCTGGCGATGTCGGTGAGCGAGGGATGTTCGCCTAGCTCCCGGCGCAGCTTCACGGCCGCTTCATACAAGGCCACCTTGTCGGGCGAATAGAGCGTGTACTGATATTGGCTCTTCGACACCAGTCCGCCGATGCGGACCACGGGCGGATTCTGGGGGTAGATCTTCATGCCCGGGAAATTGCTCAACTGCGGGCGGAGGCGGGCGATCACGCCGTCCACCAGATCAGCCCGCTGATCCCGCGGCTTCAAGTGGACGACGAGCTGGCCGACGTTGGTACCGCCCAGCGTGGTGGCGGTGGCGCCGCCGATGCTTGAGACGAGCGAATCGACTGCCGGGTCCTGACGGACGACGTCGGCGATCTGCTCCTGGTAGGTAACCATCTGGCGGAACGAAGTGCCTTCGGCGGCTTCGGTATTGATCACCATCTGGTCCGTATCCTGATCGGGGGTGAAGCCCTTGGGCACGATCATGAACAGGTAAGCCGTGCCGGCCAGAATGGCAAACGAGAAGACCATGGTGGCCGCGCGATACCGCAGCACCCACTGGAGCGAATGGTCATAGGCGGCGAGCAGATTATCAAAGAAGCGCTCGGTCGCAAGGAAGAACTTCGAGTGCTTCTCTTTGTCGTGCGAGGACTTGAGGAACCGGCTGCAGAGCATCGGCGTCAAGGTGACCGAGACGACGCCCGAGATCAAAATCGAGACGCAGATGGTGACGGCGAATTCGTTGAACAACCGCCCCAGCACACCACCCATGAACAAGACCGGGATGAACACCGCGGCGAGTGAGATGGTCATTGAGACGATGGTGAACCCGATCTCCTTGGCTCCTTCGAGCGCGGCCTGCATCGGCGGCTTGCCCATTTCAAGGTGGCGCACAATGTTTTCAAGCATGACGATGGCGTCGTCGACGACGAAGCCGATGGCCAAGATCAAGGCCATCATCGACAAGTTGTCCAGCGCGTAGTTGCACAGGTACATCACGGCAAAGGTGCCGATGATGGAAAACGGCAGCGCCAGCGACGGGATCAGCGTGGCGGAGAAGTTGCGGAGGAAGAAGAAAATGACGGCGACGATGAGGACCAGCGTCAAGACCATCGTGAACTTGATGTCGTGGAAGGATTCGCGGATGGTGTCGGAGCGGTCGTAGAAGACCTGCATGTCCACCGACGGCGGCAGGTCGGTCTTGAAGACCGGCAGCAGCTTCTTGACGCCCTCCGCGACGGCCATCGTATTGGTGCCCGGCTGGCGCTGGATGCCCAGGACGATGGCGCGCTTGCAACCCTGGTCCTTGCAGAACCAGCTGGCCGTGCGCTCATCTTCGACGCTATCGACCACGCGGCCGATCTCTTCCATGCGCACGGGGGAGCCCTTGCGGTAGGCCACAATGATCGACCGGTAGGCGGCGGCATTCATCAACTGGCCGCTGGCTTGCAGCGTGAAGGCGCGGTTGGGTCCGTTGATGGTGCCGGTGGGGAGATTGACGTTCCAGTTGCGGAGCGACTGCTCCACCTCGTTGATGCCGACCTGACGCGAGGCCATCGCGTAGGGGTCCATTTGCGCGTGCACGGCATAGCGCTGGGCGCCGAGGATCTGCACCTGGGCGACACCGGAGACTTGCGAAATGCGCTGCGCGACGCGCGTTTCGGCGTACTCATTCAAGGTGTAGAGCGGCAGCGTGGTGGAGCTCAGCGCCAGATAAAGAATCGGTTGATCGGCCGGGTTTACTTTGGCAAACGTCGGCGGGGTAGGCATGCCGGGAGGCAACAGGCGGGAGGCCTGCGTGACGGCCGCTTGCACGTCGACGGCGGCGCCATCGAGATTGCGGCTTAGATCGAACTCGAGCGTCACCTGCGTGGAGCCCAGCGTGTTCACCGAAGTCATCGACGCCAAGCCGGCGATGGCGGCGAAGTTGTTTTCAAGCGGCGTGGCGACGGCGGAGGCCATCGTCTCCGGGCTGGCTCCGGGCAGCTGCGCGGTCACCAGCAGGGTGGGCAGATCGACGTTCGGCAGATCGCTCACCGGCAGTTGCTGGTAGGCGATCGACCCAAACAGGGCGATGGCCAGCATCAACAGCGTGGTGGCGATGGGCCGCTCAATAAAGGCTTTGGAGACGTTCATCCGCGGCCCTCAATCGGGGTCAGCTCTGGCGCCGGGGCGACGGGGAGGGCCAGTTTGCCGCGTTTGCGGCTGACGAGTCCATCAAAGTAGGTGTAGATCACGGGCGTCAGATAAAGAGTGATGGCTTGGGAGAACAACAGGCCGCCCACGACGCACAGGCCAAGGGGCTTGCGGGCTTCCCCGCCCGCGCCGTAACCGGAGGCGATGGGCAGCGTGCCCAACAGCGCGGCCATGGTGGTCATCATGATGGGCCGGAAGCGGGCGAGGCAACCTTCATGAATGGCTTCCTTGGCGGACCGCCCGTGGCGCTGCAGGTCCAGCGCAAAGTCGATCTGCATGATGGCGTTCTTCTTGACGAGGCCGATCAGCAGGATCAAGCCCACGAAGCCGTAGATGTTCAGCTCCATGCCAAAGATCTGCAAGGTGAGCAGAGCGCCGAAAGCCGCCGCGGGCAGACCGGAGAGGATCGTCACCGGGTGGATGAAGCTCTCATAGAGGACGCCCAAGACGATGTAGACCACCAGAATCGCGATCAGCAGCAGGAGGCCCAAGTTCTTCAGCGAATCCTGGAAGACCTTCGCGGTACCGGTGAAGACGGTGTTGATGGTGGAGGGCAGTTTTTCGAGCGCCAGTTCCGATACTTCATCCACCGCCTGGCTGAGCGCAACGCCCGGCTTCAGGTTGAATGAAATGGTGACCGACGGCAGCTGTCCGGTGTGCGCGATCGACTGCGGACCCACGTCTTCCACGCGCTTGGTGACGGCTTCGAGCGGCACCATCTGGTCACCGGAGCCTTTCAGGTAGATCTTCGAAAGGTTATCCGAGAAGTTCTGGAACTTCGGCAGCACCTCGAGCATGACGCGGTACTGGTTGGTGGGCGCGTAGATGGTGGAGACGAAGCTGGAGCCGTAACCGTTGTAGAGGTTCTGTTCGATGTCCTGGGCGTTGATGCCATAGACGGCTGCTTTGTCGCGGTCGACATCAATGCGGATACGCGGCGTGCGCGCCTGGGCGTCGCTGTTGACGTCGAGGATCGAGGGCAGCTTGGCGACTTCACGCTCAAACTTCGCGGCCTCGCGATAGAGCGCCGCGGTGTCGGAGCTTTGAAGCGTCAGCTCATAAGAGCTGCGGGAGCCACGGCCGCCGATGCGGATGGCCGGGGGCACCGACAGCGTCGTGCGCACACCGGGAATCACGCCCAGCTTGGGGCGCAGGCGGGTGACGATGTCTTGCGCCGAAGCCTGGCGTTCCCGGCGGGGCTTTAACTGGATGAAGAAGCGGCCGGTGTTTGCGGTGCCGCCCATCATGTTGCCGCCCACCGACGTCATGAAGCCTTCAATATCCGGGTCAGTCCGGACGACATTGATGACGCGCTGTTGCTGCAGCTTCATCGCCTCAAAGGAGGTCCCTACCTGCATTTCGGTGCCACCCTGAATGGAATCCGTGTCGGACTCCGGGATGAAGCCCTTCGGCACCAGCTCATAGAGGTAGCCCGTGGCTCCGATGACGGCCGCGAAGACCAGCAGCATCACCGGGCGATGGTTTAGCACCCACCCCAGCGACACTTCATACCAGCGCGTGAAGCCGTTCAAGAACCACTCGATCAAGCGAGAGAGCGGATTGGGGCGATGCCCCACGGGGTCCGGCTTAAGCAGGCGGCTGCACAGCATCGGCGTCAACGTGACGGAGACGAAGCCCGAGATCAACACCGCGACGCAGATGGTCACCGCAAACTCGCGGAACAGGCGGCCCAAAATGCCACCCATGAAGAGAATGGGGATGAAGACGGCGGCCAACGAAATGGTCATCGAGACGATGGTGGACCAGATCTCTTTGGAGCCCTTCAGCGCGGCTTCGAGCGGCCCTTCGCCCTTTTCCATGTGACGCACGATGTTCTCGAGCATCACGATGGCGTCGTCGACGACAAAGCCGACGCACAGGATGATGGCCATCATCGACAGATTGTCGAGCGAGTAGTTCAGCAGCCACATCACAGCAAACGTGCCGACCAGCGAGAACGGTAGCGCCAGCGAGGGAATCAGCGTGGCGGAGGCGCGACGCAGGAAGATGGCGATCACCATGATCACCAGGCCCAGGGTCAGCAGCAGGGTTAGCTTGACATCATTGAAGGCTTCGCGGATGTTCTTTGAACGGTCGCTGCGGATCTCCAGCTTCATGTTGGGCGGCATCTGCTTTTGCAGTTGCGGCATCACGTCGCGGATGGTGTCGTTTACCTCGATGACGTTGCTGCCCGGCTGCCGCATCACCATCAGGTTCAGCGCCTTGCCCAAACCCAAGGAGCCGTAGGTCCAGGCCGACGTGCGCTCATCTTCACTGCCGTCGCGCACGGTGGCCAGGTCGGCCAGACGGACCGGAGCGCCGTTGCGCCACGTCACCACCAGATCTTGATAATCCTTAGCCCGCGGCAGTTGGCCGTTCGACATCACGTTGAAGGCCTGGTGCTCACCCCACAGTGTGCCGGTGGGCACGTTGACGTTCCAGTTGCGGACGGCGGCGGCCACTTCATTCAAGCCGATTTTGCGGGCGGCCAGCTTTTCCGGGTCCACTTGGATGCGGACCGCATACTTCTGCGCGCCCATGACGTTCACCTGGGCGACGCCGTTGATCATCGAGATGCGCTGCCCCAGCGTGCGGTCGGCGTACTCATTCACTTCCCACAGCGGGGCCGTGGGCGAGGTGAGCGCGAACATCATGACCGGCCCATCCGACGGGTTCATCTTGCGGAACGACGGCGGGTTGGGCATGCCCGGCGGCAACAGCGGCATGGCGGCGGAGATGGCCGTCTGGACATCGACGGCGGCGCCATCGATCTTGCGGTCGAGGTCGAACTGAATGGTGATGGAGGTTGAGCCGAGGCTGGAGGTCGACGTCATCGAATCGATGCCGGCGATGGTGGTGAACTGCCGTTCAAGCGGCGTCGCCACCGAGGAGGACATCGTCTGCGGGTCCGCGCCCGGCAGGCTGGCCGACACGGTTAAGGTCGGAAAGTCGACGGCCGGCAAATCGCTGACGGGCAGCGCCCAATAGGCGAGGATGCCGAACATCGCAATCCCGGCCATCATCAGGATGGTGGCGATGGGACGCCGGATAAAGATCTCTGAGAAGTTCACAGCCGGCTCACGACTTCGCCGCAGGCGGCGCTCCCTTCTTCATCCCGTCACCGCGCCCGCCTTCACCACGCCCGCCTTTGCCGCCGGGGCCTTTCTCGCCGCCGCCATTTTCTGCCGGAGCTGCATCGGGGGCCGGGCCGCCGCCTTCGCCACCGGGGCCTTTGCCGCCACCTTTGGCGCCTTTGCCAGCGGGGCGGCCATCGCGGACGACGACCTTCATGCCGGGCGCCAGACGCATCTGGCCTTCCGTCACGACGGTCTCACCGGGGGCCAGACCTTTGGAGATCACCATGTCTTGCGCGGAACGCGTGGCGGTGGTGACCGTGCGCATCTCAACGCTGCGGTCTTCTTTGACGACGAACACGAACTGGCCGTCCTGGCCGGTCTGAACCGCTTGATTGGGTACGACGACGGCGTTGGGGATGGTGCCCAGTTGCATCCGGACGCGCAGGAAGGAGCCGGGCCACAGCTTGCGGTCGGGGTTCGGGAACGTGGCGCGCAGGCGGATGGTGCCGGTGGAAGGGTCCACTGTGTTCTCGTAAAACGTCAGCAGGCCTTCGGTGGTGGCGCCGCCGTCTTGGGGCACGGCGAAGACGGGGATCTTGGACTTGCCGAACCGGTTGCCCACCATGCTCAACTGCGATTCGGGGATGGCAAACGACACGAAGACCGGCTGCAGCTGGTTGATCTGGAGCAGCTCCGTCGAGTTCGCTGAGACGATGTTGCCCGCCTTGATGAGCAGCGTGCCCGTGCGCCCGGAGATGGGCGACTTGATCTGCGTGAAGCCCAACTGCACTTTCAGGTTGTCGATCAACGCCCGCTGCGCCTGGATCTCGGCGCGGGAACTTTCGATCATCGACGTATCGGCCGCCACGGCTTCCTGCTGCACCTTGGCGTTGGATTGGACCTGCTCATTCTGTTCCTTGGAGACGACGCCTTCAGCGTTCAAGCGGGAGTAGCGGGCGGACTGATCTTTCAAGTACTGCAGCGTGGCGCGGCTTTTGCCGGCGTTGGCCTGCGCCTGGCGGCTGAGCGCTTCGGCGCGCTGCAAATTGGCTTGCGCCTGGGCCAGCTGCGCTTCGAGCGATCGCCGGTCGATCTCAAACAAAGGAGCGCCCGCGGCAACGAAGTCGCCTTCCTTGAACAGCACCTTCACCAGTTCGCCACTCACCTGCGGCTTGATCATCACCGTGGAGGAGGCTTCGACGTTGCCGATGACCTCGATTTCGAGCGGCACTTCCCGGTCCACCGCTTTGGCGACCATTACCGGCACTTCGCCGCCGCCCTTCTTGCCGCCGGGCCCACCCTTGGCTGGGGGGCCCCCCGCCGCTGGTTCAGCTTGCTTGCAGGACGTAGAAATCAGCGCAGCCGCAATCAGGCCGGTGGCCAGAAGGGAGCGGACGGACGTAGGGCAGCCAAATGGCATGTTCACTCTAAAGATGACCTCGAAGTACCAGAAGGTTACCCGAGCGGAGCCGCCGACGGGGGAAGCTGCACGGGAACAACCCGTTAGGATAACTCGTTATCAGGGGGATCGGCTTTGCGGCTCGTGGAGCAACCTGCGCCGGACGCCCGCCCGGCAGCAGGAAATAGCGCCCACCCCTTTCCAGCCGCATCTCTATCAGTTCGCGGCGGACGCTGCGGCGCAGTGGCTGTTGCCCTCCCAGACGAGGGTGGGCTTGTTGGCCGCGGCGGATGCCCGCTAGAGTCGAATTTATGGAGCTGCATCAGATCCGGTATTTTCTCGCCGTGGTGAAGGCCGGGAGTTTCGTCGCGGCGGCGGAACAGGAGGGCGTCGCCCAACCGTCGCTTTCGCAGCAGATCAAGAAGCTGGAGTCCTCGCTCGGGGTGCCGCTGTTTGACCGGCTGGGCCGCTCGGTCAAACTGACGGCATATGGTCAAGCCTTCATGCCGGAGGCGGAGGCGGTGTTGCGGCAGCTGCGGCGCGCTCGCCGGGCGATTGACGCGTTGCTGCCGGAAGACTGCGGCTCTTTAACCGTCGGCGTGATTCCCACTGTCTTGCCGTATGCCATTGCGGCTCCGCTGGCCGCTTTCCGCGCGGCCAATCCTGCAGTGACGGTGACCCTACGGGAGTTGACCACCGATGTGCTGGTGAACTCGCTGCGGAATGGCGAAGTAGACGTGGCCGTGCTGGCGCTGCCGATCCGGCATCCGGAAGTGGTCTGTTCCGAGCTTTACCGGGAACCGCTGATGGTGGCGCTGGCCTCCCACCACCCGCTGGCCGCCGCGCCGGAACTGGAGCTTTCCCGGCTGCAAAGCGAACCGATGCTGCTGCTCCGCGAAGGCCATTGCCTGCGGCAGGATGTACTGAGCGCCTGTTCTCAAGCCCGTGCACGGTTTGAGAATCTGCAGGAAAGCGACAATCTGGTGAGCATCTTTGCGATGGTGGCCCACGGGTTTGGCATCTCACTGGTGCCGGAACGGACGGCCCAGCACGCCGCGGGCTGCACGCTGGTGCCGATCAAGCCCCGCCACTTCCGGCGAATCGGGTACGCCCAGGCCGCCGGGCACGCCGCGCTACCGGTTCAAAAGCACCTGATCCGGTTTCTCCGGGCGTGGCCCTGGGCGAACTAACCCGCAGCAGCGCGAGAACACGCAATTTCGCGGGGTGAATTACCTCATTGATTACTGAATTTATTTCTCCCATACTGTAAGGCAACCACTTGCGCAGTTTCCCGAAATGGCGACCCAATTGCTCATATTCGGGTGACTAAGAAAGCGGCCCGGTCAGGCTCCCGAGGCGTCACTTCAAAGTGACCCCGGCCGGCCGGACCTTGATGGCCGCCGGACGAGGAGGAGCTTTATGATCCCGTTTCGTCGCATCCTGTTTCCGGTGGATTTCTCCCCCGCCTGCCTGGCCACGGTGCCCCATGTGCGGGAACTGGTGAAACACAACCAGGCGCAATTGACTCTCTTTCACGCGGCGGACCCCACCGTATTGGTCTTTGGACCCAACGGCGATGGCCTGCTGGCCAACGTGCCGCCCTGGACAGAGCTGGTGGAGGCGGAGCATGCCCGGCTGAGGGCGTTTGCCGCCGAGTACTTCCCCGATCTGCACCCGGCCCTGGTGCTAAAAGAGGGCGATCCTGGAACGTTAATTGCGCGCGAGGTGGCCCAAGCCGGCTGTGATCTGGTGATGATGCCCACTCGTGGCGAAGGCTTGTTCCGGCGGCTGTTGATCGGGTCGGTGGCAGCCAAGGTACTGCACGATGTCTCCTGCGCGGTGTGGACTGGCGTCCACGGCTTGGAAACCGAGGGGCTGCGTCCGGATATTCACACGGTGATGTGCGCGGTGAGCTTTGAAGAGGAGACCGCGGCGATTGTGCGGGCCGCCGGAGCGCTGGCCAAATCTCACGGGGCGCGCCTGATCCTGGTGCACGCGTTGGAGACTCCGCCGATGGCGCTCGAGATTGATTTTGCGGCGTTCCGCCAGTCCTTGATGGATGGCGCCGACCTGTCATTGCGCAAACTGGCGCAAGAACATGGCTTGGAGGCCACGATCCGGGTGGTGGAGGGCTCGCCCAGTCGAGCGATTCGGGAAGCGGCCGAGGCGGCGGGGGCGGACCTGCTGGTGGTGGGCCGCGGCGTCTCGCAGGGCTTGCTGAGCCAGTTCTGGACACGCCTGTACTCGATTGTCAGCGAATCGCCGTGTCCGGTGCTGAGCATCTAGGCGCGAATCTTGGTCCGTGTTGTTCAGGCCCAGGTGGGCAAAGGTTCCGGTGAGCGACAGCGGGTGGAGTGGGCCGTTCACCCCTAACTTCTCGCCGGAACGCAGCCTTCGATTTGGATTAGTGGTTGAGGAGGTTCTATGAGTCAACAAGTCTCCATAGCCAAACGAGCCGACCCGGACAAGGGTGGGCTTTTTGAGTACTTCGATGAAGTGCTTCAACGAATCCGAGACCGCGCCCACGAACTCTTCCAGTCGCGTGGTGCCGGTGAGAACCATGACTGGTCGGACTGGTTTACCGCGCAACAGGAACTGTTCCGGGTGCCGCCCGGAGAGCTGACGGAAAGCGAAGCCGACTACACCGTCCGTTTGGCACTGCCGGGCTTTTCTGCCGCGCAGTTGCAGGTGGCCGCGGATGAGCGGATGCTCACGGTCCATGGCACAAGCGAATCGACCCAAGATCGCACACCGAACGACCAGACGATGTACTCCGAATTCGATCACCGGGAAGTCTTCCGGCAGTTTGAACTGCCGGTACCGGTATCGGTGGACGAGGTGCGGGCCTATCTGCAGCACGGCATGCTGGCGATCCACTTGCCGAAGCTGGCACCGGCAGCGGTGAATGCTCCGGCGGCGGAGGCGGTCAGTGTGCCGGTGACCGAATCGGCATCGGAGGCGCCGGCGAAGGCCAAGGCGGCGTCCGCCGGATAGCAGGCAAGTTTCTAAGTGGCCGCAGAGCCACGCTCTTCGTCGCAAGTTGGAATGTGGGCGGCCGCGCGGTGCAGCCGCCCACTCTTTTTTGCTCTCTAGCAGGCTGCGGAAAAAAGCCGGAAACCGCTTGCTGACGCGCGCGGCTCAGAAACATCACCTGTTTATTTGCAATAGCTTACTGAGCCACGACCGTGAGGGAGTGGTCCTGCAAAACCCTTTTTTCCGCAACCTGCTAGAGCGAATCGAGCGTCAGCTTGATATCGGCGCGCCGCCACGCTTCTTGAAACTCACGCTCCACGGCGGCAGCGGCTTCCGCCTTGCCTTGAGCGGCCAAGGCTTGGGCCAAACCGAACAGCATCCGGCCATTGCGCGGCGTGTCCACCAAACCACGACGGAACACCGCGGCCGCTTCCGCGGGCTGGCGGGACCGCAGCAGAGCGGCCCCCAAGGATTCACGCAAAGGTGCGTACCAGAGCGGAGGCTCCTCATAAGAGAGGGCATCCTGCGCTGCCACCGCCAGACGCCAATGGGGCACGGCGGCGGCGGGGGCCTTGGCCAAACGAGCGTTCAGCACATGGGCCGCTAGATCGAACATGGCTCCTGCGGGCGAGCCCATCCAGGGCCGATTGCGTGGCACGGCCAACCGGGCGGCGGCAAATACCTTGAACTCCGCCGCCGTATCCTGCCCTTTGCCGTGGAGCGCCAGCACTCGGGCCCAGTGCCAGAATGCGGTGGCGCCGGTGAGCTTCGGGTCCGGCTTGGGCTGCGCCAGAATCTCGTCCCAACGGCCAAACCGCTCCAGCACAAACCAGTAGTAGGGTCCGAAGATGTCCACCATCTCGGGCATCACCGCGGCCATCGGCATCACGGCCTCGTGCAGTGTTTTGGCGGCGGCCACGGCATCCGTAGCCCGTCCCTGCATCTGGCGCGCGGCGGCGATGAAGTGCAGGTTGTGCATGTAGTAGCCCATGTAGGAAGAGTCCGTGACGCCGGTGGCGCCCAGATAGGCCCGGTCTACTTCGGCCGCCCGTTCGTTGACGACGGCCGCCATTTCGTAGTCGCCGACGCGCAGCCAGATGTGACCCGGCATATGGACCAGATGCCCGGCTCCGGGGACGACGCCCATCAGCCGCTGGGAGGCGGGGATGGCCCGCTCGGGCGTGGACGACATCTCGACCGCGTGGATGTAGAAGTGATTGGCGCCGGGATGGTCAGGATTCCGCCGTAGCACACCTTCCAGCACCCGGATCGCCTCGGCCATCCCCGCCGACGGTTGGCCGGTGCGCGTGAACCAATGCCAGCGCACGGGAATCATCAACGCCTCGGCATAGAGCGTCTGCGCATCGAGATCGTCCGGGTGGGCCGCCGCCAGTTGAGCCATGGCGGCAATGTAGGCCGCGTCGCCACCACCGCAGCGGGCGCGGGCGGCAGTGGCGTAGGGATGCTGGAGGCCTTTGAGCAGGGCGCAGTAGGCCTTGAGGTCGACATCCTGATCCATATCCTGGTTGACATGCGGCCCCTTGGCCATCGCCATGCCCCACTTGGGCAAGAGCGGGGTGGGGTCCAGTTGGGCGGCCTTCTCAAAGCTACGGAACGCCTCAAAGCGGTTGAAGCCATAGAGCAGGTTCAGGCCCTGGTCAAAGTACTGCTGCGCTTCGCCATTGGCGGTCCCGGTGGGGTGAGTGTGCTTGCCCATGCCGGGCAGCAGCTTCACCGGTTGATGCGGGGTCGCATGCCCCGCCGGATGCTGGGCCATCAGGGTGGTGAGGATTAGGCTGAGAATCATGGGTATCTCCGGATGTCTGCAGATAGTACGAGCGTCGGCCGCGAACAGATTTCAGCGTACAGGGTCCGGCCCGGAAAGCGATGCGTTCTACCCTGGTAGGGACCGGGCCAGTCAAGGCGCCCGGCACCAGAACAATGCCCGACTCACCCCATCGATTGACTCTCGGATTAGCTCAGATCGCGCCGGTTTGGCTAAACCGCGCCGCCACGCTGACCAAAGTAACCCGGTACGTCCAGCAAGCGGCTGCAAAAGGCTGCCAGTTGGTAGTGTTCGGGGAAGCGCTGGTGCCGGGGTACCCGTTTTGGCTGGAGCTCACCGATGCCGCGCGCTTTAATTCCAGCCTGCAAAAAGGGATCTTTGCCGACTATGCCGAACAAGCCATTCAGATCGAAGCCGGCCACCTGGACGAGCTGTGCGCGACGGCTGCGGAACACAGAATCGCCATCTATCTGGGCACGATTGAGCGGCCGGCGGATCGGGGCGGCCACAGCCTCTATTGCACGCTGGTCTACATCAGCCCGGACGGGGTAATCGGCTCCGTCCATCGCAAGCTGACGCCCACCTACGAAGAACGGCTGGCGTGGTCGGCGGGTGATGGGCATGGCTTGAGGACGCACCGGCTGGGTGCGTTCTGCGTGGGCGGGTTGAACTGTTGGGAGAACTGGATGCCGCTGCCGCGCGCCGCGCTCTATGGGCAGGGGGAAGATCTTCACATCGCGGTTTGGCCGGGCGCGACCCGGAATACGGTGGACGTCACACGCTTCATCGCGCTGGAGTCGAGATCATTCGTCGTCTCCGTGTCCGGCCTGATGCGGCGCAGTGACATCGGAAGCTCCGCCCCCTGGCGAGAGTTGATGTCCGGCAACAGCCCGGAGGTGCTGGCCGACGGAGGAAGCTGCCTGGCTGGGCCGGATGGCCGATGGCTGATCGCGCCGGCGCCCGCCGAGGAGACACTGCTGGTGGCCACGATCGACCACCGCGAGGTGTTGCGAGAGCGGCAGAACCTGGATGTCTCCGGACACTATGCACGGCCGGACGTCACGCGCCTGGAAGTGAATCGGCAGCGCCAGAACATCCTGAAATTGACGCACTGATGGCGATGACGCATCCCCATATCCCACTCCAGTTCGAGCGCCGCCCGGAGGCGGAGCAGTTGACGGCCTTCCGCAATTTCCTCACTTCGATTGCCACCCGCCGCAGCGTGCGCTTCTTCTCGCCGGAGCCGGTGGCCCTGGAACTGATCACCAATGCCATCCGGTGCGCCTCGCTGGCCCCGAGCGGTGCCAACCAGCAGCCATGGCGCTTTGTGGTGGTGGCGGACCCCGTGGTGAAGCGCCAGATCCGCGAAGCCGCCGAAGCCGAGGAACGCGAGAGTTACCAGCACCGCATGCCGCCGGAGTGGCTGCAGGCCTTGGCGCCGCTGGGTACGGACTGGCACAAGGAGTTTCTGGAAGCGGCTCCCTACCTGATCGTCGTGTTTCGGGTGGACTACGGGCTAGCGGAAACGGCAGAGGGCGAGCAGCGAACGAAGCATTACTACGTCCAGGAGTCCGTGGGCATTGCGACGGGGTTCCTGTTGGCTGCTCTGCACTTGAGCGGACTGGCGACACTCACGCACACCCCCAGCCCCATGGGCTTCCTCCAGAACATCCTGGACCGGCCCAAGAATGAGCGTCCGTTTGTGCTGATCCCCGTAGGCTTGCCGGCGGCTGACGCCACCGTTCCGGACATCGCCAAGAAGAGTTTGTCGGACTTGATGACGATCCGGTAGTGTTGTCTTCTGCCGGCGCTGCTTTGCGTTCATAATGGTTCGATCCATGCGTAAGCGTTTACTGGTTGGTCTGGCTTTGGCCGCGCTCTCAGTGCCGGCGGCGGTGGCGGCGGGTGCTCCGGAGATTTTGTGGGACAAGTTTGGTGTCCCGCATATCTTCGCCGCCACTCTCGATGATATGTTCTACGCCCACGGCTGGGCGCAGATCCACAATCAGGCGGATCTGCTGCTGAAGCTCTATGGCGAAAGCCGGGGGCGCGCGGCGGAGTATTGGGGCCCGTCGAACATTGCGGCGGACCGCTGGGTCCACTTGAATGGCGTGCCGCAGCGGGCGCAGCAGTGGTATCAGGCGCAGACGCCCGAGTTCCGGCGCCACCTGGACGCCTTCGCCGCGGGCATCAATGCTTACGCTAAGGCTCACCCGGAGCATGCGAGTGCTCAATACCGAGTTGTCCTGCCGGTCTCCGGCGTCGATGTGGTGGGCCACACGCTGCGGGCGGTGCACTACATGTACATGGGCTCCCAGGCGCGCATGCGGAGCGAGGTGGCTCCACTGCTGCCCCAGCGCCGGACCGCTGAGGTGCGCTCGATCCTAGAGGAGCCGGTGGCGGACGCCGGGTCGAACACCTGGACCGTGGGGCCGCCGCGCTCGGCCAGCGGCAAGGCGATGCTGGTGATCAACCCGCACCTGGTGTGGGAGGACTTCTACAGCTACATGGAGGTGCACCTCACCGCCCCCGGCTACGACCTGTATGGCGCGCCGCAGATTGGTTTCCCGGTTCCGGTGATTGGCTTCAATCGCCATACGGGCTGGGGACGGACGGTGAACACCATCGATACGGTGGATTTCTACCGCCTAACCGTGAAAGACGGCAAGTACGAGTACGACGGCGCACTGAAGGCGTTTGAGACCGAGCAGAAGAGCTTCAAGGTGAAGCAGCCCAACGGAGCGGTGACCACCGAGACCATCACGATCCGCCGCAGCATCCAGGGTCCGGTGGTGTTTGATGACCAGGGCGTCACGGTCGCCATGCGCGTAGCGGGCATTGACCGGCCCAAGATGCTGGAACAGTGGTTCCGCATGGGCGGCGCGAAGAATCTGGAAGAGTTCAAAACGGCGCTTCGCCTGGAATCGATTCCGATGTGGAACGCCAACTACGCCGATGACCAGGGCCACATCATGCTGGTGTTCAACGGCCTGGTGGCCAAGCGGCAGATGGGTGATCAAGCGTTCTGGAGCAAAGTGGTTCCGGGCGATACGTCGAAGACGATGTGGACCAGCTATCACTCCTTTGACGACCTGCCCAAATCGATTGACCCCAAGATCGGCTTCAACCAGAACACCAATGAGCCGCCGTGGCTGACCACGGTGCCTCAGCTGGACCCCAAGAAGTATCCGGCCTACATGGCGCCCGGCAACGAGAAGATGCCCACCTACCGCACGCGCCGTTCGCTGCGGATGTTGACCGAAGACAACTCGATCACCTACGACGAACTGGTGGCCTACAAGCATTCAACGCGCATGGAAGCGGCGGACGCGATCCTGCCGGACTTACTGGAAGCGGCCAAGAAGTCGTCCGATCCCGCGGTGGGCCGGGCAGCCAAGGTGCTGGCCGCGTGGGACCGGAACACCGATGCCACCAGCCGTGGCGGCGTGCTGTTCCAGGTGTTTGTCGACCGTTACTTCAGCACCAGCGAGACGTTTGAATCGAAGCTACGCGTGAAGTACGATCCCGCGAAGCCGATCGAATCAGGCTATGGCTTGAACGACCCGGCGGGCGCTGTGCAGGCGCTCGCGCTGGCGGCGTCCGATTGCATCAGCCTGTTTGGCACGCTCGATGTGCCGTGGGGTGACGTGTTCCGCTATGAACGCGGCAGGCTGGATCTTCCCGCCAACGGCGGCCATGGGCGCATGGGCGTCTTCCGCACCATGCAGTTCGGGCGGCGCAAAGGCAACAAGTTCTACGGCACGCACGGTGAGACGTTTGTGTGCGCGATTGAGTTCGGTGCTCCGCAGAAGGCCAACTGCCTGCTGGGCTACGGCAACGCCTCGCAGCCCGGGTCGTCGCACATTGAAGATCAACTGCCGCTGCTGGCCGCCAAGAAGCTCCATCCGGTGTGGCGGGAGCGCAAAGAGATCACGGCGAATCTCGAAAAGCAGGAGACGCTGCCCGCGCGGTAGGGCCGCTGTTCTGGTTAGCCTTCCTGCGGCGTCCGGTCCGATTCAGCCCCATGCGTGAGCTTGGGGCTTTGTGCGGGACCACGAAAAAGCCCCAAGCTCACGCATGGGGCTGGCCGGCTTACCGGTGGCCGAAGTACATCAGCCAGCCTAGGCCGAACATGGCGGCCATGAAGCAGCCGAAGCAATAGAGGCCGTAGTGCAGGCGTTCCTTGTCGGTGCGCTTGGTGACGATGCCCAGCACGACGCTGGTGAACAGGGCAAACAGGACCGCTGCTTCAAAGTGGGAGAGGCTCAATTTCGGCATGGAAGTGCGTCCTTAGTCTTTCTGCCCGGTGGCGATCTCGTAGGCGTCCACCATGGCCAGGATGTTCAGCAGACCGGCGCCTACCAGAAACTTGGTGCCGTAGTCATGCACATGGCCCGCCATATCGGGCTGGGCGTAGCCCATCCACGTGGCCATGAAGTAGAGGATGCCGGAGGCCATGTCGCCGATGAATCCACCGTAGTAGATCAACATCGTCAGCAAGTCGCCATTCTGGGGCTCAAACATTGCCCCGCGCATCATCAGGCCCAGCAGGAACATCACCACGACGCTGGCGGAGAGCATCATGCCCCGGACACGATGGCCCAGCAGCAGATGTCCGCCCCCAGGAAGGATCCAGCCCAGCGCCACGGCGGGCAGCCATTTGTTCATAACCCTATTGTACGTAGCCGAGCGGGCCGAAGTTCAAGCCACCGGCGAAAGCCGGAAGGTCAGGCAGGCGAAAGCCGGAAGGTCAGGCAACTGGCGGAAGCCGGTAGAGATGGTGCTGCTCGATGTAGGCCAGCACAGGCGCAGGTAGCTCCGCTGGACGCTGCCCCTGCGCCAATTGGGCGCGGATGGCCGAGCTCGAGACATTGAGCGCCAAAGAATCAAGCTGCCGTACGCGAGCCCCGGGCGGCGTGGCATAGACGTGACCCGGCCGCGACACCACGATGAATTCGGTCATCGTGAGCACTTCGCGCCACCGGTACCAGGATTCGATTTCGGCAAAAGCATCCGCGCCGATCACAAACGCTCGCGGCTCCGGGAAGTGTTGCAGGGTATCGAAGGTGTAGCTACGTTCGCCGCCGCTTTCGATCTCTGAGACTTCTTCCGCCACCAGCCGGGCCATGGCGACGCGGTGCGCAAAGGGGGTCTGCATTGGCTTGTGCGGGGGATTGCCGGAGGGCACCAGCACGACGCGGGTGTAGCCCAGCCGCTTCACTTCTTCGATCACCGCCAGGTGGCCGGAATGGATCGGGTCAAACGCGCCGCCGAACAGTGCCGTCACATCACACCGAGCAGGCTACTGAAAAGAGGGCAGGACCGCTCCTGCTGGTCGCGGCTCGGTACGGCATCGCTTATTGTTTGCAATACGTTCGATTTTACAGTGCGTGCTCTTTCGATTGAAAGCGCCGCCTGCGGCGTGCCTACTTGCCTGCCCGAGCGGCGGCGGTGGCCATTTCGTCACACCGGTTGTTGTCGGGATGGTCGGCGTGGCCTTTGGTCCACTTCCATTCGGTCCGGTGGCGGGAGTTCTGTTCGTCCAGCGCCTCCCAGAGATCCTGGTTCTTCACCGGCTCCTTCGATGCCGTCTTCCAGCCGCGCGCCTTCCACCCAATGATCCACTTGGTGATGCCGTTGCGCATGTATTCGGAATCCGTGGTGATCTCCACCTCGCAGACCTCTTTCAGCGCCTTCAAGCCTTCGACGGCGGCCATCAGTTCCATGCGGTTGTTGGTGGTGTCACGCTCAAAGCCGGAGGCTTCGCGGACATGTTCTCCAAAGCGGAGGATGTAGGCCCAACCGCCCGGCCCGGGGTTGCCCAGGCAGGCTCCATCCGTAAACAGCTGTACCTTCTTCAAGCGGCCACTGGCTCCTCAATTGATTCTTCATTGCTCGCCGCGCCGGTCAGCAGTTCTTCAAAGAACCGGTCCACTTGATCGATGATGGTGCCGGGGTCGCGCGAGGTGTAGATGGCGGACCGCAGTTTCGACCCATGCCGGATCCCGTGCGTGAAGTACGTCGCGAACTGCTTCATCTTGCCCACGGCGTCGAGCGCGACCTCCGTGCCGCCCGAAAAATCGATGTCCCGATTGACCACCGTGTGGTGACGCCCGGCCAGCATCTCAAAATAGCGGCGCATCAATTCGTAGCGCATGCGCTCAGTGGGCTGCGAATAGTGGCCCGTCGCGGAGTACTCCGCGATCTGGCGGAAGATCCACGGGTTGGCGGAGGCGCAACGCCCAATCATCACCGCATCACAGCCCGTTTCGGCCACCATGCGGTAGGCATCTTCGGGTGAATTGACGTCACCGTTGCCGATGACGGGGATCTTGACGTGGGCCTTCAGGTCGGCGATGTGGGTCCAGTTGGCGTGGCCGGCGTAGCCTTGTTCGCGCGTGCGGGGATGCAGCGCGACGGCGGCCAGGCCGCAATCTTCGCTCATTTGGCCCATCTGCTTGTAGACCAGTTCGCGATCATTCCAGCCGCTGCGGAACTTGCAGGTGAGCGGAATCTTGATGGCGGCGCGCACGGCCTTTAAGATGCTTTCGACCAGCGGCAGATCTCGCAGGCAGCCCGAGCCGCCGTTGCAACGGACGACCTTCTTCACCGGGCAACCGAAATTGATGTCGACGATGTCGAAGCCCAGATCCTCACAGACGCGCGCGGCGTCAGCCATCACCTTTGGATCGCTGCCGAACAGCTGCGCCGAAATCGGCCGCTCCTGCGGCTCAAAGGCGAGATAGCGCTTGGTCTTGGTGCCTTTGTTGGCTTTCACCGACGCGACGATGCCGTGGGAGCTGGTGAACTCCGTCATCAACAGTCCGCAGCTGCCCTGCTGCCGGATCAGTTGCCGGAAAACGGTATCGGTGACGCCCGCCATCGGCGCCAGCACCACCGCCGGAGCGATCGTGTGCGGGCCGACCGCGAAACTGGGGGGAAACTTCTCCACTCTATGAGTTTACGAGACTCGCCGGGCTGATCCCAAATGCCGGTGAGCAGCGCGGGTGGCCGCGCTACCATATGAGATTCCCATGGATCGACGCACCTGGCTCCAACTCACCGCAATTCTCGCTGCCGCCCGCCCCGCGATGGCTCAACAACAGGGTCCGCCGCCGGTGCCGCAGCGGGTGACCCCGGAGCAGGCCGCGGCCGCTCTGAAGCTGCTGGGGCTTGAGTTTTCTGAGGCCGACATTGCACTGATGATCCCGAACCTCAACCGGTCGCTCGCCGGCTATGAGGAGCTGCGGCAGGTGCCGATTCCGCTCGATACTGAGCCGGCCTTCTCCTTCCACCCCGGCTTGCCGTCGGCACCTGCTCCTTCGGGCAAGAAGGTTTTCAAGCCCTCGAAATTGAAGGCGCCGTCGAAGGCCACGTGGAAGAGCGTCGAGGAGCTGGCCTTTCTGCCGGTCACGGAGCTGGCGCCGCTCGTGAAGAAGAAGCTGGTCAGCTCGACGGAGCTGACCAAGATGTACCTGGAGCGCTTGAAGAAGTTCGGGCCACGGCTAACGTGCGTCATCAGCCTTACTGAAGGGCTGGCCTTGCAGCAAGCGGCCCAGGCGGATGAAGAGATCCGGCGCGGCAAGTATCGGGGTCCGTTGCACGGCATCCCGTGGGGCGCCAAGGATCTGTTGGCGACCAAGGGCATCCCCACCACCTGGGGCGCGGAGCCGTTTCGGGAACAGATGATCGACCGCGATGCCACCGTCGTCGAGCGGTTGCGCAATGCTGGGGCGGTTCTGGTGGCCAAGCTTTCGATGGGCGCGCTGGCGCAGGGCGGGCTCTGGTTTGGGGGCATGACGAAGACGCCCTGGAATATTGAGCAGACCTCCAGCGGCTCTTCCGCCGGGTCCGCTTCGGCCACGGCGGCGGGGCTGGTGGGCTTTTCGATTGGCACGGAGACGCTGGGGTCGATTGTGTCGCCCAGTGTGCGCTGCGGCACCACTGGGTTGCGGCCCACCTATGGCCGCGTGAGCCGCTCCGGCGCGATGGCGCTGAGCTGGACGATGGACAAGATCGGGCCGATTTGCCGGGGCGTCGAAGATTGCGCGCTGGTCTTGAACGCTATCTACGGACCCGATGGCCAGGATCGCACCGTGACCGGCCATCCGTTCCAGTGGGACGCCACGCACCCGTTGAAAGGGCTGCGGATCGGGTATCTGGAAGCGGCGTTCGCCAACTTCAAGGACGCGGAGAAGAAGGTGTACGACCAGGTGTTCGCCGATCTCAAGAAAGCCGGAGTCGAGATGAAACCCGTGGCGATGACGGACGACGATGGCCGCAAGCTGAGCTTCCTGCTGAGTGCGGAAGCGGCCGCCGCGTTTGACGACATCACGCGCGACGGCAAGGTCGCTACGCTGAAAGGGCAACACCGAAACGATTGGCCCAACACGTTCCGCAGCTCGCGGCTGATTCCGGCGGTGGAATACATTCGTGCGCAACGCGGGCGCACGCTGCTGATCGAAAAGATGGACAAGTTCTTTGCTGATTGGGACTGCTTGGTCATCCCGCCCATGGCGCTGCTGACCACCACCAACCTCACCGGCCACCCGCAAGTGGTGATGAAGTGCGGCTTTGTCGACGGCATGCCACGCAGCTTGAGCTTCCTCGGCAAACCGTACGATGAGGGGACACCGCTTCGCGTCGCACTGGCCTATGAGCAGGTGACGCAGTGGCATAAGCAGCACCCTCCGCTGAGCTAAGCCGCCAGACTAGAGATACTTAATGTGGCGCGCTACGGAAATCTGAAACGTGGCGTATCCGGATACCGTTTTCTGGATTAGGGGATTGTTGTTATGAAAATGGTTTTGGCCTTTGCGGGCGGGGCGCTGCTGGCCGTCACGGTATTTCTGTTTGTGGGCAACTGGAGCCCACGCCGGCCCGCGGAACCGGCGGCGAGCGCGCCGCCCCAACCGGCGCCGATGGCAACAACGGAGCCAGTGGTCTCCGTCCCTCAGTCCGTCAGCAAGGCGGAGCCGGACGCCGCGGTACCGAAATCTCGCGCGCGAGCGGAGCGGCCCGCCGTGTCGGCCCGGGCGGCGGAATTGCCGGCTCGGAGAGCCCCCGAGAAGGCCAAGCCGGCCAACGAGGGCGAGCGGCCGGCGGCTGTGGCCAGCTCAGGCAGTCCCACGTTTTCCACCATTCTGGCGGAACCGCCCACCTCCACAGCGCAGCCCGCACCCAGCGCGTCACCCCAATCTCAGCCCGAGGCCGCGCCGGAGCGTCCGCAGTTGATGCGGCCGGATTCGGTGGAGGTGAAGCGGGCGAAGGAAGAGCGCAAGCCCGAGACCGTCACCATTCCCGCTGGCACCGTCATCACCGTGCGCACCAACCAGCCGCTCTCTTCAGACCGCAACCAGGAGGGCGAATCATTTGCGGCGGTGCTGGACGCTCCGTTGGTGGTGAATGGTTTTGTGCTGGCCGAAAAGGGCTCCAAGATCACCGGCCGCGTTCTGACGGCCGACAAGGGCGGGCGGGTCAGCGGACGGGCGAAGCTGTCGATCCAGTTGACCGATCTCAACACCGCGGACCGGCAGCGGGTGGCGATCTTGACCGACGCCTACACCCATGAAGCGGACTCTTCGGCCAAAAACGATGCCGTCAAGGCCGGCGCTGGAGCGGCCGTTGGCGCTGCGCTAGGCGCAATCTTTGGTGGCGGCAAAGGCGCGGCGATTGGAGCTGCCGCGGGCGGTGCCGCCGGTGCAGGCACGGTTCTAACAACCCGCGGCAAGGCAGCCGAGATCGCCACGGAAACCCGCATCCCCTTCCGCCTGAAGGAAGCGGTGACGATCACGGAGAAGCTGGACTAGGCTTCGCGCGCACGCCGGGTCCAGCCTCTCTTCTTGCTATTTCACCGTCAGCGTCACCGGGAGGGTGAACGGTGAGCCGGTGGTATTCGGAACAATGATGGTGATATTGGCCTGATAGGTGCCGGCCGCCAATCCCGTGGGCACGACACTGACCGTGAGCGGAGTGCTTTGATCCCCGGTGGTGCGATCGAGCGTCAACCAAGTGACTCCGGTGGTGGCAGTCCAGGTAAGGGCGAGGTCGGAGAAATCAGAGATCGCCACTTTCTGCGGCTCCGGTACCGTGCCGCCGGTGGTGAAGATGAAGGCCAGGTCGCCCGGTGCGACCTTCAATCCCAGGGCTCTCGCTTGGAGACGGACACCGGCATAGGCCTGGGCGGCCAGCAGATTGATGAAGTAATCCCCTGCCGCCGGACGGACGATCACGACGGTTTCGTCGGTTGCCAGGGCCTGGCTGATGCCGTCGAAAGCACAGGGAGCGATGACGGCGCCGCTAGCCGAGCATGCGGGCGCTGCGCCCCGGCGTACCAGCAAGTCCACGTCACCGGTTCCGCGATCGGTCTTCACTTCGAGCAACGGCGTGTTGGGCGCCACAGTCAGACGATAGAACGTCTCACTGGTCTCCTCGCCCGATTGCCCCTCAAGCACAGCCGGCAGCGTCAGCAAGCGCGGCACCGGCGTAGCAGCGGTCAGCGACACGCCACCAAAGCCACGGTAGGCGTCCACTTCCACAATCCAAACACCCGCCGCGGGCGCGGCAATGGAGAGCGTCTCAAGATTTCCATCGCGGCTCGACCGCCCCACGTAAAGACCATTCGGATTAGCCAGCCAGATATCCGCGTCGCCAAACCCGCCGCGCGTGGTCACTTGAAGTACCGGAGTCCCCGCCGGAATGCTGATGGCGGCAAAGCCGGTGTCGCCCTCGTACAAATTCACCGCCAGCGGCGCTCCGTCGCGCAGCGTGCTCAGCACGAAGAGCGAGAAGCAGTGCACTGCCCGGCCGCCTTTGCCATCAATCACTTCCACCTTCACTGCCTGGCCCGCAAACGAGGCCGTCCACTGGATCTGGCCAGTGGCGGCATCAACAGTTAAGCCTTGCGGGCCGCGGAGCAGATTGTAAGTGAGAGGGTCGCCATCCGGATCGGTGGCGTCCATCTTGTAACTAAACGGCTGGCCCATGCCGACCACCGGAATTATCTTGGTACTTACGACGGGGTTGCGGTTCAGCGTGGAATCCTCCGGCAACGGTACGTCATACGCGGCAGTGAACACCGTTCCCAGCGGATAGCTTCCATCCGTGCCGCTGGCGGACTTGCCCATGCCCCGCGCCGCGAATACCTGCCACAAGGCTGCACGATTGGCTCCACCGTTCAGCAGTTCATCCGTGGCCAGGAGGGCATCGCGGGCCGCGATCATGCTGGGCCGGCAAGGTGTCACGCGTAGCGCCGCCACCACCAGCTTGTCCGTTAGGGTCGGACCCAGGCGGCGCCGGATGTCCCACAGCGTCGCCGCCCACACTTCGCCGTCGTTGTGGACCTCAAAACCTTCGTTACCCAGGTCCTCATAGGTGTAGGGATAGCGGTCATAGCCGCTGCGGCGAATGCCCACAAACGAATTACGGCTGGAGTAGCTCCCCATAATGGGGTTATTGAAGTACGTGGCGGCAAAGTAATCGGACCAGCCTTCTCCCATGGCTCCAGACTGCACACCGGACAGGCAACTAGTGGAAGAGCCACCGCCCACCAGGCGATTGCTGACGCCATGGCCATATTCATGCAGCACCACCATGCCGTCGTTGCTTGAGTCATTAAAGTTGGTGACCAGCGTGGAGCCATAGGTAAACAGCCCCATCTGCATCCGGGGCGCCGTTCCGTCGGGAGGTGTGGCGAAATTGGCGTTGTTGCTGGTGGAGCCATCCTGGGCCTCGGCCCGAACCGCATCGCCACCCTTTCCGCCTTTATCGGTGTTGTCGGTCTGAAAGTTGCCGGCCGCCTCATCAAAGCCCAGGCCGTAGTAGAAATCATGGGCGATGTTGACGAAGTAGAAGAGGTTGGTGATGGCGGCCGGCTGGCGGAGCAGCGGGCTTTCGCTATTGGTCCGGTCGCCCCAGGGGAAATCGAAGACACCGTCGGCGTTATACGCCCGGCCATTGCGCAGGCCCGCGACGGCCGGATTGTCAGGCTGGTTGTTGCCATCCCGGTCCAGATAGGCGTCGACGTTGTTACCCGTGGTCACCGCACCGGACAGCCATTCAGCCGGCAACTCCACCAGGCTGCGGCTGCCTTTCAAGGGGGATTCCTTCCATACCCGGGCGCTCGCGTTGCGGTAAAGGTTGTGGAGGAACATCAGCTGACCGTCATGGGCGTTCAGGAGGATCTCGTACCAGCCGGTGCCATCCATTTCGACCATCAACCGGTAGGCCAGCGCGCCCCTATCCGAGGTCAATGGGAAGACCACCAACTCGCTCGACACCGGAGTCAGGTGGGCGCCACGCGGGTTCTCGAACTTCACGCCCTGTCCCGCGGACTCGCCGGACGCCTTCAGCGGACCCGATAGCGGCACCTGCAGCATCAGATATGCGGCTCGGACAGCCGCTTCCGGGCTCAGAGTGGGCGTTACATCCAGGTCAAGGCCGGGCAGGATCTCGCCGGCACCCGCCTCCATCACCCGGCCCCGCGCATCCACGGTCACTCGCAGCTGTCCCTCAAAGACATCAAGGCCCTTCAGTGTCTGTTGAAAGCGCAAGTAGGTAAGTCCATCGGCGGCAGCGGACCGGGTCAGGCGGAGTTGAGAAACCTCGGCCTCGCTTAGTCCAAACAGGTCCCGCTGCTGGCTCAGGAAACCACGGGCGATCGGCTCCGCACCTTCGGTGGAGACACCGGTCAAGCTGCGGCCTTCGCCGTAGATGGATCTGGGGCGGCCAGAGTCGCTGATGCTCACCCGCCAGTTCTGGCGTTCACGGGTGGGGGCGGCAAGCCTCTGCCGCAGGCTCTGCTTTCGCGCCTCCACGGTGGGGATGTCTTGTTCGGCCTTGGCGGAGCCTTCAGCCGACAAGTTGGTCCGCATGTCAAAATCGCGAATGTACCCCCGCTCGGCACGGGGCCTCTCCGGAAACACTTGCGCCCAGGAGGCGGAGGCAATTACCGATAATAGTGCGATGTAAAATCGAAGTCTCATCTGTAGACCTATCTAACCTAAAAATAGTTCCCGGCTCGGCCGCCCCAGATCTCACTATGACAGCGGGACATTGTGACAATGGTGACATCTTGTAGGAGCCTGACTAAAAATGAATTCCTAATACTAGCCTGCCCTCGGGGCTCGGTCCGGTCCGGACCGGTCACATGGGTGACAGTTTAGCCCGGTCACATGGGTAACACTTTTCAAAGCTGGCTCGATTTAGGCCAATGGAAACATGGGCTGGAAAGCGAGAACGGCAGTGCAAGAACGAAAAGCGTTTCTTGAAGAA
>JAPKYZ010000091.1 GCA_026394055.1 Acidobacteriota bacterium
ACCAGCTTTTCAAATCGCGCTTCTAAATCAGGCGAGAAGGTCATGAGATTCGTTCAAACGGCCCTTAGCGGTCCGTGTCTCCCAGCACAAAGTCCATCGAACCCAGCGTTGCAATCGAGTCAGCAATTGACTTGCGGTCGAACAGCGCTTCGAGCGCCTGCAAGTTGCCAAAGCTCGGCGTCCGCATATGCACCCGGTACGGCTTATTGCCGCCATCGGACACGATGTAGTAGGCGATCTCGCCGCGCGGTGATTCCACCGGCACGTAGACTTCGCCCGCCGGAACCGTAAAGCCTTCGGTGACGATCTTGAAGTGATAGATGAGCGACTCCATCTGGGTCTTCATCTTCTCCCGGTCCGGCAGCACGATCTTCGGCGCATCAGCCTGGAACGGTCCTTCCGGCATCGCCTCCATGGCCGCCTTGGCCAGCCGGCAGCTTTCGCGCAACTCAAACATGCGCACGCGGTACCGGTCGTAGACGTCGTTGTTGGTGAACTCCTTGGGAACCCGGACCCCGAACTTTTCGTATCCAGAGTAGGGTTCATCGACACGGACATCCCACGGCACGCCCGCCGCCCGAATCATCGGCCCGCTGACGCCGAGCGCGATCATGCGGTCGACATCGAGCGCGCCCACGCCAATCGTGCGCTGCTTCCAGATGGGGTTGTTGTCGAGCAGGCTTTCGTATTGATCGATCTTCGACGGGAAGTCGTCAACAAAGGCCTTTACCTTCTTGTCCCAGCCGCGCGGGTGATCAAGAGCCAAGCCGCCGATGCGGATGTAGCTGGTCATCATGCGCTGGCCGGAGAACATCTCAAACAGCTTCAGCACTTCTTCCCGCTCGCGCATGCAGTAGAAGAACATGCTCATCGCGCCCATATCGAGCGCGTGCGTACCCAGCCACACCAGGTGCGAATTGATGCGGGTCAGCTCGCACAACATGACGCGCGAAACCTGCGCCTTGGCCGGAACTTCCAGCCCCAACAGCTTCTCGACACCCAGCGCGTAGGCCAGATTGTTCGACAGATTCGCCAGATAGTCGCAGCGGTCAGTGAGAGTGACGGCCTGTTGCCAGGTCTTCACTTCCATCTCTTTTTCGATACCCGTGTGCAGATAACCCAGGTCCGGCTTGGCGGAAACAATGGTTTCGCCGTCCAGCTCCAGCACAATGCGCAGCACGCCGTGCGTCGAAGGATGCTGCGGACCCATGTTCAGGGTCATCAATCGCTTTCCCTTGCGGGGGGCTTCGGAACTCAGGGCGTCCGGGGCCAGATCGGCGGGTGCCACCAAAGTGTCGGCCATGGTCTACTTATTCTCCGCGTAATCGTATTTGTGACCGTGGATCGGAAAATCCTTGCGCAACGGGTGGCCTACCCAACCATCGGGCATCAGCAGGCGGCGCAGATCGGGGTGGCCCGTGAAGGTAACGCCCAGCAGGTCAAAAATCTCGCGCTCATACCAGCCCGCGCCTTCCCAGACCGGCACGGCCGAGGCGATCTCGGGAGCAGCGCCCGAAATGCGGCACTTCACCCGGATCCGTTCCTGCTTCCCACCCTTCGGCGGCAGCGCATGCAGGTTATAGACGATTTCAAAGCGAGGCTCCTGCGGGTACCAGTCCACGCCGGAAACGGCGCTCAACCGGTTGAATCCCCGGCCCTTCAGCAGGCTCAGCACCTCAATGATCTTTTCCGCAGCCACGTGAACCGTAGCCTCGTTCAGCGTGTCCGATGCTTCCAGCACCAGGCCGCCCAGGGCCGCGATATGAGAGTTGTCCATGCCTTAGAAGTTTTCCTTAAGTCCTCTAGCCGTCTGAACTTTACTTTTCGCTCAACGAATAGGCCGCTGGCGCTTTCGCGGGAGGAGCCGCCGCGGGGCCCGGATCCGCCTGCCAGTTCAACACACCCTTCTTCCAGATGTAGAAAAAGCCCGCCAGGACCAAAACCACAAAGATCAGCATTTCCACAAACCCGAACATGCGGTTCGCACCGTGGTTCAGATCGCGGTACACCACCGCCCACGGGTACAGGAAGATCGCTTCGATGTCGAACAGGATGAACAACATCGCCACCAGGTAGAACTTGACGCTAAACCGTTCCTTGGCGGAGCCCACCGGTTGCACGCCGCATTCATAGGGCGAATCCTTCACCTTGTTCTTCACGCGATACCCGAGAATCACCCCCAGGGCGACCAAGGCAAACCCGACCAGCGTGGCCAACACCATCTGGAGCAGAACGGGGAAATATGTTTCGCTGTACGAATTGGGCATACGAAGTTTACAGTCCAGCCAGTTGTCAAGGCCCGGACGAGGGCGCCGCGCCTTAACACATCAATATAGCAAGGCCGCCACCCCATTTTTCTCGCCTTTTGTCCGCGCCACCGGAAAAACATGCAAAAGCTTACCGGAAAGAACCTGTGGGCGGGCTCCAGGATTCAGGGGTAGACTGTTGGTTTGATCGAAATCGTACTGAACGGCGAGCGAAAAAACATCCCGGCCGGCCTCACCGTCACCAGCCTCCTGGAGCATCTCGAAGTGGACCTTGGGCGTGTCGCCGTGGAGCTAAATCGGACGCTGGTGCGCAAGCGCGACTGGCCGCAGACGCCGGTGGAAGCCAACGCGCTTGTGGAAGTGGTACACTTTGTTGGAGGCGGGCGCTGTTGAACGGCCCGCTTGATTGTTGTTGGTTGTGGCTTTAGGTTGTCATGCTGATTCTTCTCACCGTCATCCATGTGATTGTTTGCCTGTTCCTGATCATCGTTGTGCTGCTGCAAAGCGGCAAAGCGGCTGATATTGCAGGGGCGTTCGGCGGCATGGGCTCACAGACGACGTTTGGACCCCGGGGCGCGGCTACCGTGCTTTCGAAGGCCACGACGATCGCCGCTGGCCTGTTCATGGTGACCTCGTTGGGATTGGCAGTGCTCCAAACCCGGGAAGCCGGGCGGAGCAGCGGTGCCGGAGCAACGATTCTCGACAAGGCCAATCTGAAGACCGTGACGCCGAAAACGGCGCCCGCGGCTCAGCCTGGTCAGCCTGCCCCGGTGGGTCAGCCCATGCAGGTTCCGGTTGGCGTAACGCCTCCGGCCTCCGGTTCAGGTACCTCGCAGCCGGCCACGCCGGCCCCGGCCCAGCCAGCGCGGTGAAGAAGTAGTTTTTAGGTTTTAGGTTTACCCCTAAGCGGTCGTGGCGGAATTGGCAGACGCACTAGCTTGAGGTGCTAGCGGGAGCAATCTCGTGGAGGTTCAAGTCCTCTCGACCGCACCAAAATTTTCAGTTGTACAGGCCGGGATGAAATCCCGGCTTTCGTTTTTTGCGGGATTGTAGCCGTTTTGTAGCCATCGCCTTCCCCTCTCTGCCTCAAGAGGCCTCGTGGATTAGCACAGCCGGGCCGCAGGTGCACGCGGTGACCTCTCAGCGCCCTTCCAGCGCATCAACAACAGAGGCCTTGTAGCTCAACCCAGCCGCGCGCGCGACACATATTCTGGAAAGCAACACCTTCACGACATGAAGAGGGCGATGGCCAATCCGGACTGTGTTGACAACCAACGTACCCACGCGCAATTCTGATTCCTACCCCCATTCACGGTTTCGCGAGCAACAATGACTCAGGCTGAATTCGAAGAACGGTCCTACGAGGCACCCCTCTACAACCAGCTAGAGCGTGGCCAGAAGGACATCTTTACTCCGGGCCAAGTGCTCGAAAGCCGGGTCGGCTTTGATAGAGGGCTACTCCTGACGCAGGCCGCGATCTGGGAGACTCTGGGATATGACGCCCCGCTTCGGGGCGCTGCCTTGGGTTATTACGACTGGCCTGACGAGTGGGGACCTCCGCATCCTCGCAGGCAACTTCCACGCTTCAGGCTTAACCTGTTCCTTCAAGCCAAGCGGCCCGAATTTTACAAGCGCAAACCGCGAGCACTCCGGGGCATCACCACCATTGACGCTCCACTGTGGGCCTTTCGCGTGACTAAACATCAGCAGCGTCTCCTTGAGGTGCTGGCACAGAAAACTCGGGGCCGCGCGCACGTCGCGTATGCCGCCGCGGCCTTCCATACGAATTCTGAGCTCTTCACTCATACCAAGCGGCGAACGATTGTCCAGAGTTCGACCTTCCCATCGGCCGCCGCGCTCACAGGCCATGAGACTTGGTACTACAAGGAGCCAGGAGCACAGGGCGCAGCCAACCCCAATCCCGAAAGCATCGAGGAACAGCCCCTGCTGCAGCGTGTTCGATCCCTGGCTGAACAGAGCGCGGTCGATACCGGTGGCGAACTCGCATGGCTCGATGCTCTTGCCGCGAACGTCATCGACTCCGTAGGTTCCGTCGAGACTGCCGACGCCCTCCAGGCGCAATTCTTCGATGACTTGCATACCCTTGACCGTCTGTCCGAGATGTATGAGCTCCGCCCGAGCTTCAAGGCTTATGCGCAGGTTACGCTATTTACGCTTCGTTTTGGCCTGACCTGGCTGGTGCTAGGCGCGGGATAACAGGTCGCCTCTCTTCCGCTTCCATCAAATAATCAAGACTTTTGTCTACAGAATCTTAAACCTGCGCGTGTAGGCTGATTCCAAGGACGGAAATCGCCATCACCACGCCGACGGAAGACGATATTGACGACCTGCCAGAAGCCGAACTGCTCGCTCTGCGCAGCGAGGCCATTCCAACGGGTAGGCTCACGGCAACATAGGACGGAATCAGGTCCCGCATCTCTTCTGGCGTCAGCGGAGTGGCATCCTCCGGTTGCTGAAAAAGATCACTCAAGCTCTAGTCCCAGAACTGGCGAGGGTTGGTCTCGCGGACGATCTCATCGATGCGCTTTTCCGGGTCTTTCGCCGCCACCGGCTGGTCTTCCAGCAACATCGAATGCTCCACCGGCGCCCGGCGTGCCCGGGCGAAAAGCTGCGCACGATCTCGAATGGTTGTTTCAAGGGGCTGATTCGGCACCAGGGCATAAACGAGCGTGCAGTTGAGCGCCTCGGCCATCCGGCGCAGCGTCGCCAGTTCGATGGTTCCTTTCACTTCGGATTGCTCCAGCCTCACCACCGTCGGTTGTTTGACGTTAAGCCGCTTCGCGAGTTGGGCCGTGGTCATGCCAAAAGCCTCACGGATCGCCTTGGCCCAACCCCGCACTGGCGGCGTAAACAGCTTGAGATCAGGAAACTGCTTGGATCGTTCATCCAGGATTGAACGTGATGAAGCCGACAATCGTACCTTGTCCATAGCTTATACTCTATCAAACATCAGTTCTACAATAGCCTATAGCACATTAATCTCTCATTGCTTGATGCATTGCAGACTATAGATCGCAACAGGTCAACGGGACTTGCTGGGGGCAAGCGGAATGGCATCACAGCGTGCGTACCCGAATGGTTCCAGGTTCACCCTTTTCTCATTCGCCCAAACCTGACCGATATGCAAGGAATCATCCAACGGCTTAAAACTGTCGGCGGGTGGCAGAATTTTGCCCTGATTGGAGTTTGCAACCAATTGGGGGGTCCGGTCGTCCTACAATGGTGAGAATGGGTTTTGTTCGAATCGTTCCGGCGATGCTTCTGGGACTGGCGGCGATTGCCGATACGGGCGATGATGCCGATTTGCCGGTGGTTGCCAAGTATCTGTCGGGTCAGGAATTCCAGCGGCAGGCGATGAAGGGCGTCGAAATGGACGTCGAAATTGAGGCGGCCATCCCGCGGCTGGAAAAGCGGGGCAAGATGCGGGCGCTGCGCGTCATCTCCAAGCTGGGGCGTATCACCTATGATGCTCTCCGGTTCGATGGCGACAATACCGTCAAAAAAGACGTCATCGCCCGGTATCTGGCCACCGAGACCCAAGCCGCCGAGAATCCGGACCAGCGCCTAGGGATCACCCCGGCCAACTACAAGTTCAAATTCAAAGGCGAGCATTCGCGCGATGCGCGGATGGTCTACATTGTTGAACTCACCCCCAAGCGCAAAGAAGTCGGCCTGTTCAAAGGTGAAATCTGGCTGGATACTCAGACCTGCCTGCCCGTCCGCGAAGCCGGCCGGTTTGTGAAGTCGCCCTCTGTGTTCTTAAAGCGCGTCGAGTTTGTGCGCGAATTCCAGATCCGCGATGGCGTGGCCGTGCCCACCAAAATCGCCAGCTTTGCCGACACCCGCATTGTGGGCCGGACGGAGCTGAACATCAACTACAGCAATTTTCATCGCCTCGATTCACCGATTGCCGAAGGCGGCAACGGTCCGCAGGAATAGCGGAACTTTCTCAAACAAGAAAGGCGCTCCCGGATATCCGGAGAGCGCCCTTCTTCTTTTGGGAGCCGCGAAATGCAGCTATTGCGCGCAGGCTGGGCCCACGCCCGCCGTGCAGCCCGGCTCACTCGGATCGATGTGCCGGCGGTCGCGGCCGCTGGGGGCACTTCCGAGGTAGGGGAACGTCGTGCGATAGGCGGTGTCGTTCACGTTGACGCCATCGCCCAACCGCCCGCCGATCGCCGCGCTATAGCCCGGGAACGGCGCGGCCAGCACTCCGCCCACCACCAGGCGCAGTGCAAGATCCACCACATCGTCGCCCAAACGGCGGCCATTGGGGAATCCGGCCGGGTCGCCACCCAGCACACCCAAACGGCTTTGCGAGGCCGGCAGCGTGGGAGCAACGCCGGTATTCAGGCGCAGTAGATCCGCAATCGGACCCGCGGGGGTACCGGGAGCAGCGATCGGCGGCGCGTAGGTCACCACCGGCAGCAGATCCAGGCGCGGCGGTGTGGGAATGGCCACAGCGCCACCGGTGGCGGCATTGAACGCACGCGCCAGCAGCGGATCGAGGAAGAAGTTGGCGAACTGGGCGTCGTTCTTCGGCTGATCCATGCTGAATTTGTCTTTGAAGCCATTGCCCACCAACAGTTCGTTGATCAGCGGATTGCCCATGCGCTGGATCTGGCTCCAGCCGCCGGACCCTTGGGCGGGCAGCGGCGGGCGGCGCACGGTGACGCGGGGGCGCGAAGTGGCACCCCAGACGCCAATGGTGGCGGCGGGAGACGTCGCCGCTTCCACTGCACCGGTCTTGGTGAGCATCGCCACCGGCACTTCAATGGCAATGGCGTTGACGGCATAACCGGACACCGTGTCGGCCACGAAGTTCTCCTTGGCCGCGTCCTGGGCGGGCGACAGGACGCCTCCGTTGACGGCGCCGCGATAGTTGGCCGTGTCAAACGTACCGCCCAGATCCAGCCAGAACGGATCGTCCACCGTGCCGGCAAACACCTTGATCCCGTTGGGCGCGGTGAAGACGGCCTGGTTGAACAAGGCATCGTAGTCGATGGTGCGCGGACCAGCATTGGCCGGCAAGGCGTAGAAGGGGCCGGGGCCGGTGATGGGCGTCGAAACTCCACCCTTCACCATCGTCACCGTGTAGTTCTGACGCTGACCCAAGCCAGCATCACCGAACGACATGATCTTCGGCGGGATCAACGCAGTGCCGGGGGGCACGGGTGCGGGCGAGTTGGCCGGAGCCAGGATCGGCGCATTGGAGCCGGACCCGAGCATCGCCGTAAACACGCCCGGCAGCCGCTGTTCCGTATTGAAGCGGAACTGGAACACGATGTCTTCGCTGGCGTCGTGGTTGTTGTCGATCTTGATCTCGTAGAGGATGTCCGGGTCAAACGGGAAGAAGGTGGGTCCGTTGGCGGGTTCCAGCAACGGGTCCACGCAGAGGATGAAGGTCACCTTGGGCGTCGTGCCGCCGTCGTAGCTGCGGAAGGCGAAAACGTCGGTGATATCGGCCTTGTGGTCGAGCGCAGTGATGGGGGCTTCGCGGTGGTTGGACGCGAAAGCCATCTGCGGCGCGGTCATGACGCCGCATAAGAATACGGCCAGAAATGGTCTCATTGTTGGCTCCTTGGTTGGTTTTGTTTTGCGAATCGGTAGCGCAGGCCGGCCAGGGCCAGTCCTCCGCAAAGGGTCAGGGCCCAGGCACCGGGTTCGGGGGTCTGGGTAAAGACAAGCGACGACGACGCTCCGGTCGCCGTGCCCGCCAGGCCGCTATCGAGCGTCAGTTCGAAGAAGACGTCGAAGAAGCTGGAAGCGGCAAAGGCCGCCGAGTCTGTGGGCAGCGCAAAGCCGTCCAGTTGCACCACGGTCAGCGACTGCTCCGTGCCGGTGCATCCGAACACCGCGCCGGAGTAACTGCCGTCGCGGCACAGGTTCGATAGACCCGTCACCGCGCCGTCGCCGGTGGCGGCAGCGTTGGCCAGCGTCTGAGCGACGCCCGCCAGATTCGGGCCCGAAATCTGAAACTGGAAAAACGTTTCCAGCGCGCCCAGCGCCGTGTTGGCGCCATATTTCACGTTGAGGCCCCGCTTTGAGCCCAAGTCGATGGGGGTGATGGTAACCGAACCAGGGTCAAGCGGCGTAGCGCCAAAGAGTCCCGGCAAGATGGTGAAGCCCTTCACCACCGGTGATCCGGGCGTTGCGCCCAACGAGCAGCCGCCGGCGCCGAGATTGACGTAGTCCGTTAAGGACCCCATCGTACACGGACCCGCGGAAGCCGCCATCGCGAGCGCGATCAGCAATAGAGTGATCCGCAATGTATTTCCTCCTTTTGAGAACAGGTGAATCGCCGATTTTCGTCGGCAGAACGTATACGACAGGCGGTAGGGGATCGGATTTAACACCCCGCGGGATTCGGCTGATTCCCCACCTCGCCAAAAGAGCTGGGCCAGAAGAGGGGCAAAATTGCGGGGAGTTGGTATCCTGAAATAGTCGTGCGAACTTTTTTCCTAAATCCGCCCTCGTTTTAAATCCGATGCCTGTTCAGCGACCGATTGCTATTGACTTGTTCGCTGGCGCAGGGGGCTTTAGCCTCGGTTTCGAGCAGGCTGGATTCGATGTTGCGGCTGCTGTGGAGATCGACCCGATTCATTGCGCTACGCATGAGTTCAATTTCCCCAGGACTGCAATGATTCCCCGGTCGGCTCGCGACATCAGTGCCCGCGATATTAGAAGTTTGGCGGGAGTTGGGGGAAGGGCCATCGATTGCGTATTTGGCGGACCGCCGTGCCAAGGATTCTCGCTCATCGGCCACCGGGCGCTCGAAGACCCACGCAACACCTTGGTACTGGAATTTGTTCGGATTGTTTCCGAACTGGATGCGGCGACATTTGTGTTCGAGAATGTGAAGGGCCTGACGGTCGGCCCACATCGCCAGTTGCTCAGAGAGCTGGTTGAAGCGTTCAACGTGGCTGGTTACGAAGTCCGACTCCCGTGGCAAGTTTTGGATGCGGCAAACTACGGAGTGCCTCAGCATAGGCAGCGACTTATCTTAATGGGAGCAAAGAGAGGCTGCCCACTGCCGCATTATCCCCGGGCAATGACCAACGCAGCGGACGCGGTGCGAAAGGCTTTACCGAATGTCCCGTTGGGCCCAACGTGCGAAAGTGCGTTAGGGGATCTTCCGGATGCCGACTTCTTTGATCAGTTGCTGGACACAGATTGTGCCTCTTTCATGCCGTGTGAGTCTCGTACCCGGTATGCAGCAGAGATGAGGTGTGAGTCCCTTGACCACTGGCACTTTGGCCACATTCGGCGCTGGAATCCGCATCTGCTTACCTCGAGCAGCCGAACCGTTCACAGCGAGATTTCGAGGCGACGGTTTCAGGAGACCTGCCCTGGACAAGTCGAGCCGATTAGCCGCTTTTTCCGATTGCCGCCTGATGGGCTATCAAATACACTTCGTGCAGGAACCGATGGCGCCCGCGGTGCTTTTACGAGCCCACGGCCCATACACTATCGCTTCCCGCGGTGCGTGACGGTACGCGAGATGGCCCGGCTACATGGTTTTCCAGACTGGTTTCGGTTTAATGCAACCAAGTGGCACGGTGCTCGACAGATAGGCAACGCGGTTGCCCCTCCCCTCGCACGGGCCATTGCGCTGAATATCGCCGCCTCAATCGGTTATGCCCCAACTCAACCGACTGAGCCGATTGACTTGGGAGATGTTGATCTACTGCATATGGATATGTCGCAGGCGGCCCGCTATTTTGGGGTAGTCGCTCCAAGTTCTCGCCGAGACCGGCGGAGTGGAGCGAAGAAGCGAAAGCAGCACGAGATTGAGCGCGAGCGCATGTTGAGCGCCACATATGGCTAAGACAAAGGTGGAGACAACGAACGAAAAAGGGCCAAATCGTTATTCGGTGCTCATCGAGAGCATTTTCTTCGATCACTGGACTGATGGGGTGACGGAGTTTGAGTTTGCCCGAAGCGAGTTGAAGGTGAAGGCGGCCGAACTCGGCGTTAGGGTACCGGATAACATTGGCGATATCCTGTATTCGTTTCGGTATCGTGTGCCCCTGCCTAAAGCGGTTATAGCTACTCAGCCCAAGGGGCTCGAGTGGGTGATAGAAGGCGCCGAACGCTCTGTTTACCGTTTTCGACTTGTACCGGCAACGCGTATTCAACCTCGTGAGGATTTAGTCCGCACTGGAATCCCGGATGCAACGCCCGAGCTTATCAGAGCTTACGCGCTTGACGACGAACAAGCCCTTCTGGCAATCGTCAGGTACAACCGTTTGGTCGACACATTCCTTGGGTTAACCGCATCCAGCCTTCAGAACCACCTGCGGACCACCGTCAAGCAGATAGGGCAGATTGAAATTGACGAGCTTTATGTTGGCCTAGACAAGCATGGCTGCCACTACATCATCCCTGTCCAAGCAAAAGCCGGCAAGGACCAGATTGGTGTCGTCCAAACAACCCAAGACATCCGATTCGTGGAGCAGAAGTTTCCAGGGGTGCGCTGCCGGGCTATCGCGGCACAATTCATGAAAGATAAAGTCATCGCACTCTTCGAGCTGGCACTAGTCGGGCAAGAGGTGAAGGTAGTCCAGGAGCGCCACTACCATCTCATTCCCGCCGACCAGATTGACCCAGCAGCCATACGCAACTATCGAGATTAGAATTTAGGGGCACTGCGTGAATCCGCCTCGGGTTGCTAGGAACCGCTAGTGAGCGCCATTCGGAGCAGGTGCTGCGGGTTGCGAGACCACTTCCAAATTCTACACCGCCCCAAGCTGACGTGTTCAACAGCTGTGTGTGCTGTTTCGGGGGGCCAATTGATCGGGCAAAATCGCGGGGAGTTGGTATCCTGAAATAGTCGTGCGAACTCTTTTCCTAAATCCGCCCTCGTTTGAAGGCTTTGACGGCGGGGCTAGTTCCCGTTGGCCGGCCACTCGCGAGATTGAGTCCTACTGGTATCCGGTGTGGCTCTGCTATCCGGCTGGCCTGCTGCCCGATTCGAAGGTGGTGGACGCTCCGCCGCACCATATCTCGATCGAGCAGACGGTGGAGATGGGCAAGGACTTTGAGCTGCTGGTGCTGTTCACCTCGACTCCTGGGCTGGCCGTCGACGTCAAGATCGCCCAGATGATGCGCGACGTCAACCCCAAGCTGAAGGTCTGTTTTGTCGGTCCGCCGGTGACGGTGGAACCGGAAAAGATCCTGCGTGAGAACCCGGTGATCGACTTTGTGGTCCGCAAAGAGTTCGATTACCAGATCGTCAACTACGCCAAGGGCACGCCGCTGGAAGAGTTGCCGGGCGTCAGCTTCCGCAAGAACGGCGGCTTGATGCACAACCCCGAGGGTCCGGTGATTGAAAACCTGGACGAGCTGCCTTGGGTCACCCAGATCTACAAGCGCGACCTGGACTTCACGCGCTACAACGTCCCCTTCCTGCTGAACCCGTTTATCAGCCTCTACACCTCGCGCGGCTGCCCGGCGATGTGCACCTTCTGCCTGTGGCCCCAAACGCATTCGGGCCACCGCTGGCGCTTGCGGTCAATTGACGATGTGGTGAACGAAGTGGCCTGGGCCAAGGACAACTTCCCGGGCTTGAAGGAAGTCTTCTTCGACGACGACACGTTCAACTACAAGAAGGAACGGACGATCGCGCTCTGCAAGAAGCTCGAAAAAGTGGGCATGACCTGGAGCTGCACCTCGCGCTTCACCACCGACTACGACACGCTGTCGGCCATGAAAGACGCCGGCGGCCGGTTGATGATCGTGGGCTATGAATCGGGCGATCCGCAGATCTTGAAAAACATCAAGAAGGGCGCCACTGTCGATATGGCGCGCCGGTTCACCAAGGACGCGCACAAGCTGGGCCTGACGGTCCATGCCGATTTCATCGTCGGCCTGCCGGGCGAGACGCGGGATTCGATCCGCAAGACGATCGACTTCGCCAAGGAACTGAACTGCGAAACCATCCAGGTTTCGATTGCCCACCCCTATCCGGGCACCGAGTTCTACGACTACGCGCAGAAGAACAACCTGATCACGCTTGATTCGATGACCGACGAGAATGGTCACCAGCTGCCCAACATCAAGTACGACGGCCTCAACCGTGTCGAGCTGGTGGATTGGGTGCAGCGCTTCTACGACGAATACTACTACCGCCCCGCCGCGGCGTGGCGCGTGGTCAGCAAGGCGATCATGAATGGCGACACCAAGCGGTTGTTTAAGGAGGCCAAGGAGTATCTGGCGCTCCGTTCCAAGCGCAAGAAGTTCGTCGCCGACGCCCAGGCCGCGGCCAGTGTCGCGGGCGATTAAGGGGGGGGCAGTGACCGTTCAGGTAACGATTGACGAAGAGTTGGCTGGCTTGGTGAGTTCGCTTGGCGAGCGCGCCGGGGATTTTGATGCCCGGGTGCGTGAATGGTTGGTGTTGGATCTGTATCGCCAACATCACATCTCCAGCGGCAAGGCGGCCTCCTTACTGGGGATGGATCGCATCGCCTTCATTCAGCATTCGTCAACGTTGGGCATCCCTTTCATCGACATGACTGAGGCTGATTGGCAGGCAGAAGTCGAAACCGCCAGGAATTTTCCGATTGATCGTCGTATCGAACACTAGTCCCATCGTCGCCCTGGACTATTTGGGCCGGCTCGATATTCTCAAGCCCCTCTTTGGACAAGTTCTGATCCCCGCCGCCGTGCGACAAGAACTACGATCGCGTGAGCTGCCACCCTCAATTCTGGTCCGGGAGGTAGTGGGCGATCCCGCTGGCGGCATGCTCCAAGGCTTGGACCGTGGCGAAAGCGAAGCGATTGCTCTGGCGATCGAATCCGAAGCCCATTTAATCCTCTTGGATGATTTTGCAGCGCGCCAACGGGCCGACCGTCTTGGCCTCTCCAAGTTGGGCATCGTCGGATTGCTCGTGCGGGCAAAGAGGGAGCGGCTTATTGAGGCGATCGGCCCGGAAATTGAACGCCTCATGGGCCTTCCCTTTCACTTAAGCCCAGGCGTGGTCAAGAATGCCTTGCGCGAGGCCGGAGAATGAGCCGCCCCCTCCCCCTAGCCGCCTTCGTCATCGCCGCCAATGCGGCGGGCAACTATGCCTTGAACTGGGGCATGAAGCATGGCGGCATTTTCAGCTTTTGGACGCTGGGCGGCATTGCGCTGCTGATCGTGTGGACGCTCTCGCGCGTCAAGCTGCTGGGCTTGGCCGATCTCTCCTACGTCCTGCCGGTGACCAGCGTGGGCTATCTGGTGCCGCTGGTGGTGGGCAGTGCGTTTCTGGGTGAATCTGTCTCCCTCAGCCGCTGGCTGGGGGGGGTATTGATTGTCGCGGGGGCGGCGCTGGTGACCCCCACGACCGCATCGACCACTTCCCAGCCACAGGAAGGCACCCGATGATCCGCTGGCTGCTGGTGGCAGGCGTGGTGGTGGCGACGGTGTTCGCCGATCTGCTGCAGAGTTCCGCCATGAAGGGCACAGACGCGCGGCGCCGGTATACGATGCTAGCGACCTCCGTGATCTTCATGGCGCTCTCGTTTTTTTCGTTCCTCAAGCTGCTGGAAGTGGCGGAGTACAGCTTTGCCGTGCCCGCCACCGCCGCCTCCGTCGTGATCGAGACCGCCCTGGCGGCCGTCTTGCTGCATGAGCAAGTAGGCCCGCGACGTTGGGCGGGAGCGGCCTGCGTCGCCGTGGGTGTCTGGCTGGTGGGCCAATAAAGGTGACTTGGTGTTACATTCTGCTGGCGATCCCAGCCGCTTACCAGTTGCTGGTGATCGTCGCCGCCATCCGGTTTCTCCGGCACCGGCACCCCGCCAGCGGTGCGAGCGTCGACTGGCCCGCCGTCTCCATTCTGAAGCCCTCCGCTCAGGGTGAACTGCCCCCTGCCGCGGCTCTCCGCACACATCTCGACCAGGACTACCCCGGCACCGTCGAGCTGCTCAGCTCCACCGACGACCCGCTGCCCGTCGCCAACCGCAAAGTGGGCAAGTTGATGCGTCTGGCCGGACAGGCCCACTACGCCACCTGGATCCTGAACGACGCCGATATCGAAGTGCCGCGGGACTACGTGCGGACCGTCATCCGGACCCTGATGGAGCCCGGCGTCGGCCTGGTGACCTGCCTTTACCGCGCCCACGGTGACTCGACCCCCAGCCGCTTTGAGGCGCTAGGCATCGCCACCGACTTTATGCCCAGCGTGCTGGTGGCGCGGCTGATCGGCATCCGTGAGTTTGGCTTGGGCGCAACGCTCGCCTTCCGCCGGGGCGATCTCGATCGCAGCGGTGGCTTGGCCGTGGTGGCGGACTACATTGCCGACGACTATCAGCTGGCCAAAGGCATCACCCACCTGGGGTTGCGGGCGGAGCTGGCGCCAACCGTGGTCCAAACCCATGTGCATGGCAACTGGCGGCAGGTCTGGCAGCACCAGGTGCGCTGGGCCCGCACCATCCGGTGCTCCCGCACGGTCGGCTTTGCGGGCTTGCCTCTGGCGCAGGCGGGTGTCTGGCTGCTGGCGGCAGTGCTGATGGGCGCTGACATGCGACTGGCGGGTGCCCTGTTGGGGCTACGCTGGCTGTCGGCGTGGGTGGGTGGGGTGATGGTGCTTGATTGCCCGGTGGCGCGCCGCCGCTGGTGGCTGACACCGGCCTGGGATGTGTTTGCCTTTGCGGTCTGGGTGGCAGGCTGGACCGGCCGCAGCGCGGTGTGGCGAGATCAACGCATCACGCTCGACAACCACGGGCGGATCGTCGAATCCGTCACCCGCTAGGACGCCGAATCCCTCCTGACATTGCGTCACATTTGTCATAAGATTGTGACGTTTCGCACATGAAGCGTGCACGGAGCCCATGCTAGTTTTGATTTCAGATCGCTTCACCGCAGTCCTTGGAGTTTTCCTTGTCTAAAATCAATCAAATCATCTTTTCTCTTATTTTTGTTAGCGTTACGTCGTGGGCACAGACCGCCACCGGCATCATTACCGGCACCGTCAGCGATTCCAGCGGCGCCGTTGTGGCCGCCGCCAAGGTGGTGATCACCAATGCCGCCACTGGCGCCAAAGTGGAAGTTGCGTCCAACAGTGAGGGCACCTACACGGCGCCGCTGCTGCCGCCCGGCGGCTACTCGGTGGCCGTGACGGCGTCTGGTTTTAAAACTTTTGAGCAGACCGGTATCCGGCTGCAGGTTCAGCAACAGGCACGCGTCAACGTCACTTTGCAGTTGGGCGCGGTCAGTGACTCGGTCTCCGTGACGGCCGACGCAGCGGTGGTGGAAGCGACCACTTCGTCAGTCGGCAAGGTGGTCGACAATAAGCGGATTTTGGAGCTGCCGCTAAACACCCGCAACGTCTACTCTCTGGTGAACCTGACGCCGGGCGTCACGGGCGGTATCGGCAACGCGCACAACTCGGTCAGCTACAGCGTCAATGGAGCCCGTGGCGGCACCTTTGATGTGCTGGTCGATGGCTCCAGCGCGGCCTTCCCTACGGTGAACGGCTTTGCGGGACTCTCGGTGTTCCCTTCGGTGGACGCGGTGGCGGAGTTCAAGATGCAGGCGCAGAACTTTAGCGCCGAATTCGGCCGCAGCATCACCAGTGTCTTGAACCTGGTCTACAAGTCCGGTGGCAACGACTTCCACGGCAGCGCCTATGAGTTTCTGCGCAACTCGGTGCTTGATTCAAACAACTTCTTCGCCAATCAGCGTGGCGCGGCGCTGGCCAGCTTCAAGCGCAATCAGTTTGGTGGCACCATCAGCGGGCCCATCAAGAAGAACAAGACCTTCTTCCTCGGCTCCTACGAAGGGCTGCGGGAGCGCAGCTTTTCCGACCGCCTGACGACGGTCCCCACCGAGCTGGAGCGCTCCGGCGATTTCTCGAACACCCGCGCCAGTGCCACCCAGGTGATCAACATCTTCGATCCGGATTCGACGCGCCCCAATCCCAATGGCAGCGGCTCCATCCGTGATCTATTTGCCGGCAACCGCATTCCGGCCAACCGCTTTGACGCCGTCGCCCGCACCACCATGGGTTACTTCCCCAAGGCCAACCAACCGGGCGACCCCGGCACCTTCCGCAACAATTTCTACAACAACGGCGCCGCGGCCATCAACACCGACAACGCCGACGTTCGCGTGGACCACAACATCTCCGACCGGCAGCGCCTGTTTGGCCGTTTCTCCTACCGCAAATCCTTCAACGGACCGCCCCAGCTGTTCCCGGGCGAACTCGGGATCGCCGAAGGCCGCGTGAACAACAACGACTTTGGCCGTAACGCCGTCGTTGATTACACCAACACGTTGAACTCAACGACGCTGGTGAACATCCGCCTCTCGTTCGCGCGCAACCGGTTCTTGTTCGACAACCAGGGCCTGGGCTTTGTCCCGTCCAGCCTGGGGCTCCCCAAAGCTCTCGACGCGGCGGTGGACCGCTACATGTTCCCGCGCTTCGATGTCGCCGGGCAGACCTCGCTGGGTGGCAGCGACCACCGCCAGAGCGGCTTCAACAACTACGGCCTGGCGGGCAGCTTCAGCCGTTTGATCGGCAAGCATTCGCTGAAGTTCGGCTATGAAGGCCGCATGCTGCGCATCAATGTTTGGGAAGCGCGCGCGGCGGGCACCTTCGGCTTCACCACCGCCTTTACGCAGGGCCCCAACCCCACCAGCGCCAGCGCCACCGCCGGCTACGGCTTCGCCTCCTTCCTGTTGGGCACCGGCACCAGCGGTAACTTCTACCAGAACTGGAAAAACGTCGCCGCCCAGAGCTTCTACCAGGCCTTCTATGTGCAGGACGATTGGCGCATCACCCGCAAGCTGACGCTGAACCTGGGTGTCCGTTATGACTTCGATACTCCGCGCACGGAGCGTTACGACCGGTTGAGCTGGTTTGACCCCAGCATCAATTCGCCGCTGGCCTCGCGAGTTCCTGGCTTCAGCAACCTCAAGGGCGGTCTGCGCTTTGTGGGCGTCGACGGCAATGACCGGACCCAGTTTAATGGCGACTTCAACAACATCGCCCCCCGCTTGGGCTTCGCCTATCAGGTGAACGACAAGACCACCATCCGCGGCGCCTTTGCCCAGCTGTTTGGACCCAGCACGTTGTCCGCGCAGGGCACCGTTGGCCCCTACGGCTTCCGTGTCGAGACTCCGTGGGTGACCAGCCTCGATGGCATCACGCCACTGAACCGCTTGAGCAACCCGTTCCCCGGCGGCTTCCAGCCCGTGCCCGGCTCCTCGCTGGGCGCGCTGACGGCCATCGGCAGCAACCTGGACGCACCCTTGAGCAATACCAACACGCCCTACACGCTGCAATACAACTTCACGGTGCAGCGCGAACTGCCCGGCGCGGTGTTGCTGGAAGTCGGCTACGTGGCCAATCGCGGCCGCCAGCTGTCGCGCGGTGGCGAAGGCGGCTTCACGCTCAATCAGGTGAATCCGCAGTACCTGAGCCTGGGCAACCAGCTGAACCAGTTGGTGGACAACCCCTTCTTCGGCAACGGTGGCGCGGGCGTGGTGGCCAACCGGCAAGTCTCGCGTGCCCAGCTGCTGCGGCCGTATCCGCAGTTTGGGGCGATCTACCCGCTGTTCTCGCAAGGGGCTACTTCCGACTACAATTCAATGCAGCTCACTTTCAGCAAGCGCTTTTCCAAGGGCGTCGTGTTTGAAGGCAGCTACGTGTGGGCCAAGACGATTGACGAAGGCACCAGCTATCAGGACAGCTACAACGCCAAGGCCAGCCGCGCGATCTCAAGCGTCGATGTGCCGCACCGCCTGATCTTCAGCGGTGTCTACGAACTGCCCATCGGCCGCGGGCGCCAGTTCGGCTCGGACATGCCCAAAGTGCTGGACGCCCTGGTGGGTGGCTGGCAGGTGAACGGCATCTACAATCTGCAATCCGGGTCGGCATTGGGGATCGGGGCCAACAACACAGCGGGCCTGTTCACTGAGGCCATCCGCGCCAATACCAACGGCCAGCGCGCCTCGCTCGACATCGATGCCCACAGCCGTCTGGACAAGTGGTTCGACACCAGCACCTTCAGCCAGCCGGCCGCGTTCACGCTGGGCAACATGGGTCCGCTGGTGGCCAACCTCCGCAACCACCACATCAACAACCTGGACCTGTCGGTGTTCAAGATCTTCCGGTTGACCGAGAAGGTCCGGCTGCAGTTCCGCGCGGAAGCGTTCAACTCGATGAACCGCGTGCGATTCTCCAGCCCCAACACCAGCGTCACCGGCGGCGCCAACTTCGGCCGCGTCACGGCGCAAGCCAACGATCCACGGCAGATGCAGGGCGGCCTGAAGCTGATCTGGTAGGCGGAAAATCGTAGTCCAGTACCGGCGGGTGCTTTCTCAAATGGAGAATGCGCCCGCCGGTTTGGTTTTGCAGGCATCATTTTGCCCGATCCACCCAATCTCGCCCGCCTTCCTCACCGCGGACCGGTTAAACCACGACATCTATATCGGTCAACGGATCAGCGGCGAAGCCGCGCGAGGACCGCACTTGGGTACAGCTAAATCGGCCGCTAGCCCGGCTGGCACCCACGGTCTGGATGCGACCCTTCTAGGCCGTCATGCGGGCGTTGGCTTGCAGCTTCTACCTATCCCAGACGGTTGGGGGAAAAGGTGGACAGCACGGGCAGCAAGAGTCCGTGCCGGGTAAGCGTAATCCTCGCCAAAACTTACTTCGCTTTGTAGGCGACGTTGCCCGCCACCATCGTCATTTCGATGGCACGGATGTTCTTCACGTCGGCAGCAGGGTCCTTGCTGAGCACCACCAGGTCCGCCCACTTGCCTTTTTCGAGCGTCCCGATCTGCTTGTCCCAGCCGTAGCTTTGCGCGTTGTTGCGCGTGGCGCAGACGATGATCTGGGCAGGCTTGAGGCCCGCTTCCTGCATAAGCTCCATCTCCCAGTGCTCAAAGTAGCCGGGGAAGCGGACGGGCGGGCCGGAGTCGCTGCCCATGCCCACGGGAACACCCGCGTCGTAGAGCTTCTTCAGGTTCTTCTTTGCGGTCTCCAGAAAGTCCGGATAGAGCTTGTGGTCCGGGTCGATCTTTTGTCCTTGCTGGTAGGCGGCGGACTTCATCCGGGTAACGATCTCGCCCGAGGGGCCACCGACGCCACGAGTGAAGAACGGGTCGTCGAGGAACGGCCGGGGTTCGGCGTAGTAGAACATCGAGATCTCGCGCGCCAGCGTCGCCGCACCCAGCCGGGCGCCGGTCTTTTTCATCAGTGCGACAAAGCTGTCGTCCACGGGTTTGTCGCGGACGCTGTGGATGATCATGTCCAGGCCGCCTTCCATCAGCGCGCGCGCATCTTCGCGGTAGAAGATGTGGGCGGCCACTTTCAGGCCATGCTTGTGCGCCTGGGCGATGATCGCCTTGCACAGCTCCGGCGAGATCTTCTTTTCCTTGCCCAGATGGTCATCCATCCAGATCTTGATCAGGTCCACCTTCAGCGCCGCCTGCTCGTCGACGGCCTTCTGCGCTTGCTCCACCGTCTCGATCTCGTACGGCACCCCCTTCATGCCCATGGCCGAGGTCGGATAGCCGTTCTTGCCGGTGAAGCCGCGCCCGGCGGTGATCACCCGAGCCATTGAAGGCCGGCCCGCGCGTTGCTCGGTGCGGATGGCCCAGACAGGCGACTGGTCGCTGCCCATCGACACCATCGTCGTGATGCCATAGGAGGCGTAGTTCTTCAGTTGCGCTTCGGCGTTCTCGCGGGTGAAGTTTTTGGGGTCCTGGATGAAGCCTTTGGTGTTGCCCAAGTGGCCGTGCGAGGCGATCAGGCCCGGGATCACGTACTTGCCAGTCAGGTCGATCACTTCGGCGTCTTTCGGCGCCTTCACACTGCTGCCGATCTGGGTGATGCGGCCATCGACCACCAAAATCGAGGTGCCGGTCTTCGCCACCCCACCTGTGCCATCGAGCACGGTGGCATTCTTCAATAACTTGGTCTCAGCAAATGCGTCCAGCGCACAGGCCAGCAACAGCAGCAAACCCTTCATTCTTTTTCCTCGCCCGGTGGTTTCTTGTACTTCGGTGGCTTCTTGAGTTTCGAGACTATCACTTTCGTCGAGGAGACGGTACCGACGCGCTCCCGCGCAATTTCCCGCACGCCTTTGCCTTCGTCGAACTTCTTGCGACGCGCCATATACCCACCATCATCGAAGAAACCGTGATTCTTTCCAACCCCCGCATCCTGCTGGCGCTTGAGGGTGCCGCCGTGCTCGCGTTTGCTGCATGGTCATACGCGGCCACGGGAGCGGGCTGGGGCCTGTTCGCACTGCTCTTCCTGACGCCGGACCTGCTGATGCTGGGCTATCTGGCCAACCCCAAGCTGGGCAGCGCCTGCTACAACTTGGCGCACACGGAAGTGCTGCCAATCCTGCTGCTGATCTTCACCGGTCCGGCGGTGGCTCCTTATGCCTGGATCTGGCTGGCGCACATCGGCTTCGACCGCATGGCCGGCTACGGCCTAAAGTACCCGACGTTCTTCAAGGACACGCATTTGCAGCGGGTGGCGGGGTAGCGAGCTTAAGGCAGGACCGGCTAACGCCGGAAAAGCTCGGAGTGACTGCCCGTTCTGACAAGCGTAATCGCCGATTCAGTTGTCCGATAGAGTAGCAGCCAGTCGGGCTCGACATGACAATCCCAGTGGCCGATCCATTCGCCCTTCAAGGGATGGAGGCGGCAGCGTGGAGGCAAAGGGAGCTGGGCTTGCAGCAAGTCTACGATGCGCCCTAGCTTTTCCAGATCCTTCCCTTGTTTGGCGAGTCGACGCACATCCCGCTCGAACGCCGAGGTGGTGAGGACCGCGAGCAGCATTAGATCTGCTTGAGGAATTCGCTGAAGGAATCAAACCGCTTCAGGCCTCGGCCCTCATTCGACTCGCGTAGCGCGGCGATGGTCTCATCGTTCGGCTCATGAGACGCGAAGGCCTCCGGAGTGCTTTCCGTCTCCACCAGCGACGAGAGCACGCGCTGGGCAACGAAGCAGTCCGCATCCAGCAGCAGATCCACCAAGCGATGTAGTTCTTCTCGGGCGACCATCAATCAAATTGTAGCGCCGTCAAACATCCTACTCCCACTCAATCGTCGCCGGAGGCTTATGCGTAATGTCGTAGAGCACGTGCGCCACGCCCGGAATGTCCAGCAAGCGGGCCACCAATGCCTCCCGCAAAGCATCGGGCATGGCCACCGCGCTGGCCGTCATGCCGTCAACGGAATAGATGGGCCGCAGCACCACTGAATCGGGACGCGTGGCATCGCCCAGCGGGATTAGCACCACCGGAAACTGCCAGACCTGTTGCTCAAAGCCGGACCGTTCCGACATCTCGCGCACAATCGCATCGGCCCGGCGCAAGCGGTCCAGGCGCTCTTCCGTGATGGCGCTCGGCAGCACGTGGGCTTCGCTGAAAGGCGAGTGGCCACCGCAGTAAGCAATCACGCGATTGACGTCGGAGCGCTGGTTGATCAGATGCGTCGCCCGGTCGATCACTCCTTCGGTGGGCAACTCTTCGACAGCCAACACCGGACGGTATGTGCGCGAATCGCCCTGCACGCCCACGCTGCGCACCGGGACTACCCAACCTTCCGGTGTCGCTTCCACCGGCGCGGCCGCATCTGAACACAGGCAGCGGATGGCCAAGCCTGGACCCGGGAACGGATGCCGGTCCAGCAGTGCATCAGGAAGCTTCATCGTCCGGCCCAGCACCCGCACTTCGTCCTTGTAGAGATCCCGCAACGGCTCGACGATCCGGTTGGCTTCCATCAGGCGTTGAATGCCGGCGACGCGGTTGTGGTGCGTCTTGATCAGGTCAGCCTTCTTCGAGCCGCCCGATTCGATGGTGTCGGGGTAGATGGTGCCTTGGCCCAAGATCCATTCGCCATCGAGAAAGCGGCCGCGTTCGAGAATACGTTCCTGCACGCGGACAAATTCTTCGCCAATGATGTGCCGCTTGCGCTCCGGCTCCGTGACGCCCGCCAATTGACCCAGAAACTCGGCGCGCGCGTCCACTACTTCAAAGACGCCATGGCCAAAGCCCTCAAACGTCTTCGCCACAAACTCCGTCTCGCCTTCGCGCATCAGGCCGGTATCGACATAGACGGCATGGACCCGCTCTGCCCCCAGGGCACGCACACAAAGCGCCGAAGCCACGGTGGAATCGACGCCGCCACTGGCAAAGAACAGTACGTTGCGGCCCGCGGCGATCTCTTGCACCTGGCGCTCAATCTCGGGCAACTGTTGCTGCGGGTCCCAATCCTTGACGCAGCCGCAGATCGAAAACAAGAAATTCTCAAGCAGCCGCCGCCCGCGCAGTGTGTGGACCACTTCCGGGTGGAACTGCACACCGTACAGCTTGCGCTCTCCATCCTCGATGGCCGAAACCGGGCAGGTGACCGTGGTGGCCGTGCGCCGAAAGCCCGGCGGCGGCGTGCGGACCTGGTCGCGATGGCTCATCCACACCGGCTCGTCGGCCCCAAAGCCCTTGAGCAACCCGGAGGCATCATCGACATGCAGCGTCGCCTTGCCGTACTCGCCCTTGTCGCCCAACGCCACTTCGCCGCCCAAGCCATAGGCCATCAACTGCAAGCCATAACAGATGCCCAACACGGGCACCCCGAGCGAGTAGAGCTCTTTCTCCGTGGTGGGGCTATCAGGCGCGTACACGCTGGCCGGGCCGCCGGAGATGATGATGCCGCGACGATCAGCCAGCGTTGCCGCGGGCACATCGCTCTGTTGGACGTCGGCATAGATGCCTAATTCGCGGACGCGGCGGGCGATCAGGTGGCAGTACTGCCCGCCCGTGTCGAGGACGGTAATTTGCGGGGTCAAACTCTACTGTCGCGCGACCGGGGGTCCGGTTTCAAGCGGCTGCGCGGAAGCGTGTCGGCCAGAAAAGTCCATTGAGGCACAAAAGTGAGTCACTGCGAGAAAAAGTCATGCGATACTCGGGGCTGGACCGATGAACGGGAGACCCCAGCAGCGCTTGTGTGTGGTGCCCCGCTGGGTGCACCGCTGCCTGGCGCTGATGTTGGTGCTACTCCTCCAGCTCCCCGTCGCGTTGGCGGCCGGGCGCGTGTTGTCCGACGACGCATCCGGGATGGCGTGTTGCCGCAAAGGGCAACGGCATTCCTGCTGCCACCGCAAGCGCCCCGCACCGGGCGCGGTGAGTATCGGCAGCGCCGCTTCGTGCTCCAAGGATTGCTGTTGCGGAGCTTCGGTGGCTCCGCTGCGAACGTTGCTGACGCCTGCCGCATTGGTGCTTCAAGCCAGTATCGCTCCCGTACGAGCCAGTGATTGCGCGGTGCCGCAATGCAATCGCTCCGCGTGGCAACGCCCTCCGCCCGCTGCCTAATCCTGCTGGCCAAACCTCAATAGCCCGTCAACCCAACTGAATAGGAGTTGCGCCCATGGAGCTGATCCATCGGCTGCTGCTCGTTTTCGTGTCTGTTACTGCGTTTGCGGCGGATGCCGGGGCGGTAGCGGACCGTTTGCTGGCACCGTGTTGCTGGCGCGAATCGGCCCGCGTGCACCAATCGCCCCAAGCGGCCCAGATGCGCCGGGAGATCGCCCAACGGCTGGCCGCTGGCGAAAACGAGGAGCAGATTGTTGCCCAGTATGTTGCCCAATACGGAGCGCGGATTCTCCGCGATCCACCAGGCCATCAACGTTGGTGGCTTGATCTAGTGCCCGCCGCCGCGACGCTCGCGGGGCTGGCGGTACTCACCCGTTTCATTCGACGTTCGCTGTCCGTGAGGAATCCATGAAGAAGAATTGTTTGCTGCTTATCTTCGCCGGGGCTGTTTTTGCGGCGGAGCCCGTGCCGGTTTCGATCCGCTTTGCGGCTCGCGTGAATGGTGCGCCATTTGCCTGCGGTCAGAAGTTCGAAGGCGTCGGCACTACCGCTTCGACGCTGTCGCCTCGCGACTTCCGCTTCTATGTCCACAACGTCCGTTTAGTGGATTCAGCGGGACAGGAGACGCCCGTCGAGGTTCGTCAGGACGGCAAGTGGCAGCTGGATGGCGTTGCCCTGCTTGATTTCGAGAATGCCACTGGCGGTTGCACCAACGGGACACCGGATCTGAATGACGTGATCACCGGTACCGTTCCGGCTGGCAAGCAGTGGCGCGGTGTGCGCTTCACGCTGGGGGTGCCGTTTGAAAAGAATCACACCGACCTGACCACGATGCCGTCGCCACTCAATCTGACGGCGCTCTCGTGGGTATGGAATGCGGGACGCAAGTTTGCGCGGCTGGACTTCGCCAGCACCGGGCTCCCGCGCGGGGTCGCGATTCACCTGGGCAGCACCGGTTGCACGCCCAACACCACCAAGACCACTGTCCCCACCCAATGCAGCGAGCCGAATCGGGCGGAGGTCACGCTCGCCGGCTTTGACCCGGTCCAGGACGTGGTGGTGGCCGACCTGGGGCGGCTGCTGAAGGACTCAAACGTCGACGTCAATCAAGAAAAGACGCCCTCCGGCTGCATGTCCGGCCTGGGCGATAGCGACTGTGCGCCGATCTTCGCCAACTTCGGTCTGCCGTTCAACGGCCAGTCTGGCAAGCAGACTTTCTTTGCGGCGGACCGCCCGGCAAAGGCGCCCGGCACCTCGACCAGGACGGAGCGATAGCTTCATGAAGCTGATCGCTTGGCTGTTTCTGGGCATGGCGGCCGCGTGGGCGCATGACGCCCACGGCCGCTCCACCGCACCGCCAGAAGCGTTGCGCCTGACCAACCCCCTGGCCCCCGGCCAGCGAGATGCCGCGCTGGCCGCTCGCCTGTACGAGCAGCACTGCGGCGGCTGCCATGGGGTGGACGGAAGATCAATGACGCCCCTGGCGGGCAAGTTGAAGGTCCGGCCCACTAATCTGGCGAACTACCTGATGGAGTCGATGAAGGACGGCGAGATCTACTGGGTGGTGACCCATGGCATTGGTGCTTCGATGCCGGCGTTCCACCAGTTGCCGGACGATCAACGCTGGCAGTTGGTGGGCCATGTTCGTGCCCTTCGCGCGCAGCAGCGGGCAATTGAGAAGGCCAGGCTCGGCTCCTATGACTGGAAGCTGCCGCCCGGCTTTCCGCTGCCCAACGTTCCGCCCGACAATCCGATGACCGCAGCCAAGGTCACGCTGGGACGGCATCTGTTCTATGACCAGCGCCTCTCGCTGAACCAGACACAATCCTGCGCCAGTTGCCACAAGCAGGAGCTGGCCTTCACCGACGGACGGCCACGTGGCATCGGCTCCACGAAAGAGAAGCATCCCCGGGGCTCGATGAGCTTGGCCAACATGGCGTACACACCGATCCTGACGTGGGCCAACCCCAACTTACGCCGTCTGGAGACGCAGGCGCTGGCGCCATTGTTTGGCGATCACCCGGTGGAGCTCGGCATGGCGGGCAAGGAGGACCTGATGGCGGAACGGCTCAAGGCCGACGCCCGCTACCGCAAGATGTTTGCCGAGGCGTTTCCGGAGCAGCCGGAGCCGTTCAACCTGGCCAACATCACCAAAGCCATCGCCTCGTTTGAGCGCACGCTGCTGTCGGGCGATTCACCCTTTGACCGGTACCGCAATGGCGATGATGCCAACGCCATCACCCCCGCGGCCAAGCGCGGCGAGGCGCTGTTTTTCAGCGAGCGTCTGGAGTGTTTCCATTGCCATGGCGGCTTCAACCTGACCGGTTCCGTGGACTATCTCGACAAGGGTTTTGTCGAAGTGGAGTTTCACAACACCGGCCTTTACCGGCACTACGAAACACCGAACACGGGCCTGGAAGAGTTCACGCACGACGAAGAAGACAACGGCAAGTTCCGGGCTCCGACCCTGCGCAACATCGCGGTGACGGCGCCCTATATGCACGACGGCAGCGTGGCGACGCTGGAAGCCGCAGTCGATCACTACGCGAAAGGCGGCCGTGGTGGAGATCATCCCGCCAAGAGCGAGTTCATCAAGAGTTTCGACCTGACGGCGCAAGAGAAGCGCGATCTGGTTGAATTTCTGCGCTCGCTGACGGACCAGACGTTCTTGCGCAACCCGCAGTTCGGCAATCCTTGGCCTCCCGCCAAGACAACCGCAACCCAACGCCCCACCGGGCAGAAAGGCAGTACACGATGAGGTGGAAAGCAGTGTGTTTGACGGCGCTGGCCGCCGGGATCAAGACAGTTGGTGGCCGCAGGGGCGCGGCCTGCAATTTATGGTGCGAGCAGACCGCCGACGGCAGCTGGGGGAGCAAATGAACCGGCGCCACATGATCCTGTCTCTCGGAGGTGGCCTGGCCGCTGCCTCTCTGTCGGCTTCGGCCGCACCGGCGACTCTGCCGAAGTTGCCCTATGCCTTCGACGCACTGGAGCCCTATATCGACGCGCGGACCATGGAGATCCACCATGGCCGGCATCATCAGGCCTACGTCGACAACTTGAACAAGGCCATCGGTGGCGATCCGAAACTCAACTCGTTGAGCATTGAAGATCTGCTGGGCAAGCTCGATACCGTACCGGAGGCGATCCGGACCGCCGTGCGCAACAACGGTGGCGGCCATGCCAACCACAGCTTGTTCTGGCAGGTACTGGCACCCGCCAAGGGGCAAGCGCCCAAGGGCAAGCTGGTAGCCGCCCTCGACAAGACCTTCGGCAGCCAGGCCGCCTTTGAAGACAAACTACGCGCCACCGCTCAGGGCCAGTTCGGCAGCGGCTGGGCGTGGCTGAGCCTGAATGCGAAGAACGAACTGCTGCTCGAAGGCTACCCCAATCAGGACGGCCCACTGATGCGGCAACAGCGGCCGCTATTGGGCATCGATGTCTGGGAGCATGCTTACTACCTGAAGTATCAGAACAAGCGCGCTGATTATCTGGCCGCCGTAACGAAAGTCATCAACTGGGATTTTGTGAGTGAGCGCTACGAGGCGCTGGCCAAATGACACGACGCACGTTCGCCCAAGTCAGCGCCGCCGGGGCCGCTGCGCAAACGGCCAAGCCGGAGCAGATCCTGATGCTCGTTTACCCTGGGATGACATTGCTGGACCTGATCGGGCCGCAGCAGGTGTTCGGGTATCTAATGGGTGTTGAAGTATCGCTGGTGGCCAAGTCGAAAGACCCGGTCACCAGTGATACCGGCGTTCGCGTGCTTCCTGACAAAACGTTTGCCGAAGCCCCGTTGGCGCCCGACATTCTGTTTGTGCCGGGCGGCGGTAGAGGAACCGTGGCGCTGATGAGCGACACCGCGACGCTCGAGTTTCTTGCCTCACGGGGCAAGAATGCCCGCTACGTCACCAGTGTTTGTTCGGGATCGTTGGTGCTGGGGGCGGCGGGGCTGTTGCGGGGCTACAAGGCCACCTCGCACTGGGCAGTCCGCGAGGTCCTGCCATCCCTGGGCGCGGAGTTGGTGAACGCCCGCGTCGTGGAGGACCGCAACCGGATCACCGCCGGCGGCATCACCTCCGGTATCGACTTTGGGTTGAAGCTGGCCGCGCGCTTGCGGGGAGATGACTATGCCCGAGCATTGGAGCTGACGCTCGAATACGACCCGCAGCCGCCCTTCCGCTCCGGCACGCCCGAGAAGGCACCACCGAACATCACCGCCCAGGCTCGCCAGATGTACGCGCCGCTCGTGAAGGCCGCCCACGCTTCGGCAGCGAGGGCCCGGCAGAGCTGGCACCCTCAGCCCTAGCCGCAGCTCCGGGCTAGAACATCTCGGGCACCGTCCGGCGCAGCGTCCAGGCTTCGCCACGGACCACGACGCTCGAGCGCGCCGGGCCGGTGGCTACTTCGGTGACGGCGCCGATCAACCCCGGGGACAGTTGGTTGGGCGTCACGGGCGACACCAGCGTCACCCGGCGCGGCACCAGCGTCCGCAGCACATCGGGCAAGTCAAAGTGCTTCAGGATGCCGGGCACCACCGCGTTGTCCTGATGGCTGTGCACGGCCGCGTCGACGATGGCACTGTAGGAGAGCACGCTTCGCTCCAGCACCAGCTGCCCGAAGCCAGAGTCGAGCGCCGCGGCGAAGATGGCCGCCGGGCCCAGCGTACCCTTGGCCAGCAGACCAACGCGCCGGTCGCCAATGCGGGAGCGCAGATAACGGTTCGCCATCACCAGATCCGCCGCCTGCATCTCCACCAGATTGCGCCCCAGCAGCCACGTCCGGGCCGCCAACTGGTAAGGGCCGCTATAGTCGCCCACGCCTCGAGCGCGGTAGCCTTCGCCGGAGCCGCGGGGGTCCACCGCGAGCACCACGTGCCCCGCCCGCACAAGCTCGGCGATGTCCGGGTCGCCCGCGGTGCCCGCCCCGGAGGCGAAGATCCAGGCGCGCGTGGGAGGTTCGGCCAGAGTCTGGTAGTACAGCAGGGCCGGAATGGACACGCCGCCTTCCACCGCCAGTTCCAGCTTCTCCACCTGATAGCCATCCTGAGCCACCTTTCCGCGGACGGACGCGGGCGGCGAACCGGCGGCGGGCTCACGATAACCGATCACTTGCTTGATCCGGGCCACCGTCACCGGCTCGGCGCGCTTCTCGCGCGTGGTCTTCAGCTCCGCCGCCAGCTTCCGGTTCAGCGATTGCACGGTCTCGGTCCCCCCGGAAGTGGACACCTGACCGGTGGAGGTGGCGTAGAGCTTGGTCTCTTCTTCGGTGAGGATCTCGCCCTCCGCTCCGTCGGAGTCCTTGCCCAACAGCCATTTTTCCAGCCACCGGTTGGCCGCCTGACGGCGCGGCTTGGACCAGCCGTGCGTATCGTCAAACTCGAAGTAGCCCATCTTCTCACCCCCGGTCAGCAGGTCGAACAATCGCTGCGTCTGCTTGAACGTGGTGCGGGCGCCATCAATCGGGAAGTAGTCGCGGATGGCCGTGGTCATCAGGAACGGCCGGGGAGCGGCCGCGAGCGCGAAGTCACCAAAATCAAGGCCGCGCGCGATGAACTCCGGCCACACTTGCTCGGCATCCTGCGGGCCGGGGCCGGACCACAGCTCCCGCCACCGCGTCATATAGCAGGATGAGACGACACCGGCCAGCCGCGGCTCCATCACGGCCAGATAGGCCGCCTGCGTGCCCCCGCCAGAGTTACCGGCGACCGCAATGCGCTTCGGGTCAATCTCCGGGCGCGTGAGCAGATAGTCAAACGCGCGGATGCCATCGTGGATCTCATAACGCGCCATGCTGGTACCTGTGAGCAGGCACTGCAGCCCGGCCATCTGATGCTCCGGCACGCCAATGCCCGCGCGAGACTTGCCGCTCACCGGGTCCAGAAACTCCAGGCGCTCCCCTTGACCCGGAGGGTCATACGCCAACACCGCAATGCCCCGTTGCGCGAACCCGATGAAGGCCGTCTGATAAGTGGAAGACGCCTTGCCATTCACCGAATGCCCCGCCACGCCCAGCACCGCCGGAAACGGCTTGCGGCCGCGCGCCGGCAAGTAGAGGTTGGCCGTCACCTGAAAGCCCGGCAGGCTCTCAAAGATGATGTTCTCGATCCGGTAGCCTTCGCCCTCAAGGGGAGCCTTGCTGGTCACACGGGCGTTCAGCGGAGTCTTCCCCGCCGGCAAGCCACCGATCAGTTCGCGGGCGGTGCGGCGCACATACTCCTGCCGCGCCTTGATCTGCGCCGCGCTCGACAAGGCGGCCACGGTGCGCTCGCGCTGGTCCCAGTGGGTCTCGGCCTGCTGGGTCAGCCAGCGCTCAAACTGTTTGGGATAGTCACCGCCCACCGTAAGACCAGGCGCTTGGGCGAGCAACGCTGCGGCCGTGAGGAGCCAGACAAGATTCCGCATGCATGGAGCATACCCCGGAACACACGCTCTCAGCGCGCCGAACTGGCGGCCGGCTTTGCCCTGGCGCCGCCCAGCCAGCGGGCCAGCATCGCCTCCAGCACGCTTAGCTCCAGCGGCTTGCTCAAGTAGTCGTTCATGCCGGATTCCAGGCATCGCTCCCGGTCGCCCGTCATGGAGCTGGCCGTCATGGCCACCACGGGCGTATAGCGCGCCGGTTCCGGCAGCTTGCGGATCTCGCGGGTGGCTTCCAGGCCCGACATGCCGGGCATCTGCACATCCATCAGCACCAGATCGGGCGCCAGCAGCCTCACCATGGCCAAACCGTCGGCGCCATCGGAAGCCAACTCCACCTGGCAGCCGGTCCGTTCGAGCAGACGCTGCGCCACGGCGCGATTGATGGGGTTGTCTTCCACCACCAGCACCCGCCAGCCCGCGAACCGGGGACGGGCTTCCGGCAAACCAGCGCGCTCCGGCGCCAGCTCCGGCGGAGCCTTCGACGGCCGTACCTGCAGCGGCAAGTCAAAGCTGAAGGTGGTGCCCTGGCCGGGCTGGCTGATCACACTGATCGTGCCGCCCATCCTTTCCACCAGCTGCCGGGAGATGGCCAGGCCCAGGCCGGTGCCGCCAAACCGGCGCGTCACCGAATCGTCCACCTGCGAGAACGGCTTGAACAACCGGCTGATCTGGTCCGGCGCGATGCCGATCCCGGAATCCTCCACCGCAAACCGCAGCGGCGTCGTGGGCAGCTCTTCAGTGGAGTCCGGTTGATACGCGAACGGCCTCCTGGCCGCAGCGTCCGGCCCGGTGGGCGCGGGCAGTCCCACCCGCACCGTTACGTGACCCTGGGCGGTGAACTTCAAGGCGTTGGCGGCCAGATTCATCAGCACCTGCAGCAGACGTCCAGAATCGCCGCGCAGGATGTCCGGCACATCATCCTCCACTTCCAGCGCAAACTTCACGCCCGGGGCAGCGCTGGGCCGCAGCAGCGCCATCAACTCCGCCAGCCGCGAGCGGAGCGTGAAATCGGTGAGCACCAGCGTCATCTTGCCCGCGCCGATGCGGGAGAAATCAAGGATGTCATTCAGGATCGCCAGTAGAGAGCGGGCGGAGCTGGTGGCCAAGTCCACCGATTCCCGCTGCGGCGGGTCCAGCCGCGTGCCTTGCAGCGATTGCAGCATGCCCAGCACGCCGTTCATTGGGGTCCGCAACTCATGGCTGATGTTGGCCACAAAGCGGTCCTTCATCTCCGAGGCCCGGCTGCTCAGCTCGAGCGCCCCGGAGAGATCCTTTAACGCCTGGCTAAGCCTAGCCTGCGCCATCCGGCGCTGGAGAATGTTCCGGCTGAGGGTGACAATCACCAGCGCCTGTAGGGTAAAGAACACCGCGCCACCGGCCAGCCAGGAGCCGTAGTCGCGCCAGGCCGAGGTGGGCCGGTTGACGATCGACGCTTCGGCGGGCACGGGAGCGCGGGTCAAGCCCCAGCGTTCCAGCTCGCTGTAATCGAGCAGAAGACGATGCGGGTAGTCCGCCAGCAACGGGATGGAGCCCGGCGCTTCACCCTTCAGCACCCGGAGCGCCAGGCGCGCCACCATCCCGCCATGTTCGAACCCTTCATTGGGTGTGCCGGCGAGAATGCCCCGGCCCACCTGGCTGATCAGGGCGCCATAGGCCGGCATATTCGCCACGGCCGCAATGCCATACTCGCCCTCAGCGGCGGAGATGTATTGGTTGTCCCGGTCCTGCCGGAACTGATTCAGCATCAGAATCGCACCCGGTTGCGCCGTCCGCAGGGTCTGCTTGATTTCGGGCAGGGACAGCTTGGCCCCATCGAGCAGGTGCACCTTCAAGCCGGGCAAGGACTGAGCACTGGTCTCCACCTGCTGCTTGACGGTCGCGCCCTGGGGTGAGTTGTCAGCCACCAGATACAGCTCGCGAGCGGTGGGGTGCAACTGAGTGGCGAGGGTCAACAATCGTGAGGCGGGCGCCAGTTCCAGTACTCCGGTGACGCGGTCCCGCGGCACAGCGGCCACCAGCGGCGACGGCACGACACCGCCAAACACGATGGGGATCCGGTCGAACATCCCTTGGCTGTGATGAAGGACAAAATCGAGCGCTTCGTCGTCCACGGCAACAACCAGATCAAACTTCCGCCCGGCGTGCTTCAACTTCAGGGTGCGGCGGAAGGGCTCGATTAGTTGCGGATACGGCCGGCGGCGCGCCTCAAGGAATTCAAACCACAAAATCTTGTCGTGTGTTTGATCAAATGTGGTGCGAATTCCGCGGGTAATTTCGTCGGTCCATTCATACCCAGCGCGGTAAGAATGAAGGACGAGCACTTCCTGGCCGCCAGCAGCCGCAAGACTGCACCCTAGCCAAAGGCCCCCCCAAATGAATGCGAGTTTCCCCACATTTGTACAGCTGATACCGCTCATTAGACACGAAGTTAACAAATCCGGAGCCGCTCCACACCGGGGTATCGGGCGGGCGGCGCGACGCATGGCGCCAAATACAAAAAGGGCGGCACCCGAAGGCACCGCCCTTGATGGTTCAGCTTCCGTGGTGATTAGAAGATGAAGTGGAAGCCCATACGCATGGTGCGGGGGCCTTGGAAGGCCGAGCCCATGCCGAACTGCGGATCGCGGCGAATTTCCTGGGTCTTCATTTCTTTAGCCCAGTCAAAGCCCTTGAAGATGTCGCCGGTGTTATCAAAGTTGATGCTGCCGTCGTTGGTGTGCGTGATTTGCGCGTACTTGTTGGTAACGGCCGATTGATTGAACAGGTTGGTGACGTTCAACTCAAAGCGCAACCGCATGCCTTCACGCTTTAACGGGAAGTCGTGCGTCAGCAACAGGTCAGTCTGCGAGATGAATGGTGTCCGGCCCAGGTCGCCACGGCCGTTAACGAATACCGGCACGCCACCCACCGAAACTTCGGTGGTGAGCGGGGTGCCGGAGTAGGCGGAGAAGAACGGAGCCAGGCGGGTCGTGCCGCCCTTCCACTTCTGGTCGTAGCTGCCGAAGAACTTGAAGGTGTTCGGCCGGTCCGTGGCCAAACGGCCTTCCACCAGCTTGCCCTTGTTGTCGTAGCTCATCCAGGCTTCGTCGAAGTAGCGGTTGACGTTGGGGCTATTGCGTCCGTTCTCGTCCGATGAGGCCAAGCCGCCGTAGTTGCCGAAGGCGCGGCTAATGGTGTAGCTCGAACTGAGATAGTACTTCTTGGCGAAGCGGCGTTCCAGCCGGAACTCCACCGCGTCATAGACCCGCTTGGCTTTCGGCGTCACGCTCTTGGGGTAGTCCGAGGGAAACTTCGACGAGTCGATCGAGTAGCCGAAGCCCGGGTTGGTGATGTAGTACTGCTCACCTTGCCGGGTGAGGATGCCCACGTCTTCAATGGTGCGGTCCAGATTCTTGTGGGTGTAGCGGACACCGGCCACCCAGCCGCCCTCAAACAGGTAGTCGTACCCGAAGTCATAGGCAGTCTGGCGGACTGGCAGTAGATTCGGATCAACCAGCGGGTTCGACGGATCGTTGGACGGGATACGGTTGTCGACGGTCTCGATCAAGGTTCCGGGCAAGGTTCCGGTGTTCGAGTTGGGTGCCGGGTTCGGCTTGATGGCAAGGAAGTTCGGGCTGTCCAGCGTGTAGTAGTAGTCCTTCCACTTGTCGCCACCGAAGCTGCCGCGAGGCAGTTCGTACTTCATGATGTCGTAGTAGCGGCCGAAGCTGCCGTAGATCTTCATCCTGCCGGTGCCCGAAGGGTCATAGGCGAATCCCAGGCGCGGGGCCAGCTTCTGGTTCCAGTTGAAGGTGATGGCCTTCGACGGGATGCTCTTGTTGTCGGAGAAGCTGGGAACGAATTCCCGCTCTGAGCGGAGGCCCAGCGTCAGGGTCAGTTTCTTGTTGACGCGCCACTGGTCCTGGATGAAAAGGCCCTGGTTGTTGGACGACACATCACCGGTCGTGGCAAACACGCGATTGATGTAGTAACCATAGGGGCCGCGGAATGAACCGGAACGGGTGAGGGCGTTACGAGCGCGGTCCCAGTACAGGAAGATATAGCCGTCCGGCCACGTGCTCGCGACGGGCGAGTTCGCCAGACGGTTGATGCTCCAGCCGCCGCGGATGTTGTGCTGGCCACCGGCGGTGAACAGGTAACTGGCCACGGTGTTCACGTTATTGCGAGTAAAGATATCCTGCACGGTCTGCTGATTGTTCGGGGTGAAGTCACCCGTGGAACCCTGCAAGTTGGACGGAACTGGGAGGGTAGCCGGCGGCAGAGCGCGGTTGGAATTGGCAAAGCGGTAGCGCGTGCCGCCCGGGATGCCGTAGTCCTTGTTGTTGCTGTATTGGCGGCCACCAAAGACACTGATCAGCAGCCGGGACGAGGCAGTGTAGTCCGCCTGATACTGGTAGCTGGTGGAGGGCTGGCGGCTTCCACGGTCGGCCCAAGGGTTGCTGAAAGCACTGGTGCCTTCGCGCGACGGAAGTAGGCCATTGGTCCGGGTGGGCATGTACATATAGCTGAAGCTGCCACGCAGTTTGCTGGTGGGTGCGAAGTCGATCTTGCCGATCGTGTAATCCTGCCGCACCTTGCTTTGGTAGGTGCCGGTCTGGTTGTTCGACAGGAAGGTGAGCGTGCGCTCGGTCCGTTCGAATTGGGGATAGGCGCCCAGGAAGAACCAGATGCGGTTCTTCATGATGGGGCCGCCAAAGGTGAAGCCCGGCGTTAGGCTGCGGTAGCCGTCACGGGAGTTCTGGAAGTATTCAGCCTTTTCGTCGTTGTCCGGGTTCAAGCGCAACGTCGGACGCGGGCGGGCGTTGAAGCCGTCGCTTTCGAGGTACAACGAGGCCTGGCCGTGGAAGTTGTTGGAGCCGGACTTGGTGGTAGCGGCGATCACGCCGCCAATGGCGCCACCGAATTGGGCGTCCACACCGGAGGACTTGATTTGTGTTTCGCCAATGAACTCAATCGGCGTTTTGTTCTGGCGGTTCAGGACACCCGTCTGAATATTAGTGACTTCCGTACCGTCGATGATGAACACGTTCTCGGAACCGGAGGCACCGTCAATCTGATAGCCGCCACCCTTGGTTTCCAGGCGCGCGCCAGGAGCCAGGGCGATCAACGTATCAAACGAGCGGCCCTTCGGCAGACGGTCATAAATCTCAGCCGTGATGTTGGCGGAGATGACGTTAGTAGCCGTATCGACCGCCGCCCCTTCACCAGAGACCACGACGCTTTCGGCCACCTGGCCGACTTCGAGTTTGGCGTCGATACGGGTGGTGCGTCCCACCTGGATGGCCACGCTGGCGGCCTTGAAGGTACGGAAGCCCGGAGCCGTGATGTTGACGACGTAGAGACCGCCAGGGAGCGAACCGAACAGATAGCCGCCGCCGGAGTCGGTAGTGCCGCTTACAGGACGCAAAAGGCTGCTACTCGATACCTCAACGGTCGCGTTGGGTACAGTGGCGCCCGCTGGATCGAGGACCACGCCTTGCAGCGTACCGGTGCGTTCCTGTGAGAACGCAAGAGCCACGCTGAGAAGAAAACAGACAGTGAACGATAGGGTGCGCGACAGCACGCCCCATCGATTGATGGTAGACATATGTTGACCTTTCCCCCGGAGCATCGCGGTTGCAAGCGCCCCGGCCCATTTCAATTAACACTTCAAATGTCCCCCCTAAGGCGGACTAGTGGATTTATCTTACCGTAACAGAAAGATTATGGGGAAAGACAAAATAGGCGAAAACGCAATAGCGTAGAAGTACCGTTAATGGTATAGGCGGTACGCCGGGTGGTTATTTGCGCTCCAGCAGATGGACGCAGTTCTCCAGCCGGCTGGCGCCGCCGTCGTTGACGGCAAACTGTTGAGATGTAAAGCTGCCGTCGCGGCGCTGCGTGCCGCTCCACAGGGAGCCCCCGGCAAAGACACCGTCCTTGCGCAACGCATAGAAGTTGATGTCGAACTTCGCCAGCCGGGTCAGATCGTGGTCATAGTTCCGGGCGATGCGCTTCAGCACTTCCAGTACTGCTTCCTGCGGGGTGCGGCCCGCCCGCATCAGCTCGACGACACTATGCGCTCCGGCGACGCGGATGTTCTCCTCGCCACGCCCAGTGGACCCGGCCCCGCCTACCTCCTGGTCGACATAGAGGCCCGCGCCGATGATGGGCGAATCACCCACCCGGCCGGGGATCTTCCAGGCCAGGCCAGACGTCGTGGTGCAGCCGGACATTTCGCCCTTGGTATTCAGCGCCAGGCAGTTGATGGTGCCCGTCGTGGGATGCAGCGCCATCCATTCGGCCCAGGCCAGCGTCTCCGGTTGAGCATGGGGGAACAGGCGTTGCAGTGCCGCCGACGGTTTGGCGCCCGCCTTGGCCGGAGGCGCGTCCAGGCCGTCGCTCCAGTTGCTGTGGCCGCTGGGGTTTTTGAGCATCCGCTTCCAGACCAGCCACGCCAGCCGCGACTCTTCCGTCAGCAGCTCTTCTTCCTTGTAGCCCATCGCTTTGGCGAACCGCAGCGCGCCTTCGCCCACCAGCATCACGTGATCGGTCTGTTCCATCACCAGTTGCGCGATGTTGGACGGGGTCTTGATGCCGCGGATGGCGGCCACGGACCCGGCGCGCCGCGTCGGCCCATGCATCACACTGGCATCAAGCTCCACCACACCCTCTTCATTGGGCAAACCGCCGTAGCCGACGGAGTTGTCCTTCGGGTCCAGCTCCACAATGTTGACGCCCGCGACGACCGCGTCCAGCGTGTCGCGGCCGGCCTTCACCATCGACATCGCCTTGGCGCAGCAGGCGAGGCCATTGGCGCTTGAAATCACAATGTTTTTGGGGCTCCCGGAGCTTTGCGGGGCAGCGGCCAAGGGCGCGGCGGCGGCAACGGCGGAGCCGGCCAAAAGTTGACGGCGATTCAACGGCATGATGGAAGATATGCTCTCACGTTTGGTTTTCCTCCGGAGCCTGGCCGGTGGCGGGTTGGGGCTCAGCCTGTTTGCTCAGAAGCAGAAGCCGCCCAAGCCGCCGGATCTGGAAGTGGTGGAGATTCACGCCGTGCGCACGGACGAAGGCATTATGATCGACGGCATCGTGAAGAACACCAGTGGCCGGGCCTGGGTGCAGGTTCAGTTGCTGATCGACTTTATCGGCAGCGGCCGCAAGCCCCTGGCCACCCGCCGCGGGCCGATCGAATCGACCGACCTGGCCTCCGGTGAAGAGTCAGAATTTCGCCTGCGCGTGCCCGATATCGGGAAAGCCATCGATGTCGTCGTCAATGCCGAGGATGTCGATAAACGGGAGCTGAATGTGCGCAATGCGGGGCCCTTCCGGATCGAATGACCACTTGCCACAATGAGTAAAGTTTAATGTCCGGTTTCGTTACATTTCACGCTTCTACTTCATGTAGGGAGAGAAGGAAGCTGAAAGATGTCCCGCCAGACCCCTGAAAATGATTCTTTTGTACCGGCTGCCGATTATGCCGATACCCGCCTAAAGATTTCCGTCCGTAACCGCCGGGTGCGGCTGGACGGTACCATTCTACCCGTACCGGACCGTGAATTCGATGTGCTGGCCACGCTGGCCGCCAACGAAGGCCACGTGATCTCCCGGAGCGCGCTTCTGACGAAGCTCTGGGGGTTTCCGCCGGAGTTGAAATCCCGGACCCTGGATGTGCACGTGCACCGGCTCCGGAACCGGCTGAAGGATGTTGAAGGCGTGCATCTTGAAACGATTTTCAAGATCGGCTATCGCTTCAATCGGCTGGGCGACGTGGTCGACACCGACACCCCGCAGGCGCCGGCACCGTCGGATGTAAACAACACCGGAGGTCCCATGGCGAAGCCAATGGGCGCCGCCGCAACGCAAAATATGGCCCCTGCTCCGAGTATGGCCGTCGCGGTCTAGTTGGTTGAAAGCGCTGTGGGCGGCCCAGGTCGCCCGCAGGTCAGTACTTAGCGGCCGCAGGGCGTGTTCAAGCCAGCGTGCGGTACATCCGGCGGTTCATTTGGGCGATGCTGGGCGCATCCGCGTCCCGGTGGAGCAGCTTCAGTTGGTCACCGGCGGCGACTTCGCCTTCCTGGAGTACCCGAAAATACCAGCCGGTCCGCCCCGTCTGGACCACGCGCTTCGGCAGATCCGGCCGGTTCCACTTCTGGGCCAGCTTCCAGCAAGGCTGCCGCGGCTGGGAAACCTCCACCTTGGCCTCGCCAATCTCGTATTGATCGCCCAGGTGCACCGTCTCCTCATCAAGACCGGCCACCGTAAAGTTCTCCCCCACTGCCCCGGGGCCCAAGCCCAGGCCAATTTCGGCATTCCACTTCTCGTAGTGCGCCCCCGGGTAGACCATCACCGCCTTGTCCCGCCCGCCGTGGACCCGCAGATCCGCCTGCTCATCCCCGGCCAGGTTGAAGGTGCCCAGCCACACCGGACCCTCCACGGGCGTTTTGTAGATGCCTGTCGTCCAGGTCTCCAGATCCTTCACGGCGCCTACCTGCAAGCTCATAATATAGGGCGTTCCCATCGATATCTCCGCTCCGCTTCCGAGATCAGAACATCATTGGCGCTCATGTCGCGCCGCCGCATCAAGCCGTCGTCGTCAAACTCCCAGTGCTCATTGCCGTGCGTGCGGAACCACTGGCCTTCCGCGTTATGCCACTCATACTCAAAGCGGACCGAGATGCGGTTGCCGGTAAAGGCCCACAGCTCCTTCATCAGGCGGTAGTCCAGCTCCCGGGACCATTTTCCCGCCAGAAACTCCCGGATGGCGGCGCGGCCGGTAAAGAACTGGTCGCGGTTCCGCCATTGGGAGTTCTCGCTGTAGGCTCGCGCGACCACCTCAGGGTCGCGCGAGTTCCAGGCATTTTCGGCCGCCTTCACCTTCGCCCGCGCCGTCTCCGCCGTAAAGGGCGGCTTCAGCACGGGGGCGGGGGCAGCGGTGCTCACGCCGCTACCGCCGTGCCGACACCCGGCGTCACCACCGGAAAGTCGATTTCGGTGCCCGCGACGATGTTGAAGTAATTGGTGAAGATGTTCAGCGCGACGTGGGCGACAATCTCGCTGATCTCGCCATCGCCGTAGCCCGCCGCCCGCACCGCCGCCAGCGCCTGGTCGCTCACTTCGCCCTTCTGCACCACCACCGTCTGGGCGAACTTCAGTGCCGCTTCGACCGCCGGATCATCGGACTGCGCCAGCCGGTTCTTCGAGATGATCGGCTCCGTCAAACCCGCCATCTTGCCCAACGTCGAGTGGGCCGAAAGGCAATAGCCGCACCGGTTGGCCTCCGCCACGGCGAGCGCGATCTGCTCACCCAGCTGCCCGCTCAGCTTGCCCGCGCCGAGGGCTCCCGCCAAGCGCAAGTAGCCGTCGAGCACGGCCGGCGAGGCCGCCATCGTCCGCATCATCAAGGGCGCAAAGCCCAATTTGGCCTCGACGCCGTCCAACAACTGCTTGGCCTTACCGATGGCCGTGGTCTGATCAACTGCTTGAATTCGTTGCATTGTGCAACCTCCTGCCTCTTATCAATGCAAGGCGCCCGCCAAAGCGAAAGCATTGAAAAGAAACGATCACGCGACAACGATATATCGTGATACACGAATTATCGTTGCGCAATAGACGAAAAATCGTGTAGCTTCAGAGAGCGCGTGCTCCTGGAATCTCTGCAATCCATCATTCTCGAAGTGGCCAAGTGCCACGGATTTGAGGCGGTGCTCCGCCAGATCGTCCAAGGCCTCGCCGCCCAGCCCAACGTCGCCTTGGCGCGCCTCTGGCTGCTCGGGCCGGACCCGGAAGATCCGCGCGCGCCGGAATGTCTGAACCTGGCGGCCAGCGCGGGCAACCCCCGGAACCCGGACGAAGATTGGAGCCGGATCGACGGCCACTTTCGCCGGATGCGCATCGCCGGAGACTTCAAGGTGGGGCAAGTGGCCCGCACCGGGCAGCCGGTCCGCATCGAACCCATTGGACCCGGCACACCCTGGATCGCCCGGCCCGACTGGGCGGCTCGCGAAGGAATTGTCGGCTTCGGCGGTCAACCCTTGATCTCCGGAGGCCAGACCTTGGGCGTCCTGGCCGTCTTCTGCCGCCGGGGCTGGACCAACGAAGAGTTCGGCTGGCTCCGCGCCTTTGCCGACCATGCGGCCGTCGCCATTACTAACGCCCGTAACCTGGACGAGATCGAGAAGCTGCGCCGGCAGCTGGAGCTGGAATGCGCCTACTTGCAGGAGGAGGTCCGCAGCACGCTGGCCTGCCACCTGATGGTGGGCGAATCGCCGGGCATCCAGAAAATCGTGCAGCAGGTGAAGCTGGTGGGGCCCACTGAAGCCAACGTTCTGATTTGGGGCGAATCCGGCACCGGCAAGGAGCTGGTGGCCCGCGCCATCCATGAAAACAGCGCGCGCAAAAGCCGCCCCTTAATCAAAGTGAACTGCAGCTCCATTCCGCGTGAGCTGTTTGAGAGCGAATTCTTCGGCCACGTCCGCGGCTCGTTCACCGGAGCCGTAAAGGACCGGGTGGGCCGCTTCCAACTCGCCGATCACGGCAGCATTTTCCTTGACGAAGTGGGCGAAATCCCACTCGAACTGCAAAGCAAGCTGCTCCGCGTCCTGCAGGAGGGGGAATTTGAGCCTGTCGGGGACGACCGGACTCGCCGCGTCAGTGTTCGCGTCGTCGCCGCCACCAACCGTGACCTCCGGCAGGAAGTGGAGGCCGGCCGGTTCCGCCTGGACCTCTACTACCGCTTAAGCGTCTTCCCCATCGAAGTGCCACCACTCCGCGAGCGATCCGGCGACATTCCGCTGTTGGTGGCCAACTTCCTCCAGCTGCAGCGCCAGCGCGGCGCCCGCCATGTGGAAGTGAAGCGCCGCCAGATGGAGCAGCTGATGGCCTACCCCTGGCCCGGCAACGTCCGCGAGCTCCAAAGCGTCATCGAACGGGGCGTCATCCTGGCCCGCAACGGCGTGCTGCATTTGGATGAGCTGATCACGTCCCCCCAAGGCCAAGCCATCTCGGCGCCGCCAGCGTTGACGGATGAGATCCTCACCGAAGCCGGCATGCGGGATTGGGAGCGCCGGAACCTGATCGCGGCGCTTGAGAAAACCGGCTGGAAAATCTATGGCGAAGGAGGCGCCGCCACGCTGCTGGCGATGAAGCCCACCACGCTCGCCTCCCGGATCAAGGCGCTCCAGATCACCCGGCCCCGGTAGGTTCTCAGGTAGCCGCCTCAACGCTGGACAGCGGCGTCGGCCAACAGATAGCGCACATGGCGGTAGTCACGGATGCGTTTCACCTGGCCGTTGTCCCAATCGATCAGGATGAAGTAAGCCAGCGCGCCCGACTGATCCGCCACCACAATAGCGGGCTTGCCTTCGACCGATCCCACTTGAGGACACCAATCGGTGAGGGCTTGGTAGCGGTGAAAGTAATTGCCCACCCCGCTGGCTCCTCGGGCTTGGGCGATGCCGACGACATCGAGCTGGACGTCCTGGGCCAGCAGTGCACGCAGCTGATCGAAATCCCGGGCCAGGAAATGCTGAACGTAGTTTTGAAGCAGGCTGACTTGCGACTCGTCAAGCGGTGGAGCCTCGGTAGAAGCGCCGTCACCAAGCTTGCGAAGCGAGGTCCGGCCGCGGTTGAGCGCGCCTTTCACGGCCGGGACGCTGGTCTCCAGAATCTCCGCGATCTCGGTGAGGGAATGGCCGAGCACATCTTTGAGAATCACCGCCCCGCGCTGCTGCGGGGTGAGCCGCATAAAGACCGCCAGGCCAAACTTGGCCAGCTCAGCGGCCTCAATCTCCGGCGTGGTGGCCGACAGGTGCGGGTGGTCGTCCAGCGATTCGCCAAAGCGGCCCGCATAGCGGCGGGTGTGGTCAATCGCCTTATTGTGGGCGATGCGGAAGATCCAGCTGCGCAGGTGGGCGATCTCGGCCGTCTGAGGGAGAAGGTAGAAGGCTTTGGCCAAGGTATCCTGCACGACGTCCTCGCCATCGACGACTGAACCGGTCATGCGGGCGCAGTAGCGATGCAGTTCCGGGCGAATCTCGCGCACCAGTTTCTCGAACTCCGCACGGGCGGCCTCAATTGATTTCAGCGGATCCATAAGAACAATGACGCCTCAGCCTCGGGAAAGGATCCGGGGGCCATCCAGACTATTTGTCGCGCCGTGCACCCGGATCGTTCCGCCGCCCTCAATCGTCTTGGCACCGAGGAGATTGTTATGACCCCGTTATTGAAACCAATCGCAGCCAGCCTCGGCACCACCGACTTTGTCTTGCGGCTGTGCCTGGCGGAGCTGAATGAGGAAGACGCACGCCAGCGCGTTCGCCACAACCAAGGCCCGTCCATCGCCTGGCAGATCGGGCATCTGCTGGACCATCGGACGAAGATGCTGGCGCTGTTGGGCGCGCCGAAGGAGAATCTCTACACAGAGCGTTTTACGGACAAAGGCGCGACCGAAGGCTCGGACTATCCAAGCTTGGCGGAGTTCCAGCGGCAATGGGACGCGACCACGGCGGAGCTGCGAGCGGCGATGGAGACAGCCACCGAGGAAACGCTCGCGCAGGTGGTGGAGAAGGGTCCGCATGGCGAGAAGACGGCGTTGGACCAGCTGGTCTTCCTGTGTTGGCATGACGCGTATCATGTCGGTGGGGTGGGGCTGATCCAGCGCGAAATGGGATACCGCGGACCGGCAGAATTGGCGATGGCCGCGATGGCGGCATAAGAGGACTAAATCATGAAAACTGAAGAACTATTGATCGCGGCGACCCTCGCTTCGTGGGAGCGGGCGACGACCAGACTAGACAAGGCGTTTTCCGCCTGCACCGATGAGGACCTGGAGCGGGAGATCGCGCCCGGCAGCAATCGCCTGCGCTATCTGCTGGGACATCTCACCGCGGTCCACGATCGCATGCTGCCCTTGCTGGACTTGGGCGCTCGGGCCTATCCGCACCTGGATATCTATCTCGATCAAGCCGACCGCAGCTTTGAGGAAACGGTGACGCCCGCCGCGTTGCGGCAAGCCTGGTCCGACGTCAATGCCCGGTTGGCCGCCGGCTTCGCCACCCTGCAGGCTGGACAGTGGTTGGAGCGCCACACCTCGGTCTCCCCGGAGGACTTTGCGAAGGAACCGCTGCGGAACCGGTTTTCGGTCCTGCTGAGCCGGACAAACCACGCCTGGTCTCACTTTGGGCAGGTCGCCATTTTACACCTGGAGAAGTGATCACTACACCCAAGGGCCGGTGAATCGTCAGCAAAAGCAGCAGTGGCTCCGAAATCTCTCGGAGCCACTTGCTTTTTTTGGCTGGACCTTCGCAGGCTGCGGAAAAAGGGTCGTTGCCGGACCACTCCCTCACGGTCGTGGCACTGTAAGGCTTGCGATCTTTCGCAAGCGGTCTCCGGCCTTTTCCGCAACCTGCGTCGGTCCGTCGCGCCGGACGGCTAGGCTACTTCACCACCAGCACATTTACACGCGAGGCCTGGGCCTTGGAGTGATACAGCCGCTGCGTCGCCTTCACAAAGTCCGCATCCTTGGCCTCATTGATGTTCATGAACTTCTGCGGGTTGCGGTCCGCCAGTGGGAACCAGGTGGACTGCACCTGGATCATGATCTTGTGCCCTTTGCGGAACGTGTGGAAGATGTCGTTCATGGCAAACTTCAGCGGCGTCGCTTTGTTGGGCACAAACGCTTCGGGCTTGGAGAAGCTGTTGCGGAACTTGCCGCGGAACATTTCGCCGCGCACCAATTGCTGATAGCCGCCCATGCGCACATAGGTGGCCGGATTGCGGGCGCCCACGGCCGGGCGCTGGCCAGGAGGGCCGGCCGGGGGGCCATCTTCGGTGTCCGGGTAATCATCCGGGAACACGTCGATCACCTTCACCACCCAATCGGAATCGGTGCCGGAGGTAGAGAGGATCAGCTCATTTTCGAGCGGTCCGGCCAGCGTGACATCTTCGGTCAACTCGGCTGACTCAAACACCAACACGTCCGGCCGGGAGGCGGCAAAGCGCTGGTCGGCCGTCATATATTCACGCGTCATCCCGTTGGCGACGTTGGTCATGAACGGGACCGGCTTCAGCGGGTCACTGACGTACTCGGCGAAGCTGTCGCCCGCCTCTGCCGGCGCATCCCAGGCCAGCTTGCCTTTGGCGTGGAAGTAGAGCGACTTCTTCTCGACGCTCAAGCCCGGCCCGCTCTTGGGCGGCCAGCTGTCAAAGGTCCGCCACTGGTTGGTGCCGGTCTCAAAGGCGGTGGCCTTGGCCAGCTTCATGTCGCCCTTCTGCTTCAGGTGGTGAGTGAAGAAGGGAAACTCGATCTTGTCGCGGTAATACTCTGAGGCTTTGGTGCCGAAGCGGATGTCGCCCAACCGGTCACCATCGCCGCGGGACCAGCCGCCGTGCACCCAGGGCCCGAACACCAGCAGGTTCTGCTTCTCAAAGCCCTGCTTCTCGACGTTGCCGTAGACCTGCAGCGCGCCATAGATATTTTCGGCGTCGTACCAGCCACCCACCGTCAGCACAGCCGGCTTGATGTTCTTCAAGTGCGGCCGCAGATTGCGGGACTGCCAGAACTCGTCATAGGTATCGTGCTTCATCATGTCGGTCCAGAAGGCGACATTGTTTTTGAGGAACCGCTCATTGGCGTTGGCCAGCGGGCCCATCTTGCGTAGATAGAAGTCGTAGCCGTCGGGGGTCTTGTAGCTGAACGGAGTCCGCGGAGCATCATCCGGCGTGATCGGCTCCGGACGCGGCACGCCGAAGCTGGCCAGAAAGCCGAACGCGTGCGGCAGCCACAAGATGCCGTTGCGGTGGAAGTCGTCACCGGTAAACCAATCGACGATCGGCGCCTGCGGCGAAGCCGCCACGTGCGCCGGGTGGGCGTTGATCATGCCGGCGGCGGTGTAAAAGCCCGGATAGCTGATGCCCCAGGTGCCGACGCGCCCGTTGTTATTGGGCAGATTCTTCACCAGCCAGTCGATGGTGTCGTAGGTGTCAGTGGATTCATCGACGTCCTTGGTGCCGTTCTTCGCCGCCTTATGCGGCGTCATGTTGATGAACTCGCCTTCCGACATCCACTTGCCGCGCACATCCTGATACACAAAGATGTAGCCGTCCTTGCCGAACAAGGGCGAGGGGCCCAGATCGGCCTTGTACTTGTCTACGCCATAGGGCACGACGGTGTACGGCGTCCGCGACATCAGGATCGGGTACTTCTGCGTCTGGTCCTTCGGCACGTACACCGACGTGAACAGCTTCACCCCGTCACGCATCGGCACCTTGTATTCGTACTTGGTGTAGTTGGCTTTGACGTACTCCAGACCCTGACCAGAAACCAGGGCCGCGCCCAGCGCGAGCAGTCCTAAAATCTTCCGCATTCGTTCGTTGTCCCTTTCAGCCCACCGGAGCACCGGAGGCGCTTGCCGCGCGCCATTGGCTCTTCAGGCCATTATCGCGCCGATAAGATGGATTGTATGAGCGCTGCTCTTCTATTGCTGTGGGCGTTATCTCCCCCACCCGCCCCGCCGCGCGACCCGCTGCTGAACCGGCTGGCGGAAGAAGCGGAAGTGTTCGCCCAATCCGCCGCCAAACTGGTGGGCGAAGAGACGTTGCGCCAGCGCGCGCTGAAAAGCAGCACCCGCTTCCGGCCGCGCATCGGGCAAGCGGCGCTGGAGCCACCCAAGCCGGTCTACCAATCGCGGGAGCTGATCTCGGAATTCGGCTACACCACCATCGGCGCCCTCTGGCACGAGGCCCGCGAAGTCCGCGGCATCGACGGCAAGACCGTCCAGAACACCGAGAAGGCGCGGCAGAAACTGGTGCTCGGCCTGCGGTCCGATGATGACCTGGTGAAGAAGAAGCTACTCGAAGATCTCGAAAAGCATGGCTTGGTGGGTTCGGCCACGGACTTCACGCTGTCGCTATTGATGTTCCGCGGCCGCAATCTGGACAACTACCAGTTCAAGCAAGTCCGGCGGGAGCGGGTGGGTGCCGATGAAGCGGTGATCTTCTCGTTTACCCAGGCCGGTGGCGAGGAGGCCTTCACCATCTTCCAAGGCAAGCGGACCGTCCGGCAGAAGTTGACCGGGCATGTCTGGCTGCGCGCGGGTGACGGCCTGCCGCTGCGCATCCACCTCACCTCCACCATCCCCGGCAAGGACTCAAGCGGCGACATCATTGATGAGGCCGTCATCGACTATCTCCGCAACCCGGCCGGCCTCCTGCTGCCCGCCTCCGTGCGCCACTATCGCATGGGGGGCACCATGATGCTGGCCGAGAACAACTTCACCTACGGCAACTTCAAGCGCTTCTCCGCCGACAGCGAGATCAAGTTCACCCCGGCCGAGGACGAAGCGCCACCAGCCACCACCCCACCCAACCGGAGACCCAACCCTTGAGATACGTCTACCTGCACGGCTTTGCTTCCAGCCCCCGCTCGAAGAAAGCGCAGTACTTCCACCGCTGCTTTGCCGAGCTCGGCCTCGATCTGGAGATCCCGGCGCTGGACGATCAGGGGTTTGAAAACCTCACCGTCACCGGCCAGTTGGCCGTGGTCGAGCGGCTACTCAATGGCGAGCCCGCGGTGCTGATGGGGTCCAGCATGGGCGGCTATCTGGCGGCTCTCTATGCGGCCCGGCACGAAGAGACACACTCGGTGATCCTGATGGCGCCCGCCTTTGGCTTCGCTCGCAACTGGGGCCCGGCGCTGGACAAGTGGAAGCAGGAAGGGTCGCTCGAAGTATTCCACTACGCCGAAAATCGCCCGGCCCGCGTCGGCTATGGCTTGATCGAGGATGCGCTGCAGTTCCCCGACGAACCGCAGTTCACCTGCCCGGCGATGATCTTCCACGGCATCCGGGACACCGTGGTTCCAGCCGAAGCCTCAATGCGCTTCTGCGCCCGGAACATGAACGCGCGACTGCAGCTGTTTGATTCCGGCCACGAGCTGACCGACGTGATGGAAGAGATCTGGCTAGTCTGCCGGCAGCATCACCCAGAGCTCCGGTCGGCCTGAGTTGCAGTGCACGGCCCGCGCCAGCAGGCCCATCGACCCCCAGGAGAGATACAACGCCATCCGGGCCGCGTGCCAGGCGCCCCAATGTTCGCCCGCCGCGGAAAACTCCTGCTGACGCCGGGCGACGGACGGGATGGGGTGGAAGATGGTCTCGATGCCGTCCGGCCGCGCCGGTTCGTCGTCCTGCATCTGGTCGAGCGAAGAGATGGTGCGGTCAAACCAAGCCGCCGGGACACCCGCCTTCCGTGCGAAGGCGTCGGCCTCCAGCACTCCCGCGCGGCTGAGTGTCGGTAGCACCAGCAGACCCAGGAAAGACCAGGCATTGAAGGCTAAGGCCAGGCTCACCAACCCCGCCACCGAATCAAAGTTGGCCAACGGCTGATAGGTGGCCAGCCACAGCCCCGACAAGTTCCAGGCCATGGCCAGCAGCACCCCCCGCGCCCGGCTGCCGGTGGCCACCGCTCCGTAGCGGCGCACAATTTCGACCGCCACTTCCTCCGGCGCCAGGTGCCGCAGCCAATGATCAGGAATCACGATGTGCGTCACGCCAGGAAAGCCCGCCACGCCGCCGGAAAAGCCGCCATCCACGCCACGGAACACGAGAATCGGAGGCACCGGCATCTTCCATTTCTGCAAGACCGCTTCCACCGCCGAAAGATCAGCCCGCACCCGGTGTAGCCCGCCCACCAACCGGCTGATTGGCGCCTGAAGGACCACCAGGGCGATCATCAACACGGCCGCCGCCCCCACCGCCGCCAGCCGCCCCCCCGCCCTTCCGGCCGTCAACAGCACGCCCGCGCCGATCAAGGTCACCGTGCAATGCCCCGCCGCGCCCCGGACACAGGTCCACACGAACGCGGGCAACATCTGACACATCCGGGCATGCGTGCAGGGAAGGTGGTAGCCTCCCAGAAAATCAAACGGCCAGCTGAGCACCGTATACGCCGCCAGCACCGCCGACACCCACAGCAGTTCCTGCCACAGAGGCAGCTGTGTCACCGGCAGCAAGCGGTACGGCAAGCGGGTGACCAGTGCCAGCGAGGCCAGCAGAACAAAGAACCCCACCCCCGAGATCCCCAGCCACAGCCGTGAACGGGCGTATGTCAGCTGCCGCAAATTGGACTCCTGTTTCTCATCCCTTGTACGCTTTGGAGGATGCTGCTCGCAGCGCTGTTGGTCTTAAATCTCGGACCGCTCGAATTCGGGGCCACCCCGGCGGATGAACCGCTGATCGGGCCGGAACGCCTCCGCCTCACCGCTCAGCCCACGGGGGGACGGCTTTCTGCAAAGTTTACCGCCCCGGCCGGGGATCGCTGGGTGCGGCTGTTGGGCACGGGCACGATTCGCCTCAACGGCACCCTGATCCCCACGCGCGCGCAAGATCAGGCCACCGGCAGCGTCGCGCTGACGCCGTTTCTGCGGCGGGGCGAGAATCTGCTGGAAGCAGAGGATTATTCCGGACCGGCCGAGCTGGAGATCACGCCCCGCGTCTACCTCAGCGCCCGGCGCCAGGGTGACACGCTGTCGGTGACGGTGGAGAACACCTTGGCCAACGCCTGCAACGTAGAGGTGACGGCCGGCAAGCAGGCGCAAAACATATACATTCCCCCGGAATCGGTGACCGCGCTCGATTTCTCGAAGATTCCGGAGGGGCCCTTGGAGGTGAGGCTGCTGAAGTTTGCCGAGGCCCTCGAAGAGGGCTATACATTTCACCTCCTGCTTCCATAAAGCCTGATAAACTACCCGACGATCTATTTTTGCGGGCGTGTTAAACTTCGGGCAGGCGGCGTTTGTTCCAATTTTGGAATTTGGCGCTCGGATTTTGGAACCGAATCGGGCCCGAGTGGCGTCATACCCGTGTGGCAGGCACGTCAAACGGCTTGCGGGAAGTGTTAGAGAGCGAACACTATGGTCGAGCAGCAGGACAAGCAGGAACTCTATAAACCCGGCGAAGCCGAGGCGCGTTTGGCGGGCGTGTTTGGCGGCTATGAAGAAGAGCCGTGGTTCGCCTCCTTGGTCCGTCAGGTTAAGGAACGGTTTAATCCTCCGCCGCAACAAGAGTTGGTGCTGACCTCCCGGCCGGTTCCCGTTAAAGACATTTGGGGCGCGTACGGCGGCAACGAAAGCCGCGCTGGTGTGGGTTCGATTCTGATCCACGCGGGTGTGGTGCTGTTGCTGATCTTGATCGGAACCAGCCCGGCCGTTCAGAAGAAGGCCAAAGACGTCACCTCGTTGATTGCGCCCGATTTGGCCCCCTACATGGCCTCCAAGCCCTCGCCCAAACAGATGGGCGGCGGCGGTGGCGGTGGTGACCGTTCGCTGACGCAGGCAAGCAAAGGCAAGCTGCCCCGTTTCGCCGACAAACAGTTCACGCCTCCCATGGCGGTAGTAAACAATCCGGCTCCTAAACTGGTAATGGAACCCACCCTGATCATCCAGCCTGATGCCGCGGTACCGAACGTGAACATGCCGAATTACGGCGACCCGCTGGCCAAGCTGGGCGCCGCCTCCAACGGCACGGGTAGCGGCTCCGGCATCGGTAGCGGCTCCGGTGGTGGTGTTGGCTCAGGTCGCGGCGCGGGCATGGGACCCGGCGACGGCGGCAATTTTGGTGGCGGCGTCTACCGCATCGGTGGCGGCGTATCGGCGCCTTCGCTGATCTACAAAGTGGAACCGGAATACTCGGAAGAGGCCCGCAAGGCTAAGCACCAAGGTACGGTAGTTTTGGATGTCGTTGTGGACGACAAGGGCATGCCCCAAAACGTCCGCGTCATCCGCGCCATCGGCTTGGGTTTGGATGAAAAGGCCATCGAGGCCGTCAGCAAATGGCGCTTCAAGCCGGGCTTGAAAGACGGCCGCCCGGTGGCCGTCCGCGCCAGCATCGAAGTCAACTTCCGCCTGCTGTAGGAACGGGAATCCCAGACACGCTGGCCGAGAGGCGTCCGGCCTGCTTGAGAATTGGGCCGCACCGGTCTAGTCTCCCGGATCTTCAAAAGTTCACCGGCAGCACGTTCACCACACCGGGCAAGATCGGCTGGAAATTGCCGTTCAAACGGCAATTGTAAACAGGATTTTCATTCTGCCCTTTGGAAATGTCCTTTCTTTCCATTAGACTTGTGCCAAGGGAGTCTTGTAGCTGGTCGGTTGAGCCACCAACTGAGACCGGTTGCAACCAAGGATTGAGTGGGCTAAGCGGCATTGAGATCGCACGTCCCTCCATCGAGCATTACGGTTCCCATTGCAGTTCCATTAGATTGGGAGGTCGGTCATGAGTACACCAAGCAGTGGACCGGTGGCACTATGAATAATCCGCTGTTGCTGCATTCGGTCAGCTACGCTGGGTTGTGGGGGCAGGCTTTTTTGCCGGTGGAAGGGGTTCTCGACAAAGCCGTTCAGTTGGGTTTTGATGGCGTGATGTTGATGGCCAAGCGTCCGCACACTTCCGTGCTGGACTGGGGCCCGCGGGAACGGGAGCTGCTCCGTGAGCAACTGGCCCAACGCAACTTGAGGCATCTCTGCCTGGCCGGCTACTGCAATCTCACCGCCGATTTGGAACACGGCGAGATTCCGCATCGCGAGCTGCAGGTGACCTATCTGCTGGAGCTGGTGAAGCTGACCCATGAGCTGGGCGGCACGCTGCTGCGGGTCTTCACCGGCTACGAACACCCCACCGCCGACCCCGGACGCCAAACCCGGCTGATCATTGAGACCTTAAAGGAGACCGCCCAACGCGCCGCCATGTTCGGGGTCACCCTGGGCATCCAAAACCACCACGACCACGCGGTCGATTGGCAGAGCCTGCACGACCTGATCCACGCGATTGGGGAGCCGAACTGCCAGGCCTGTTATGACGCCTGGGCCCCCGCGCTGCAAGGCGTGGACCTCAGGACGGCCGCCCGCGCCATGGCGCCGATGACGGTGCACACCACCACCGCCGACTATCAGCTCCGCCCCCGCTTCCGCTACCGGCCTGATCTGGTGAACTACGAGGTCCAAACGCCCTCGACGTTGGCCGTTCCGATGGGCGAAGGCCTCATCGACTACCCGGGCTTCCTGAAAGCCCTGGACGAGAACGGCTTCACCGGCTCCATCGCCTACGAAATGTGCTCACCCCTGCGGGACGGGCGGGACATGGACACCCTCGACCGCTACGCCCGGCGCTTCGTCGACTACCTACGGGCGCTGTAGCGCTTTGGCTCCTCCAGTTGGTGGACGTGAGCATCCGCATGGCGGAGGTGCTAGCCCGATACTCCGGCATCAATGGCTGGCCCGGCTGTTACCATTATGGTAACTTCAGGAGGTGAACATTGTCAGCCGCCGTGGACTCGAGCAACTCATCTCGCTCCACCCCGAGACGCGGCCGGCTCTCGCCCGCTGGTACTCCCTAGCCTCCAAGTCGCGGTGGGAGAAGTTCGAGGATGTACGCGCGACGATCCCCAGCGTGGACCGGGTGGGTGAGGTGCTGATCTTCAACGTGATGGGCGGCAACTTCCGCCTCATCGCCACCGTCGGCAGCGGGTATCAGCGTCTCTACCTGAAGGCGCTGCTGACTCACAAAGAGTACGACCGCAAGGAGTGGATGAAATGGGCTTGACCATCAACACCATCGAAACCAAGATCGACCCGGCCAAGTACCGCCGCCTGGTCGCTGAGGCCCTGCCGAAGAAGATCGAGACCGATGAAGAGTTCGACCGGATCGTGGCGCGCCTGGAGCAGCTCGACCGTCTACCTCATCCCACGGCCGAGCAGCAGACGTTGGTCAATCTGCTGGCCCTGCTGGTGGAGGACTACGACAGCCGCCACCATGCGATCCCCGCTGTGTCCGGTGCCGAAGCGCTAGCCTACCTGATGGAGGAGCATGGCCTCAAAGCGGCCGACCTGGCGGGCATCATGCCTCGCTCCCGGGTCTCGGAGATCCTGGCCGGCAAGCGTGGCATCAGCCGCGAGCAGGCCAAGCTGCTCGGCGAACGCTTCAAGGTTGGCGCGGAAGTCTTCCTGTAGCCAACTGCGGGCCTACTTCGATGCTGGGCACCTGCGCTCTTCCGCTGGTGGGCAAAGAAGTCTGATCCCGAACCCTGCCGTTCTCCGCGTATCCAAGTGACACCCATGAGGAAGTGCCGAAAAAGGCACTTCCCTCATCGCGGACGCCGTAATCGAGCACAGGAGAACATTTCATGAAGAGTCAACTAGGTCGTGCTTGCCTGATGATGAGCTTGCATTAGAGTCAACAACATAGTTGGCGGAAGCCAGTCGGAGTCGAACCGACCAGAGACGGTGACGCCTCTCACTGGTTTTGAAGACCAGGCCCAGCACCGGCTAAATGTGGCTTCCGCCAACCAGTTTAAGCTAACTGCTTGTCGCCGCAGCACCGGCCGCGCCGGCGCGGGCTACCAGCGCCACAAAACGGGGCTCTTGCGCGATCGTGCTGAACCGCGGGTCAACCAGAAAAAACGGCGACTCGCGGTTCTCAACTGCCCGTTCCAGCCGCTGGTAGGCCGCTTCCTGATCTCCCAAGGCCAGTAGGACGCCGGCCAGATCGCTCTGCTGGATGCAGCGGCCCTGGGCGATCTGGTCCACCTGCGCCACTTGCTGCCAGGCCTCACGGTGACGGCCCGCGCCCGCCAACGCCTGGGCCCGCATGATCAGCGGGTAGGGTTCGCCCGGCGAAACCTTCTCAAACAGATCGGCCAGGTCCACGGTGTCATCCCATCGCTGCTCCATCAAGGCCAAGTTCATCCGCGCAAAATGCGTCGAGATGGTGCGCGGAAACAAGGCCTCCATCTGCCCGCACACGGCCTTCGCCCGCGCCGGGTCGGGCGTGAGCATGGCGGCATAGAAGGCCGATTGCAGCAGCGAAGGCGAGAACGGGTCCTGGTCCAGCGCCCGGTGGAGACATTCCGCCGCTTCAGCAAACCGCCGCTGGGGTGTCATTACACAAAGGCCCAGCGCCTGATGGGCCACCGTCCAGCCCGGGCGTAGCTCAATCGCATGGCGCAGGTGCTTTTCCGCGTCCGCCCAGTTCCAGTCGTAGAGCGCTTCGGTGACGCCCAGCGAGGTCCACGCCTCCGCCAGATTGGGGTCCAGCGCCAGCGCCCGGTCCGCCGCCTCCCGGGCTTGGGGATAGATCAGACGCGGCGGAAAAATGCCGAAAGACGCGATGACGCTGTAGGTGTCGGCCAGGCCGCACCAGGCCGGGGCATAGGTGGAATCGAGTTCCAGTGCCTGCTTGAAAAGCTGCTCTGCCGCCTGGAAGCTCTGCGGCTCCCACTGGTTCCAGGCGTGGCGGCCTTGCAGGTAGAGGCTGTAGGCCTCGATGTTGTCGGTATAGCGGCGCGCGCCGTGGGAGACCCGCTGGGCATCAAACCGGGCACGCAACGCCTCAAAGACGGCCGCCGCGATGTCGTCCTGGATCGCAAACACGTCCGCCATTTCGCGATCGTAGCGTTCGCTCCATAGCTGGTGGCCGTCGGCCACATCGATCAACTGCGCAGTCACCCGCAGCCGCTGCCCCGCCGTCCGCACACTGCCTTCCACCACCAGCCCGACGTTCAGCTTCCGGCCGATTTCGCGGATATCTTCTTGACGGCCCTTAAAGGAGAAGGCCGACGTACGGGCGGCAATGCGGACATTTTTCAACCGTGTCAGCGAGTTGATGATTTCTTCGGCAATGCCATCGCAGAAATACTCCTGGTCCCGCTGCGGACTCATATCCGCAAACGGCAGCACCGCCAGCGACGGCACGGCGTGTGACGACCCCGGCATTGAAGGCACCGCGGGCTCCACCAGGGCGATGCCGGACGTCGAGATCACGCCACTGCCGGACCCCTTGCTCTGTAACGCCTCACTCACCTCACGGAAGCTCTGATAGCGCTGCCCGGGCGCCTTGCGGAGGCACCGCGTGATCACCTCAGCCAACGGTCCTTCCACCGGTAGCGGATCGTCGCGCAGCACCGACGACAACACGGCCACCAGGGAGCTGCCCTGAAAGGCGCGGCGGCCGGTGACCATCTCATAAAGGATGCAGCCGAAGGAGAAAATGTCAGACCGCGCATCCACCGCCCGGCCTTCGGCCTGTTCCGGCGACATGTAGGCCACCGTCCCCAGCAACACACCGGCCTGGGTATGGGGCGTCGCCGCTACCACGCTGCGGGTCACATCGTCGGGTCCACCGGCGGCAAACGTGATCTTGGCCAACCCGAAATCGAGCACCTTGATCCGCCCGCTTGATGTCACAAAGACATTGGCGGGCTTCAGGTCCCGGTGCACCACCTGGGCCGCTTCCGCCAGTTCCAGCGCGCCCGCCATTTGCTGGGCGTAGGCCACCAGTTCGCCGGTGGGCAGGCCGGTGGCCGGAATCAGGCGGTCCAGCGGTTGGCCGTCCAAAAACTCCATGGCGATATAGTCCTGCCCGCCAACTTCGCCCACCTCATAGATGGTGATGATGTTGGGGTGGTTCAGCGCGGAGGCGGCGCGGGCCTCCTGCAGAAAGCGCGCCCGCTGTTCGGGGTCCGCCATGCCCGGCAGCAGCACCTTCAGCGCGACAAACCGGTTCAATAGCGGGTCACGCGCCTTGTAGACGCGTCCCATCCCGCCTTCGCCCAATTGCGAAAGCACCTGGTACCGGCCGATGCTGGACTCTTCGTGCACCAACGTATAGAGTACGAGAAATATTTGCAATCCGATCTCGAAACGTTTCCGTACTGGAGAGATAAGCATGCTCGTCGCGCGCGAAATCTTCATCACTGGCGGCACCGGCTACATCGGCCGGCCGCTGATTGAGATGTTGCTCCAACGGGGGCACAGGGTAACAGCCCTGGCTCGACCGGGCTCAGAGGGACGTCTCCCTCCGGGTTGCGCGCGCCTGACCGGCAATGCTCTGGCGGCGGGGACTCTTTCGGAGCGGGTCCCCGCCAGCTCTACCTTCGTCCACCTGGTGGGCGTCGCCCACCCTTCGCCCGCCAAAGCTCGGGAGTTCCGCGCAATCGACCAGAAAGCTCTTGAAGCTTCCGTGGAAGCCGCCCGGCGAGCGCAAGTCGCGCATTTTGTCTACCTAAGCGTCGCCCGGCCCGCGCCCGTGATGAAGGTCTACCAACAGGTCCGGACTGAATGTGAGGAGCTGATCACCGCCTCGGGTCTTGCCGCCACTTTTGTGCGTCCCTGGTATGTGCTGGGGCCGGGCCATTGGTGGCCCTACGCGCTGGTGCCGTTCTACGCGTTGGCCGAACTGCTGCCGGCAACTCGCGAGAGCGCCCAGCGGTTGGGCTTGGTGACGTTGCGGCAGATGGTGACAGCTCTGGGTACGGCGGTGGAGAACCCGCCAGCCAGGGCTCGCATCATCGATGTTCCGGCCATCCGGGCGGCCGAGTGGGAAGGCTATTCCAGCACGCGCGTCGTCGGCGCTTGAAAGATTGAGAACGGGTTGCGGCCATCGCGCGCCGCCCCTTCTTCCAGCACCAACTCCTGCTCCACCCAACCCGACAACGGGATGTTGCGGAACCAGAGCCGTTCCTGCACCACCATCGACTTGCGGTTGACGAACAAGGACTTCGATTCGCGCGGATACCGCCGCTCTTCCACATGCAGGTCGGCAAAAAAGTCATCGAGCGACTGCCGCCGCGCCACCTCTTCGGCCGCACGGATCCGTTCGATCACGGTGCCGGCCTGAGCCTCCAGCCGAGCCTGCGCCTCCGCCGTCCGTTGCTGCTCCCGCGCAACGGCCGTTTCGATGCGTTGCTGCATCAGCACGTAGGTCAACAGCGCCGATCCCGCTGCCACGAACAACGGGAGGCCGATCCACAAGGCCAGTTCCACCCTCATAGAATCGGCGAGTTTGGGGGCGGCTTTAACGAATGTCTACGCTACGCCCCTAGAGCCCACCACCGCCTCCCGCCGAGCCGCGACAGAAGGGAGCGGAGTGCTCGATCACCTCAAACTGCCCGGTGAACGCTTCACGTTCTCTGGCTTGAACAGGACGAATCAGCCTTGCGTGCCGTCGATCTTCTGGCCGCTCAAAATGGAAAGAAACCGCGTGATGTGGGGGCCAAAGCGGGAGAACGAAAAGACCCCGCCGAAGGAGCGCGCCAAGGCTCCCATCTGGAACAGGAAGCCCGCCATAAACCCTTCATGCTTGCCGATGTAGGCCGCCGCGCCCAGCGCCGCATCAGCGGACAGGATAGCTCCCCACTGGTCCAGCCGCTCCGGGATCAGCTTGTACACCGGTACACCGGTCACCTTCAGTTGCGGCAGCAGCACCACGGACTTGCCCGCCCGCCGCACCTCAAAGCAGATATCAGCATCGGCCCAGAACTGGCCGTAACGCTCATCGACGTAGTTCATCCCGGCCAGCGTCCGCCGGCGCAGCAACAGGGGCGCATTCACGACGTAAGGCGCGGCCACTACGGGCGCGCTCAGATCGATGCTCACGGGCTTGCCGAGGCCACCGCTCCGCCAGAACCCGGAAAGCATCTCGCGATCGGGCAGCGGATAGACTCGCGTCACCGGGGTTCCTTGCGCGTCTACCATCATCGGCGCCGCCGCTAACGCCTGCGCGTCCGCTTCAAGATGCGCCACCAGCCCCGCCAACGTCTCCGGCGCAAACTGCACGCCCGGCATGGCCAGACACAGAAACTCGCCGATCGCCGTACGAGAGCCCAAATTCACCGCCCGCACCCAGCCAAAATGGCGCGGGCTCCGGAGAAACTTGGCGAAAGGAAACTCACTATCCAGCTGCGAGCTGCCATCAGAGGACGCCAGGTCCACCACCAGCACTTCCACCGCAGGTGCGCTGCCACCGGCCACCGGCAATAGCGAAGCCAGCGTCCGCCGCAGTTCGTCCACCTGGTTGCGGCTGACGATCAGGACAGAGGTTTGAAAGCTAGGACTGAGTTCCTCCATGGGCACCCGTCAGGATACCAGTCCGGGGGAGAATGCTGTTGGTGAAGTCGGGTTCAACACCGATTGAACCTATTGATACGGTCCCAGAAATCGTTCGCCATTGAAATGGATGAGATGAGAGGGGCTGTCAGCAACCCAGACCTCGGTCTCCCAGGCGATCTCGTGAAGATAACGCCGCATTTGCGCACGGTTTGGAAATGCAGTGACATACACTAGGCCAGCCGTTGAACCAGCGAAGAGCTTGGCCAACTCCCCGTGGCGCTTTCCATCGACGGGACCATGGCTGGTGACCGCCTCTACCAGAACCAGCCAATTCCGCTTGCCGCAATAGAGGACAACATCAGGCATCTTTCCATGAGCGTCCACATCAACACCGAGTCCATGGAGGCGCACAGCATTGAAAACGCCCCACTTGTCACCAGTGTCACCGGCGTAGACCAACTCACCGCCGGGAACGAAACGCGCGGCGAAGCTCTCGATGATCGCCTGGATCAGTTCGCTGTGCTTGCCGGGGCTGAGATGAAGTTGATGAGATGCGCTCTTGATGGGAACGAGGTTCTGCTCCCGCTCGTGAGCATAGGTTGACGCTAGTGTCCGTGCTTTTCCGAGATAGTCATTTAGGCTCTGTTCCCATTTCGGGGTTCCAAAACGGCGTAGCAAACCGAGAACTGTAGGCGCTACCTGATAAACCGCGGCGGGGCTATTGACCGGGCGACTGGGGTTGTCCGGATTGTAGAGCGCGATGCCAGCATCAACAAATTGGTGCATAGTCTGGCGTCGGAATGTCTCCCGGCTATTCGGAGCATAATCTTTCTTATAGTGCTCGCGAGCCCACTCCATGATGGGCGTGATGCCCATCAACGGATTTCGGGCCTGCGCCCATTTTTGCTTGGGCCGAAGGTCAAGGAGTGAGAGCAAGCAAAGAGCTGATCGCTGATTCTGTTGAGCCCTTGGCAAGCCAAGGGAAGCCAATATCCGGAGTGCGTTAGCGATATGCGGGTGGCCACTCATCCCGTCAATCTCTGCGTCTGCTCATCCATCATCGCCTGCGTCCACGTGGTCTGCGAGCGAGCCCAGGCTCCAAGGGCAGTCAATGTCGTGCGGTCCGGATACTTTATCAGCCGAAGATCAGTGGCGTTGACCTGAGTATGGCCATTAAAGCGTCGAAAGTGATCATCGACGGCAGTCGTATTCAGAAAAACCGCGAGACCGTACGCAAGTTCCTCCGGTAGACCTTTCTTGCCCTGGTGAAAGACATTTAAATGGTTTTCGAATCCGAGCATCTCCGCGTTGCGAAAGGCATCGGGCCGGACAACGCTGGCCACAATTCGGCGCCGCTCTTCTTTTGAGGAAAATCGCCGGACCACAGTATAGAAGCCGTTCGGGTACAGCCATCGCTCTGTCTCGGCATTGCGCTTGATGGCATTCCCGCGTTTAACGCCTTCCTTGGGCCATTCAATCTTCTGACCACTAAAGTGGGCGGGGTACAGCAACGGTACGCTGTCCTCCCCGATTCCTTCCTGAATGTGGTCAAGTAGTCGAAAGTCCACCACGGGGCCAGTCGAAACGGCAATCTTGACGTCGGAGAGCGTGGACCGTACACCCTCAGATAACTCGATCAGATTGTGACCTGGGGCGGTGGGCACGTGGATGAACGATTCCGGATCATCCGGGAAAACTATGCGTTGAAATGGTTGTTCGTGCGTTTCCAGATCGGAAAAGCTGTCGTCAGTAGAGTTGGAGATCGTTACAGCTCCCTGTACGCCTCCGCGCTCGAGCCGAATGATCACGTTCTCCTGCAGAACACCATCATCTTGAAACGCTTTCGTTCTGGATGTGAACAAGTGAATGTGCCGCAACGCGGAGCGGCGCAGGATGAACTCGCGGAACGGGCGGTAGTAGGGACCATTGCAAAAGCTACGCGGAATAATCGCTACCAACTGGCCATTGGCCTGCATCAAGTCCAGTGCCAGGGCCACGAACGCAGAATAGAGGTTGACTGTTTCAATTCCAGCCTGCCGCAAAATAGAGCGGTGATCGGAAAGACTATTGATCTTCTTGTAGGGTGGATTCAGGATCGCATGGGTAAATCTGCGCAAACCCATCGTCTGCAACGCCGCAGCTCGGATGAAATCGTCCGCACTAACCCGGCAGGCTAACGGGAGCTTCTCAGCGTAGCGCGCCAGAGTCTCCTTTAGGTGCCCGCGGAGAGCATCGTCGATCTCGTAGGCCTCGACCTGAGTCTCCTTAAACCGAAACTCATCGCCACTTGCCCACCTGTCAAGGAATGCGCAGGAAAGGGCACCGACACCAGCACCGGCGTCAAGCAAATGACACGCGTCCAAAGAGGAGGGAGGAAATAAAGATGCCATGAAACGCGCGACGGGTGCGGGCGTCATGAATTGGCCTAACGCTGACTTGCGTGACTGCACGATTGCGGGCGCTACCCGCCTGCGCACGCTATCCGCATGTTCGAGCAGTTGAACCACTACCTATCGGGCCTCACAAGCGATCATCAGCTAGGCTAAGGATAGCCACATCTCGAGCAGAAATGCCAGGGATCACCCAAAGAAGCGCACTCCCCCTACTTCCGCTTCCGCACGCACCCCGGAAACTGCTTCTTCAGCTTTTCCACTTTGGGGTCGCTGACGTGCACGATGTAGGGGTTGTTGCGATTGCCGACCGCGTAGTTTTGGTGATACCCCTCGGCAGTGTAGAACTTCGCAAGCGGCCCCAGTTGGGTGACGATTGGGTTCGGCAGCACGTGGGCGGCATCGATCTGCTTGATGTAGGCCTCGGCGATCCGCTTTTGTTCATCGCTTGAATAAAAGATCGCGCTGCGATATTGCGGGCCGACATCGGCGCCTTGGCGGTTCAAGGTGGTCGGGTCATGCGCGACGGCGAAGAAGATCTTCAGGATTTGGCCGTAGGTGACCTTCGACGGGTCGTAGGTGATCAGGATCGCCTCGGCGTGGCCCGTGCGGCCGCTGGAAACGATGTCGTACTTGGCGGTCTCCGCCGTGCCGCCGGAGTAGCCGGAGATGACGTCTTCAACGCCTTCCATGATCTCGAACACGGCTTCGGTGCACCAAAAGCAGCCCCCGGCCAGCACCGCCGTCGCTTTGCCGGGCTGCGCCGCCAGTTTGGCATCGACTGCGGGGTCAGGAAAATCAGCCGCCATTGTGTGTCCTCCCAAGGCCATCAACAGACCGGCCCAGGCCGGCAGGGTGCGCAAAAATCGTTGACTCATGTGCGTTGCAACTAGATCAATAGATGCGCGCGGCGAGGGAAAGTAACACAAATCGATCAAGCGGGCAGCGCGGGCGGCATCGGAGGACGAAGCGCCAGGAACCGGGCGCGCAGCCACCGGCCCAACTGCCCAAACGCGAGCGCAAACACGGACCCGGCAATCGAGAAGGGTACGTAGAACGCATACGCCTCCCACGCGCCGCCCAGCAGCACCCGCAGCGGCACAAAAGCCGCCAGCGATAAACTGACCATCACCAGCGAGCGCCACCGTGTCAGCACCAGCCCCTGGACCAGCCACAGCGCCACCACCGCCACCGCCGTGGCCCAGTATTCCGTGCTCACCCGCGACGGTGGCAGCTGCAACAGCGTCCGGTGACCCGCAGAATAGGCGATGACAAACCACAGCATGAAGCTTAAGTTGTTGATGACGATCGCGGCAGCGGTGGTGACGGCGCGGTTTAGCCGGACCGTGAGTCCCGCGGCCGGCCGGCGGGGAGACGTAGGTATCAACATGGCAGTGTACCTGGGTTATCGGAGCACCCGATCTACTCTATGAGCGCATTTGAGAAGCTTTCGCGCTTCAAAAAACTTTAGCGTTTTAACGTCGCTCCGGCCGGGTCCAGCACAACTTTTGTGGGGGGACTCGGCAGCACCACGGTGAGGGTAGCCGGTTCATTACTTACCCGCACCCACCGCGTCACCGGCTTGCCTTTGGCCAGCTGGATCTCTACCGGTACAGCATCGGTAAAGTCGTCCGGGACGCCCGTTTGGGTGACGGTTGCGGTGAGCGTGATCTTGGGCGCCACGCCCTTGGTGGTCCAGCTGAGCTTCAGGTTGGGGATGCCCGTCCCGGCGGTCCAGGTATCGAAGAAGTTTTCGAGCTTCGGGTCGATAGCGCGGTAGCTGTCGCGGGGGGGCTGCTTGGCCAGAAACGTGGCGGCCAGATCCCGGAAATCGGTGGTCGACAGGGGCTGCAGACGGTACTTCCGCGCCGTCTCGGTCAGCAAGGCCCAGAACAGTTCATCGCCCAACCGCCGCCGCAACATGTGGATCACCCAACTGCCTTTGTCATAGATGATGGTGCGCCAGGAGAACGGAAACTGCGACGAGTTCAGCCGCAGGCCGAACGTCAGCGGACCGGCCGATTCAATCTCGCGGCCTTCGGGATCTTTGGCGACCAGGCGGCCACGGTACTCACCCAGAATCATGTCCAGCGCCTTCGGGCCCCGCCGCCGCTCCAGCGCCAGCAGCGACATATAGTTGGCCAGCGACTCCTGCAGCCAGTCATCGTCGTAGCTCGCAGGCGTCACCGAGTTGCCCCACCACTGGTGGGCCGTCTCATGCGTGGCCAACAGCTCCGCGAAGTAGAGCAGCCCCTCCCGGCTCTGCCCCATCTGCGACGGGGTATCCAGATAGGCGAGCGTCGACAAATAGATCAAGCCCGGAAAGCCTTGGCCGAAGTTGCCCGGGATAGGCGAAACCGACAGCGAAGGCAGCGGCGGCGGGCCCAGGCGCTGAGCAAGCCATTCATAATCCTGCGCCATGTCGGAGGCGATCTGTTCGATGCGCGCCAACGGGTTGGGCGTCATCAATGGCGGTGCCGGAGCATCCGTGCGGCGGCGCGGCGGAAATGGGGAAGAGGGCATGGGCATTGGCGCATTGGCGGGCCGCTGCAGCGCGGGTTCCAGTTGGCGGTTGGCGTAGACCACCACCTCATAGCCGCCCCGGTTGGCGGTCACCTTGGCGTAGTCTCCCAGATTGAATCCGACAAACCGCAACGGCACGGTCGACCGCCGGTGCGAGATCTTCTCTTCGCCCTCCACCTTCTCGTCCACCAACGCTCCGGAGGCCACCAGGCTCAGCCGCCGCGGATAGCGGAACGTGATGTCGTAAAGCGAGAACTGCAGCCCGTGCGACGGATACCAGTTGCCGCGCGCGCCGACAAAGAACACCTTGTTGCCCGCGCTGGAGATGACGTCGCCTTCATGCTGAATGACCACCGTGTGCTCGCCCGCGGCCAGCGGCGCCGGGGCCACCAGCAGGAACGAATCGTTCTGATCGCCGCGCAACAGGTTGGAGCGCAGTTCATCGCGCCGCAGCACTTCCGTGGTGACGCCATCGACGGTAGCCTGCGTCACCTTCATGCGGGGTGAAATCTCAAACGGCAGCGAGCTGGCCGGTTGGCTCAGCGTCACCTTCAGCTCACTGGTCACCGTTAGATGAAGACCCGCATCCAGCCGGGCCTCGAGACGCGTGTCGGTGATCTGGAACTCCCGCGCCGGGGCCCGCCGCCGCCCGTCACGAAAGCTGCGGCTGGGAAAGTGGGTCCAGATATCGAAGTAACTGCGGTTGTCGCGGGAAGCGATCTGGCCGATGGTCAGCTGCTGGCGGGCGCGCGGGTCAAAATAGACATCGAAGTTACCCAACTGGTTTCCCGAAACCGCAGCAAAGAAGATGCCATCAGCAGGCGGCGCGCCGGAGAGCAGATCGTTGGCTAGGCGCAGTTCAAAGCTGCTCAGCACGTTGCGGATCACCGGCGTCCAACGCGTAGTGAGCAGCAGCACCTCTTCCCGCGGCGGCTGCGACGCGGATGCCTGGCGCAGGCTTTCCAGCAGCTCCGCACCCGCGTTGTCCGAGAAGAGGAACAACGCCGTCTTGAAGTGCTCGCTCAGCGTCGGGCTCTTGGTGAAATTGGCCAGCGATTGCCGCTCCGCGCGCGAGGGCGGAATCAGCAGCAGCTCCCCATCGCCTCCTTCCACTTCGGCCGAAAACACTGCGCCGAGGATACGTCCCTGGACGGGCTTCAGGAACGTGAGCACGCCTTCATTGAGATAGAACCGCGCTTCTTCGCGTGAGAACTGCAAGTCGCGTACGCGATAACACTGGTCCGGGTCCAGCTCCACTTCCCGCAACTGCTGCGTGAGGGGCGGCGTTGCCGCGGGCAGCACCAGCGGGAGCATCATCACCAGGAAGAGAGCCGCAAATCTCACGTCTCCAGTCTAACGGTGAAGTTGTGGCGGATGGCTAGGGGCGATGTTGCGGTGCTGGAAGACTCCGCTCCATTCCTGTCGCGGCTCAGCGTGCGGGGCTGGTGGGTTTTGAGGGCGTTGGTTGTTGGTTCGGAAGGCCCCTCCTGCGGGTCGGGGCTCGGTACGGCAGTTGCGACCGCTAGGACGTCCTCAGTTGGGTAGGACTCGCTTTTGCTGATACCCGTATCTGGGGGTAGCGCTGGCAAAAACGAAATCGGACTCATTTTTGAGTGCTGCGGCTTTCCCATTTTCGGCGGAACTGTATGTTTTCCAGTTCAATACGGAGACTGTCGAAGGAGCGGCGGAGGCGTTGGCAGCGCTGCTGGGGTTGAGTTGGGAGCGTTGCGGGGCTAGGCGAATGGACGGGCCCGCTATGTGGCTTCACGCTGAGCCGCGACAGCCATGGAGCGGAGTGCCGGGTCCAAACCGGAGACATGGGTGACAGAATGATCCGGAGACATCGGTAACAAACGCAGGGCA
>JAPKYZ010000098.1 GCA_026394055.1 Acidobacteriota bacterium
GAAGTGGCCGGGGCAAAGGTGACGGGCACGATCGAACTGCAGGACCGGGGCGTGAAAACCCTGGTGTTCAAGTTCAAGCGCAAAAAGCAGTACAAGCGCACCATCGGCCATCGCCAGTATTTCACCGCGGTTAAGGTTGGCGACATCGTCGCGTAGTGGCCTCCTAGCAGCCGCTCAAGTTTTTTCGAAGAGGATTCCATGGCAAGTAAAAAAGGCGCAGGCAGTACTCGAAATGGCCGTGAGTCGCACTCGCAGCGTTTGGGTGTGAAGCGGTTCTCGGGCGAAGTGGTAACGGGTGGTTCAATTCTCGTCCGGCAGCGTGGCACGCCACTGCAGCCCGGCGAAAATGTGGGTATCGGCAAGGATGACACGTTGTTCGCCAAGATCCCGGGCGTGGTTGCTTTCCGCGACCGTGGCCGCGCGGGGCGTTTCGTGTCCATCATTGCTCTGCAGAACTAGCGGCGCCGGTTGGCGCGCGGTTCGACACAAGTTTTGTCCGTCAGAGTCACAGTTGACATTCGTTAGGGCTGCCGCCAGGGCAGCCCTTTTTTCTTGATTCGTACCGCCGCGGGCGGTTTCCGGGTTGGTTGAAGGGTTCGCGATGTTTATTGATGAAGTAAAGATCATGGTGAAAGCGGGCGACGGCGGCAACGGCTGCATGGCGTTCCGCCGGGAGAAGTTTGTCCCGCGTGGTGGCCCGTCGGGTGGCGATGGCGGCCGCGGGGGCGACATCACGCTGAAGGCCAGCCCGCACCACAACACCTTGCTCCATTTCCGGTTCAATCCGGAGCATAAAGCGGAACGCGGCCGGCACGGTGAAGGTTCCAACCGCAAAGGTGCCGATGGCGCGGGCATCACGCTGCCGGTGCCAGTGGGCACCGTGGTCTACGATGAGGCCACCGGAGAGGTTCTGCACGACTTTGTCACCAAGGGCGAAACCTTCATCGTGGCCAAGGGCGGCCGCGGCGGCCGGGGGAACGCTCGCTTCACCACGCCCACCCACCAAGCGCCCACTGAGCATGAAGATGGCAAGCCGGGCGACATGTTCAACCTCCGGCTGGAGCTGAAGCTGCTGGCCGACGTCGGCCTGGTGGGCTTCCCGAACGCGGGCAAGTCCACACTGATCTCCCGCCTTTCAGCGGCCAAACCCAAGATCGCGGACTACCCGTTCACCACGCTCACCCCCAACCTGGGCGTGATGTCGTTTGAAGACTTGACCGACTCCCGGACCCTGGTGATCGCTGACATCCCGGGCCTGATCGAAGGCGCCAGCGAAGGCCACGGCCTGGGCCACCAGTTCCTGCGCCACGTCGAACGCACGCGCGTCCTGGTGCACTTGGTAGACGTCTCCGGCGCCAGCGGCCGCAATCCGCTGGAGGACTACAAAGTCATCCTCGATGAGCTGGCGCGCTTCAGCTCTGAACTGGCCGCCAAGCCGCAGATCGTCTGCGCCAACAAAATGGACGCCGCGCAGGATCTGGACGTCGTGGCAGCTTTGGAAGAAGCGGCCCAAGGCCACCCCTTCCTCCGCATCTCCGCCGTTGCCGGCTCGGGCTTGAAGGACTTGAAGAAGATGATCTTTGAGATGGCCGCCGAAGCGGAAGAACCACTAGAGCCCCCGCCGCCACGTATCCAGCCGGTCGAAGTGGAAGCGCTGGCTGAGGACGACGAAGGCGCTGTCTAGTGCAGTGCTTCAGAAATCCTCGGCACCCAGCCGATGAAAAGCTGGACGCCGCGCTCATCCTCTAACTCGTCGCCAGCTGGAACACCTGATCAGCCATCCGCGCAACAATAGAGACGGTGCGCTTTCTTCATCTGATCGCCGGAGCCGGGTTGGCCTGGGTTGCCGTTCACACGGCCTCCTCCGCTACGCCGCCCGCTACGAAGAAGGCTCCCCCGAAGGCGAAGGCCGGCGCCAAGACGGCCAGCAAAGCGCCCGCGAAGAAAGCTGCGGCCGTCGTCAACGCCAAAGCTCGGGCCGCCGCGCGCGAGTATGTCGAGGAGCGCACGGACCCCGATGAGCCCGCGCAAATCGAAAACGCCGCTGCGCTGATCCCGTTTTTTGAGCGGCTCTTTCGTGCCGAACACAGCACCCCCAACGCCCCCGCGGACCCGGTACATATCCTGCACTATGGCGACTCGCACACCGCCGCTGATGAGTGGACCGGACGCTTGCGGTATCTTTTCCAGGCCCGCTTTGGCGATGGCGGCGACGGCTTCGCATTGCCTGGCCGGCCGTTCCGCGGCTATCGCCGCCTGGGGCAGCGGAGCTCCATGACCAACGGCTGGCAGGTGCACGGCCTGCTGAGCCGTGACGGTGATTCGGTGTACGGCCTGGGTGGTGCCGCGGTGGAAGCGTCACGTCCAGGTGAGATCCTTTCGCTCGACCTGACGCCGGGCACGGAGTTCCCGATGGTGGAAGTCTTCTTCCTGCGCCAACCGGGCGGCGGCTGGGTGCAGATCTTGGATGAGGGCCGGCCGGTGGAGGCGTTCTCCACGAGCGGCCCCCAGGGGCCGGGCTACTTCAGGTTTGAGGCGACCTCGCCGCACATCGAACTCGAAACGCTGGACAGCGGCCCGGTGCGCGTCTTTGGCTGGTCCGTGGACCGCCGGCATGGCGTCACGTATGAGACGCTGGGCATCAACGGTGCGCAGATCTCCGTGTTTGGCCGCTGGGAACAACAACTCTGGGCCAACCAGCTTTCGCGGCGAGACCCCGCGCTGGTGGTGCTGGCCTACGGCACCAACGAAGCCTCCAATCGCGAATGGACCGAAGAGAGCTATCGCGACGCCTTCCGCCAAGTGCTCGCGAATATTCGCGCCGCCGCGCCCGCCGCCAGCATCCTCGTGATCGGTCCTCCGGACCGGCTGGCGCGCGTCCGCAACCGCGGCTGGAGCACGTTTCCGCGCATGGATGAGATCGTGGCCGCGTAGCGTGCGGCGGCGGCGGAGATGAAGTGCGCGTTCTGGGATTGGCGCGGCCGGATGGGTGGCGAAGGGGCGATGAAGCGCTGGGTGCTGGCCGGATTTGCGCAGGCGGACCACGTGCATTTCACCGGTTCCGGATACCAGTTGCTCGGCGAGGTGGTCCATCGCGATATCCTGACCGAGTACGCTCGTTTCGCCAAGATTCGCGAACGAATGTTCGAACCGACTCAAAATGGACAAACAGGCGACCATCCAGCGGCTCATTGAAGCCGTCTCGAAAAAGAAAGTAACCGTGGCTCCGGACGAAAGCCTTTTCGATTCCGGGCTGCTTGATTCCTTCGCGCTCCCCGACCTGGTCGCGGCGCTGGAGCAGGAATACTCGATTCGCATTCCGGACTCCGACCTGAACCCGCGGAAGTTCGACACCATCGAACGCATCGAAGCCTACCTGGACTCTCTTAGCTGATGGCCTTCTTGCGCGAATTCGGCATGTGGCTCCCCTCCCGCGTGGTCACCAACGCGGAGATCGGCGAGAAGGTGGGTACCGACAACGATTGGATCCGCAACGTATCGGGCATCGAGGAACGGCGCTTCGCCGCCCCTGATGAGACCGTGGCCGTGATGGCGACGCGGGCGGCAGAAGATTGCCTCTCCCGCAGCGACGTCTCGCCGGCCGACATCGGCATGGTGATCGTCGCCAGTGGCTCCTCTGAACGCCGCTTCCCAGGCCCGGCCACCACTGCGGCCCAGGCGTTGGGCTGCAAGAACGCCGTCGCGCTCGATCTGCCGCTCGCCAGTGCTGGAGCGCTGTTTGGGCTCTCCATCGCCAGCCGGTTGGCGGAGAAGTTCGGCCACATCCTGGTTATCGGGGCCGAGAAGATGTCGAGCGTGGTCCTGACGGAGCCCATGGAGCGCGGTGTCGCGGTCCTGTTCGGCGATGGCGCAGGCGCCTGCCTCGTCTCCGCCGACAAAGGCCTAGCACGCATTGTCGATTCCTGGCTGGGAAGTGACGGCAGCTACGCCGAAGATCTGCGTCTCGAGTTTGACCGTCCGCTGGCCATGAACGGCCGCAGCGTCATCCTGCAAGCATCGCGCAAGATTCCCTCCGCCATCCAGTACGTGCTCGATCAAGCCGGGGTGCTGGCGCAGACCGTGCAGGTCTACCTGATGCACCAGGCCAACCAGAATCTGATCGATCGCGTAGCCCAGGCCATCGGCGTCAGCAGCGAACGGTTCTACTCGAACATCCGCCGCTACGGCAACACCTCGTCCGCTTCCATGCTGATCGCGGCGACCGAATGGTCCCGCGAAGTGGGCTTTGCCACGGGTGAGCCGGTGGTTTTTGCCGCTTTTGGCGCGGGCTTTAATTGGGGCGCGCTGCTGGTGGAAGGCGAATAGCCCCGCTTAGCCGCCTAGCCGAACCGCGCCGGGCTCGCTCGCGAGCGCGCGGTCAAAGGTCCCCAACGGCGAATGTCCGGCGGCCTGGGCCAGATGGAGCATCAGGCAATCGGAAAAGCCCAATGAAGGACGGCGGCGCAGCGTTTCGGCGGCCGCGGCCACGGCTTCTGGAAATTGCAACACCAGCGATTCGTGTTCCAGCAACATCTCGGCCGCTCTCGCGATCTGCGCCGATGGCTGGCCATAGACACTGCTGAGCACCCACATCGCTTCCGCCAGTGCCAGCACCGATACCCAAGCTCCCGGCGTAACAAAAACGTGGGCCGCCGCGCACTGGGCGGGATCGTCGGCGGTGAGAATCCTTACCAGGACATTGGTGTCAATCGCGCGCATGCCGCCGCCGGATCTCCTCAGCTATCCCTTCCTTCAGCTCCTCCAGCGAGTGCGGCAGCGGAGGCTGCCCGCCAAACAGAGCTTGGTGAATATCCTGCGAGCTAAACCGCCCCGCCCGCCGGACAACAATCTCGCCGTCGCGCTCCTCCCACTCAATCACCGACCCCGGCCCAATCCCCAACCTCTGCCGGATGGCGGCGGGCACCGAGATTTGGCCCTGCGCGGTAAGTTTCGATTGGACGATCATGCCTTCAGATTACCAGGGTAATGGGCGCTGGGGCGCCGATGAAGTAGTAGTTCCTGACCGGTGCGCGGTCCCGAGCACGTTTTTTTCCGGGATTTCGGGACGGAGTGAGACAAAGTGAGACATTTCAGGTATCCTCTGGGGCAACTGTCGAGAGCGGCACTGGCCGATGGACGACTCTTGAGCGACCGCCGGGCCACGGAAGAAGTTTCTAACGGCGACGCTCCGGCAGGGCGGATTGCTGCGCCTACAGTGTTGAAAACAAGAGAAAACCTCGAAGACGCCAAAGCGTGACGCAGTGGCGGCAAGTGGTCTACGCTAGCGGCTGCCAGCAGGTGGTGAGAAGGCCGCAAATGCTCACGAATCAATGAATTGCCTCACGCTGAGCCGCGACAGGATGGAGCGGAGTCTACCCTTTGCCTTTTATCTCGCCGTGCACCGCAAGCTCTTGGTCCGCGGCTGAGCACAGGCGGGCTAGGGGCACGATAGCCGGGACGTGTCGGGCGAAGGCGGGGCTGAAAGGTGGGGTTCAGAGAAACTGCGTAAGGGGTAGACTCCGCTCCATTTCTGTCGCGGCTCGGCGTGAGGCGATGGCTTGTTCTGGGGCCGTTGTGGTGATGATGTAGAGCGGTGTGGCCCCGGCCAGGGTGGACCTCGGGCCCTGCCCCACTTGGGTCTATTGGGCCGGGCAGGCGGCGATGGCGTCGATTTCGACCAATACATCCTTGGGCAGACGAGCTACTTCCACGGTCGCGCGGGCGGGCCAGTTCGAGGTGAAGTATTGGCCGTAGATCATATTTACGTCGTTGAACGTGCCCATGTCTTTTAGGTAGATGGTGGTTTTGAGGACTTGGTCGAGCGAGGAGCCGGCGGCTTCGAGGACGGCTTTCAGGTTGTCGAGCACGCGGCGGGTTTGCTGCTCGATGGTGAGGCCGGCGGGGATGATGTTGCTTTTGGGGTCGATCGGGATCTGGCCGCTGACGAACACTAAGCCGTTGTGGACCACGGCTTGCGAGTAGGGGCCGATGGCTTGCGGGGCGTTGGGGGTGGCGATGATGGTTTTGGGCATGGGGTTAGCGCGTTGGAAATTTCAGTGTACCTGTGGTGGCGCTGACGGTGGTCTTTTGGGCGGCTAACCAACGGTCTAACTCCTGGGCGATCCGCTGGGGGGCGCCGGGGTCCCAGAAGCTGGCGGTGCCGACTTCGACGGCGGTGGCGCCGGCCACCAGAAACTCGGCGGCGTCGGTGCCGCTGGCGATGCCGCCTAGGCCGACTACCGGGATCTTGACGGACCGGAAGGCCTCCCAGACCATTCGCAGGGCGATCGGCTTGATGGCGGGGCCGGAGAGGCCTCCGGTGCCCGCCCCTAGGCGCGGCTGCCGGGTGTCGAGGTCGATGGCGAGGGCCACAAAGGTGTTTACTAGCGACAGCGCATCCGCCCCCGCCTCTTCCGCCGCTCGGGCGATCACGGGGATGGACGTGACGTTGGGCGAGAGCTTAATCAGAATGGGCCGCTTGGCGATCGCCTTGACCGCGGTCACCAGGCCCGCCAGCTCCACGGGGTCGGCGGAAAAGACCATGCCGCCGTGTTTGGTGTTGGGGCAGCTGGCGTTGATTTCGTAGGCGGCCAAGCCATCGGCGTCATTCAAGACGCGGACCACTTCGAGATAGTCATCAAGCGCGTAGCCGAAGACGTTGGCGATCACCGGTGTTTGCCACTGCTTCAGGTGCGGCAGCTTGTCCGCCACAAAGGCGCGAACGCCCACGTTCTGCAGGCCGACCGAGTTCATCATGCCGGCTTCGGTCTCCCAGAGGCGCGGCGCGGGGTTGCCTTTGATGGGCTCGCGTGACAGGCCTTTGGTGACGAGGGCGCCCAGCGCGTTCAGGTCGGCGACGGATTCAAACTCGACGCCGTAGCCATAGGTGCCGGAGGCGGCCATCACCGGATTCTTCATCGCGATGCCGCACAGGCTGATTTCCAGGCGCGGGGAGGTCATACCAGGCCGGCGGCCAGCTCCTGGATGCGGGCCCACGTTTGGGCGATGTCGTCGCGGGTGGTCATGTAGTTGCCGATGGCGAAGCGGAGCACGTACTGGCCATTCTGCACCGTGTGGGCGATGAAGGCAAAGCCGGACTGGTTGAGCGCATCGAGCAACTGCTGATTCACTTCATTCGCCGCCTTCAGCCGGAAGCAGACCAGCGAGAAGTGGGTGGGTGCGGAGATCTCAAACCGAGGGTCCGCCTCAATCTGCTGCCGCAGCCATTGCGCATCGGCGTTGTGGCGGCGGATCATCTCCGCTATCCCTTCACGGCCGTAGCTGCGCATCACGAACCACAGCTTCAGCGCCCGGAACCGGCGGCCGAGGGCGACGGAGTAGTCCATGTAGTTCAGCATGCGCGGGTCCGCTGCGGTGCGCAGGTACTCGGGCGTCAGGCCGATGGCGTCGCTGAGCGCTTCTTTGTGGCGCAGGTACAGTACGCTGACATCCACCGTGGTGAGCATCCACTTGTGGGGATTGATGACGATCGAATCGGCGTGATCCCAGCCAGCGAAGTGAGGCGCGCATTCGGGCAGCATGGCGGCTGGGCCGGCGTAGGCGGCATCGACGTGGATCCACATGCCGTAGTGGCGGGCGAGGGTGATCACTTGGGCGATCGGGTCCACGGAGGCGGTGGGGGTGGCACCGACGCAGGCCACGACACAGCAGGGCACGCGGCCTTCGGTGAGGTCCTTCTGGATGGCCGCTTCCAGCAGATCGAGGCGGAGGGCGAAATTCTCGTCGGTCGAGATCTTGCGGACGTTATCCTCGCCGAAGCCGAGCGCGAGGGCGCCTTTCTCGATGGAGGAGTGCGCCTGGTCGCTGGTGTAGACCACCAGGTCGTGCCGGGCGCCGTGGTGGCGGGTATCGGGCACGACGAACTGCCGGGCGGCGATCAAGGCATGCAGGGTCGAAACAGAGGCCGTGTCGTAGATGATGCCGAAGTACTCAGGCGGCAGGCCCAGCCACTCGCGCAACCAGCCGAGCGTCACTTGCTCCAGTTCGGTGAGCGCGGGGCCAGACTTCCACAGGATGCCGTTCTGGTTGATGGCCGCGGCGAGGAACTCGGCCAGAATCGAGGGCGGCGGGGACGAGATCGCAAAGTAGCTGAAGAAGCGCGGATGGTTCCACAGCGTTGAGCCCGAGAGGATCTGCGACTCGAAGTCTTGCATGATCTGCTCGAACGGCTCCGCCGTGTCGGGGGCGTGCGCAGGCAGGCGGTCGAACACTTCGCCGGGCTTGACGTCGGGCAGGACGCGGCGGTCGCGGACGGTTTCCAGATAGTTGGCGATCCACTCCACCATCTCGTGGCCGTGGCGCCGGAAGTCGTTGGGGTTCATTGGTGCCTTACTGGGCGATCAAGATTTGTGCGGCCCGGGCCATTCCCGCGTGCGGCCACAGTTCGTGATCACCATCTCTTTAATGTATGATGCTGGCACGATGAGCGATTACGGTCCCTCAAGAAGACAGTTGTTAACAGGAGCTGCGACGGCCTTCACCATTTTGAAGCCGGAACTGGTGCGCGGTGCGGGCAACGAGAAGTTGACGGCCGGGCTGGTGGGTGCCGGCGGACGCGGGCGGCAGGCCGTCGTCGATCTGATGACCGGCAGCGAGAATGTGGAACTGGTCAGCATGGGTGACCTGTTCGAGGACAAGCTGGAGCAGAATCTGGCGTGGCTGAAAGATGCCCAGCGCCACCCTCGCATCCAGGACCGCTTGAAGGTAGACCCCGACAAGCGCTTCACCGGCTTTGATGCCTACCAGAAGGTGATCAACTCCGGCGTCGACATCGTGATGCTCTGCACGCCGCCCGGCTGGCGGCCGATGCATTTCGAGGCGGCGGTGGAAGCGGGCAAGCACGTCTTTTGCGAAAAGCCTTTTGGGACCGATCCGGTGGGCGTGCGGCGCTTTATGGCGGCGGCGAAGAAGTCCGAGGAGAAAAAGCTCACCGTCATGTCCGGCGCCCAGCGGCGTCACCAGCGGGAGTATGTCGAGACGGTGGAGAAAATTCGCCAGGGGGAGATCGGCGATATCCGAGCGCTTTACGCGTATTGGGTAGGAACGCCGGTGATCCAGCAAAAGGGGCGGGACCCCAAGTGGGCCGACATGACCTGGCAGCACCGCAACTGGTACAGCTTTGTCTGGATCTCGGGTGATCAGATTGTGGAGCAGCATCTGCACAACATCGATGTGGCCAACTGGGTGATGGGGACGCACCCGATCAAGGTGAATGCCACCGGCGGCGCCGTCTGGCGGCCGAAGGAAGAGCTCTACGGCAACATCTATGACCACATCGCCTCCGACTTTGAGTACCCCAACGGCGTACGCCTATCGAGCTACTGCCGCCAGTTTCCGCGGGGGCTCTATTCGAATATCAGTGAGCTGGTGGTGGGCTCAAAGAAAAGCTCCAACGCGCGCGACCTGGGCGGCAAGGGCGAGAACCCCTACGTCACCGAGCATACGGCGATGGTGAAATCGATTCGGGGGGACGGGCCCTACATCAATCACGCGATGACCGTCGCGGAAAGCACGATGACCTGCATCATGGCGCGGGAGAGCGCCTATTCGGGGCTGGAGATCACTTGGGACATGATCATGAACTCCAAACTGGACCTGATGCCGAAGCAGCACAGTTACGATGCCAAGGTGGAGGTGCCGCCCCTGCCGGTACCGGGCACCTACAAGTTCATATGATAGGAAGTACCGCCCCAACCGGGGCTGGTAAGGAAAGAGAAGGCTCGATGACCGCGAGCCGCGCCATGAACATTGACCGACGATCACGATTCCGGGGCAGCCTGCTAGGGCTCGCCTGCGGAGACGCTCTGGGGGCACCCATTGAGTTTATGCGGCCGGATCACTTCCATCCGGTCACCGATTTCCGCGGCGGCGGCGCGTTTGGCGTCCGGCCGGGGCAGTGGACCGATGACACCTCCATGGCGCTCTGCCTGGCCGATAGTCTGATTGAGTGCCGGGGTTTCGATCCGCGGGACCAAATGGAACGATACACGCGCTGGTATCAGGATGGCTATTTGTCCAGCCATGGCCAGTGTTTCGATATCGGCTCCACCACGCAGGCCTCGCTCGACCAGTTTGCCCGCACCGGTGAGCCGTACGCTGGACCGGATTCGCCGGGTACGGCCGGCAATGGCTGCCTGATGCGGCTGGCTCCGGTGGCGATGTTTTACTGCGAAGCGCCGGCCGAGGCGGTGGAGAAAGCAGCTTTGAGCGCTCGAACCACCCACGGCACCATCGAGTGTCTCGACGCCTGCCGCTTCTATGCCTGGCTGCTGACGCGGGCGCTGCACGGCGAGGGGAAGGAAAGCCTCCTGGCACCCAAGCCGTGGCCGTTTGCGCCGCTGTGCGAAAAGGTGGCGGAAGTGGCGGCCGGGTCTTACTGGCGCAAGGAGCCGCCGCAGATCCAGGGCACCGGCTACATCATCGAATCGCTAGAAGCGGCTCTCTGGGCTTTTGACCGGGGGACGGACTTTGCCGACTGCGTTCGCAAAGCGGCCAACCTGGGCCACGATACCGATACGACGGCCGCCATCTGCGGCCAGATCGCCGGGGCGCACTTTGGCGAAGAGGGGATTCCCCGGTATTGGCTGGCGGAGCTGGATTGGACGGAGAAGATCCGAGCGATGGCCGATTCTCTGCACGAGTTGGCCAGTTTGCCCCAGGCGGCTTGAGGCCCGAGCAGACGCGGAAATGCCCGGGCTCCCGGTGGGGGAGCGCCGGGCGGTGTTCAACAGCTTTAGTGGACGCCCAGGCGTTCGCTGGCGCGATCGGCCAAGCTGCGCGGGTCCAGCAAATGCATGGGGCGGAACATCCGGGAGGTCCAGCGGACACCCGGGTCGAACTGAATGCCCACGAAATAGCCGATTTCGCGGAACGTGCAGTAGCGGACTTCGCCACTCAACGTGCCCTTGGTGACCGTAAACCGCACTTTGGTACCGGGCGTGATTTGCTGTTCAATCTGCAGGCAGGCGCCTGACAGCGAGATGTCTTCGAGGTTCGCCATGGTCCGGCGGGTCCGGCCAACCGGATCGGTCCATTCCAGTGGCACTAAATCAGCACACAACATTCTGGGGTTTACGCGCTGTTCGCTCATTTCCAGTTTCATCGGCTACTCAGTAAGCGCACTTTAGAGCGAACCGACAGCATTTTTTCAAGTGACGGAAAATTGTCACCTCGCGCCCGCCCTCAGGCCAACTTGAGCGGCAACGAGCGCAGCCGCTTCCCGGTGGCGTCGAAAATCGCGTTGGCCACCGCCGGAGCGACGGCGACAATGGGTGTCTCCCCGGCCCCGGCAGACGGCAGATCCGGGCGATTCACTAAAACGACGTCGATCTCGGGCACATCACTGAAGCGCGGCACGCGGTACTTGGAGAGGCGCGGGTTGAGGATGCGCCCGCCGGCGAAATCGATGGACTCAAACAACGCTCCGCCAATGCCCATGATCGTGCCGCCCACCACCTGGTTCTTCAACTGATCGGGATTCACGATAGCGCCGCATTCAAACGACTGGACGATGCGATCAATCCGCACGCGGCCGTTCGCCACCGTCACCTCGACGCAGGCTGAGACGTACCCGCCCTTATCAAAGCCGGCCATCATGCCGAAGCCCTGGCCGGGGCGCTGCTTGGCCCGGCCCCAGCGGAAACGTTCGGTGGCCGCGTTGATGACGGCTTGCAGGCGCGGATCGGTGGCGTTCTTCAGGCGGAAGGCCGCGGGCTCCAGGCCCAGGGCGTGGGCGAGCTCGTCCATGTGCGACTCGCGGGCAAAGTGATTGGCCGTGGCCGCCAGCCCGCGATACGATCCCTGACGCAACGGGGAATCCACCTCGTGAAATTCGGCCACTTGATTCGGAATGTTGTACGGACTGCGGAGCGCGGCCCGGCCGGAGTTGTAGTTGTGGAACTGCCACGCCGTAATCACGCCATCCTTTTGGGCGCCGCTGCGGACGTCGATCACGGCGGCCGGGCGGAAGTAGGCCCAGGTGAACTCCTCTTCCCGGGTCCATTGGAGCTTTACCGGCTTCCCCGCCGCCTTCGCCAGTCGAGCCGCTTCGACGGCGCATTCGCCGGAATGTTTGCCGCCGTAGCCGGAGCCCGTGGGCGGCACGATCACCCGGACCTTCTCCTTCGGCAAGCCGAACGCTTCGGCCAATTCCGTCTGTACGCCAAAAGGAACCTGGGTGCCGGTAGAGACCGTGAGTTGATCGCCTTCCCAGTGAGCCACCGCGCACCGTGGCTCAAGGGGAGTGTGGGCGATATAGGCGGCCATATAAGAGGCTTCCACCTGGACTTCGGCCACCACCGGCGGCAGTGCAGCGGAAGCAGGGTGCGTCTTCAGCCAGGAAAAAATCTCGCGGGAGTTGGTTTGCGGCGGGACTTTCCATTCTGTCTTGACGGCTGCCGCCGCGGCGGCCAGCTTGGCGGGGTCGTCCGCGACCACACCGACAAATTCGCCATCCCGGACGGCCAGCACACCCGGCATCTGCTGCGCCGGCTTCAAATCCGCGGAGACTAGTTGAGCCTTGAACGCCGAGGGCCGCACAATGCGGCCGTGGAGCAGGCCGGCCACGTTCAGATCAGAGGTGTACTTCTCCTGACCCGTGACGATGGCGCGCGCATTCACCTTGCCCAGATCGTGACCGGCGATCTTCCACTCCGCCGCCGGGGTCACTGCAACATCGGCGCGGATGGTGCGCGTCAGCTTCTGCCCTTTGGTGAGCTCACCAAAAGAAAGCGAGGCGCCGGAAGCGGGATGGTTGACGCGACCTTCGGCAACCACCAAGGCCGCGGCATCGGCCTGCCATCGTTGCGCCGCCAGTTCCGTCAACATCTGCCGCGCCACGGCCGCGGCTTTGCGCAGTTGGGGCGCCATGATGGGCGTGGTGCGGCTGCCGAAGGTCCCCATATCGTAGGGGGTAAGCCGGGTATCGCCCATGACCAGCGAAAAGGCGGCGGGGCTGGTGTGCAGCTCTTCGCCCACGGCTTGGGCGAGCGAAGTGCGGATGTTCTGGCCGAACTCCACTTTGCCCGTGTAGACCGTGATGGCGCCCGATTCAGCGATGTGGAGCCAGGCGGCGAGTTCCGGATTCTCCCGATCTTGAGCCTGGGCCTGCGTCAGGATCACCACCAGGCCGCCCCCCAAGATCTTGAAGAAGTCGCGGCGCCCGGGCGCGAACAGATACGCCGGACCCGCCCGGAGTTCGTAGCGTTCAATCTCGAGCTGTTCATCAGGCATGTTTGGCCGCCAGTCTTACCGCTTCGACAATACGAGGATAGGTGCCGCACCGGCAGATGTTGCCCTGGAGGGCGGACTTGATCTGTGCCGGAGTGGGGTCGGGGTTTTGTTTCAAGAGGCCGGCGGCGCTCATGATCATGCCCGCCGTGCAGAACCCGCACTGCAGCGCATCTTTGTCGATAAAGGCTTGTTGCACCGGGTGGAGGCGGCCGTCGCGTTCCAGGGCCTCAATGGTGGTGATCTGCTTGCCCTGCACGGCCTTCACCGGCGTCAGGCAGGACCGCACCGGGGCGCCATCCACCAGCACGGTGCAGGCGCCGCATTGCCCTTCGCCACAACCGTACTTGGTGCCGGTCAGGCCGAGCTCATCGCGCAGGACGTAGAGGAGCGGACGCTCTTCCGCACTCCGGATAGAGTGGCGCACCGCGTTGATCACGAGGTCCATGCGGCTATCTTAGTTGACTCAGCGAATCGCGACCGCACTTTCACCCCAGCAATGGCGGCGACGGCGGCTGGAACATGGAGCGGCAGTTCCGCCTGCGAGGCTAGCCAGCTTGGTCTTCCTGGGCGCTTTCGATGAGGAAGGTGATGGCTTCGCCGAAGCCGGAGCTGCAGTAGATCTGCATTTTCAGTTCCGGGAAACCGCCGCCCGAATCTTCTTTCACATAGCTGAGCTCAAAGGAGCTAAGTGCCGTGCTCAAGATCGCTTGCAGCGGCATCGAGACCAGGTTGGGGTCGGCCAGACGGCGGGCCATGCCGCCGGTTTGGCGGGCGAGTTTCTCAAAATTGAGCACGGCGCCCGCTTCGGAGGCAGAAAGCTCCGGCGTCACCGTATGAATGCGGATCTGCGATTGCTCGGCCGCGCGCGCCTGGTTGGCGACATTGATGATGGCGATGGATTCCGGAGAGTCGGCCACCAGAATGAGATGGCGCGACCCGGGCGCCTCGGCCAGCACTTTCATCAGACGGCACAGCGCGCCATCGAGGTTGGGCGCTGCCTGGGCGGTGTTTCCCGGCTCAATGAAGAGGGCCGCGACGTCATCCTGGTTGTCGGTCAATTGGCCTACGGGCACCTTCAGCGCCTTGGCGCTGTCAGCCGGTCCGTTGTTCAGGTATCGCAGCACGGCCCACTGATCCCGGGGGCGCTTCAGCGGTACGCAGGCCGGGGCGGCGGCGGTGACGCCCAGCTGTACCGGATCGCCCGCGCTGCGAAAGGGCAGTGCGATGGCGATCGAAAGAATCTCCGGCACATCCAGGGCCGTCACGCTGTAGTCCAACTCACATTCGCCGTCTTCGTACACGGCGACGTTGGTGGCCACCAGATGGTCGTCGGTCAACACGGCGGCTCGCTTGGCGTCCACCACCGAAAAGCGGACCCGCCGCTCACCAGTCGGCAACTGATTGGCGCTGGCCAGGTGGAGGTTGAGCGCACCGTAGCTAGCAAACAGGTCGCGCTGCTGCCGGATGCGGCGGATGGTCTGGAAGACGCTGGGGCGGATGGTGGCCTCCAGACGGCCCATGGCTTCGGTGAGCCAGGGGAGAAATCGCGGGTCGCCCAGATAGCCCATGGCCCACAGCGCCGTCACCACGAACGGTCCACGCTCCACTTTCGCCATCTCGATACTTCTGGCGATGGCGGCCGGATCACCGGCCCGGTACAGTCCCACGAGAGCGTTGCCCACGGTCCGTTGATGCTCGTCCTTCAGCGCCTCCCGGAACACTTTTTGGGCGTCGGCGGAGCGCTCCCCCCACAGCGATTCGACCGCGTTGGCTCGCACGCGGGCATCGGAGTGCGACAACTGCCGCTCCACCCAGCCGGCCTTCTGGTGCAAGCGGCCCAGCAACAGGGCGGCCTTGGACTTTAGGTAGAGGTCGCCGTCGCGCATCACCTGGGCCAACATCGCGGCCAGGCGGCTGGTGGGGGCGCCCAGCATCAAAACTTCCAACGTGCGCAGGAAGGCGGTCAGCGAATGCATCTCGCTTACTTTTTGGAGCAACGTGACGTCGAAGGCGGGGTCGGCGACCTTGGCCACTTTCAGCACTTCCGCTGCTTCTTCCACTGTCAGCAGACCCGGTTCCACCAAAGGCCTCACCAAAAGGTCCTTAGCCATCAGGAACGCCACCAGAAAGCTATTGCCGGGCCGATCCGCAAAGCCTTGTTTCAAAAGGGGTAAGCAATTCTCGAAGAAGCCTTCAGGATCCGACTGAAAGACCGACACCAGGGCCATCCGTCCGGCCTGGGCGTTCTGCGTAAAACGATGAAGGCTGCTGGCGATGGCGTTGCTAATGGACTCAACCGGCACGGAATCCTCATCGGACCAACCGGCACGGCTTGTGAATGTTACGAGACTAGGACCAGAATTTCCACAGGGGCCGCTGCCGCTCGGACCCTCCGCGGGAGCCCCGCTCGGAGAGCGATGGCAGGGGGGCGCCGGTGAGGGTGGCGCGGGGATTGAGGACCAGCACTTGTTCGGCCCGTTGGGCGCCATAGCGGCTGGTCAACCACTCCTGCGCGGCGTCCAGGCGCGTGGTGCGATTCTCGGTGTCATGGGCGTCGCTCGCCACAAAATGGACCGCCCGGGCATCGAGCAGATCCTCGCACATCTTTCGCGCGGTGGACCCAAACATCCCGGTCAACGATTGCGCGGTTACCTGCACCAGGCAGCCCGATGCGGCCCATTGCTTGACCACATCCACTTTGCCGCGCAGCAGAAAATAGCGCTCCGGGTGAGTGAGGATCGGCATCAGGCCGGCCCGCATCAGAGTCTCCACCACTTGGGGGACCGTCCGCAGCGGCACCTGTTCCGGCAGTTCGATCAGCAGGTAAGGGCCGGCATTGATGGAGTACCGGCGTGGATTTGCCAGCGCGTCCTGCACCAGGTCGTAATCAATGTGAAAGTCCGCCCCTTGGTGGATGGTGATCCCGGCCGGGGCCGCCGCCCGTGCGGCCGCCAGACGCTCGGCCACCGCCGCCGGATCAAAGGTATAGGTCGGGCTGGCGTGCGGGGTGGCGACGATGTCGGTGGTGCCAGCCGCCACTGCCTGGGCCAACATCTCGATCGTTGTCTCCATGGAAGGAGACCCGTCATCAAGCCCTGGCAGAATATGGCTGTGAATGTCGACCAAAGCGGCCCGCCGAAACTAGATGAACATCTCTTCGTCCTGCGTGGCGTGGGCCACATTGGGACGATTGCCCTTCATCAGGTGCAAAACTCCGGCCCGGATGCCTGCCGCCAAGCCATTGACTTCGCGGATCGGCTTTAGGATGGTGCCCTGCACGGCGGCGACGGTCTCATGGACCCGCGTTACGGTATCTTCCACCACCATCTCGGTCCGTTCCAACTGGTGCTTGGCCCGCGCCGCGGCATCGAGCACAACTTCCTCCACCCGGCTGAGCTGTAGCTGAGCCGACTCGAGGACCGCGATGCTGCGCACGGAGATCTCGTTGATCTGGTTGCGGCTGTCATTGATGGCCAGCCGCGCGGATTCAATCGTCGCTTCCGCCTGGGGAAGCAGTGGGGCCAAGTCCCGCTGCAGCTGTCCCACCATGGTTTTGATCTTCATGGTGGCGATGGCCTGCACCACCATCGAAAGGGCCGCCAGGCCGACAAAGGCGACAACCGCCCAAGCCATTATCGGATCGTTCATTAGCCCTCAGTGACAACCGAATCGCGGTAAGCCTTCTTGCCCGCTTCGACGGCGGCGGCCAGCTGCTCACGTTGACGCTGCACCGCTTCCTTGCTGCGTTCCACCAGATCGGCGGCGGAGCTGGTGATGTCTTCGGTGCGCTTGCGCAGGTAATCGGTGCTTTCAGTCGCCTTCGACTTCAGGAATCCACGGGTCTCCTCGCCGGACTTGGGTGCGAACAGGAGACCTGCCGTGACGCCAATGCCGAGGCCGAGGAAAAAATAGGGTAGCTTGTTTGAGTCTTCCATGGTTGGGCTTCTTTACTGCCTCTAGCATACACTCGTTGTCATGGCGCTGAGAAAGCAACCCAAGAAACTGGATGCCGATGCGCTGTGGACCTACGCCTTAAAGCTGCTGGGCGGGCGCGCACTTTCGGCCGGCGAGGTGCGGGAAAAGCTGCGCTCTAAAGCCGAAGATCCGGTCCACGTCGACGGTGTCATGGAGCGTCTGAAGGACTACAAGTTCCTCGATGATGCCCGTTTCGCCGAGGGCTATGCGGCCGGGCGCCGTGACAACGAAGGGTTCGGCAAATTTCGCGTTCTGCAGGATTTGCGCAAGCGCCGCGTCTCTGGCGAGCTGGCGGAGCAGAAAGCGGCCGAAGTGTTTGCGGACGTGGATGAGATGGCCCAGGCGCGCGCTTATCTGGAACGCAAGTACCGCACCAAGGATCTACCCGTGTTTCTGGCGGAGGAAAAACACGCCGCCCAGGCCTACCGCCGCCTGCGGACCGCGGGCTTTGGCACCTCCACCGCCATCAAGGTGCTGAAAAGCTACACGCCCCGGGCCGAGGAGCTGGAAAGTCTCGAGCTGGAAGAGCCGGCCGAGGAGTAACGCCGCGGCGCCATTCGATACAATCGCCGGATGACCCGCCGAGAATTCGCCGCCGGGCTGGCCGCACCCGCGTTGCTTCGCGCCCAGTCCAAGCGTCCGCTAAACATCCTGTGGCTGAGCTGTGAAGACACTTCGCCCACCTACGGCTGCTATGGCGACACCTACGCGCGGACGCCGAACATCGACCAGTTGGCCAGCGAAGGGCAGCGCTACAACCAGGCCTATTCGGTCTACCCGGTGTGCGGGCCGTCGCGGTCGTCGATCATCACGGGCATGTATCCGGCCACGATCGGCAGCCACCACATGCGCTCCCGCGCGGTGCCGCCGCCGGAGGTGAAGTGCTTCACGGAGTATCTGCGGGCGGCCGGGTACTATTGCACCAACAACTCGAAGACCGACTACAACTTCAATGGCCCCTCGGCGGCTCCGTTGACGGCTTGGGATGATAGCTCCGGGAGCGCCCACTGGCGGAACCGGCCCGACCCCGGGCAGCCATTTTTTAGCGTCTTCAACTTCATCAGCTCGCATGAATCGCAGATCCGGAATCTCCGCAGTGAGGAGACCAAGCGGCTGGTGGCGCGCCTGCCGGCGCTGCATGACCCGCAGAAGGCACCGCTGCCGCCCTACTACCCGGATACGCCCATCGTGCGGCGCGATGTCGCCAGCTACTACGACGTCGTCTCCGCGATGGACCTGCAGGTGGCGGAGAAGTTGAAAGAACTGGAGCAGGACGGGCTGCGGGACTCGACCGTCGTGATGCATTGGGGCGACCACGGCTGGGGCATGCCGCGCGGCAAACGTTGGCCCTACGATTCCGGCACGCGCGTGCCATTGATCATCCGCTGGCCGGGCGCGTTGAAGCCCGGGTCCGTGAATGATGATCTGGTCAGCTTGATGGACCTGGGGCCGACGACGCTCTCACTGGCGGGGGTGCCGATCCCCAAGCACATGCAGGCGCAGGCCTTCTTGGGTGAGCAGAAGGCCGCCCCGCGCAGCTACGTCTTTATGGCGCGGGACCGGATGGATGAAGCCTACGACATGATGCGCTCCGTGCGCGACCATCGCTATCGCTATATCCGCAACTACTTCCCCGGCCGGCCCTACGTGCAATACAACGCCTACATGGATGAGATGCCCACCATGCAGGAGATGCGGCGGGTCTACAAAGAAGCGCTGGGCAATGGTCCCCATGCCGGGGCGCCGCCGATGCCGGAGGCGATGAAGCCTTTTTTTGCCGCGGAGAAGCCGGTGGAAGAGCTCTATGATTCGGTGGCGGACCCGCACGAGATCCGCAATCTGGCGGCGGACCCCAAGTTGCGGCCCCTGCTTTTGAAGATGCGCGCCGTCCACGAGAAGTTCATGCGCGACACCAAGGATCTGGGTCAGGTGCCGGAAGCGGAGTTGACCGAACGGATGCGGCCTGGCGGCAAATGGCAGAAGACGGCAACGCCGGAGCTGAGTTCCGCCGGGGACGCCGTGACCGCGGTCTGCGCGACGCCGGGCTCCTCCATTGCCTACACGTTCGATGCCGGTGCCAAGCCCTACTGGCGGCTGTACTCGGGTAAGCCCGTGAGTGTGCCCGAGTTCGGAACAGTCCGCTTTATCGCGGCTCGTTTGGGCTACCTCGATTCGGACGAAATGGTGATTGTCGAGTAAAGGCTCGCCAGCTATTTGGCGGCCTCGCGCAGCACTTCGCTGAGCGCCTGGCGGTCGATCGGCTTGGCCAGAAAGCCATTCATGCCCGCCTCAAAGCAGGCCCGGCGGTCTTCCGGCATGGCATTGGCGGTAAGGGCCACGACGCGCAACTTCTGGGCGAACTCGCGGATCTGGCGCGTCGCCTCCAGGCCGTCCATCTCCGGCATCCGGCAATCCATCAGCACCAGGCTGTAGGCGTTCTGGCGGACCATCTGGACCGCCTCCACCCCATTGCTGGCGACTTCCACTTGGCAGCCCAGCTGTCGCAACAGGCCGAGCGCTACCTTCTGGTTGACCGGATTGTCTTCCGCCAGCAGCACGCGCAGGCCGGGGAACTGTGTGGGCGGCGCCGGGTTGCTCGCGAGCGGCACCGCGTCGGGCGGCCTTTCCGCGGCGGGCAGGCTGACATGGAACCAGAACGTGGTGCCGCCACCGGTTTGCGATTCGACGCCGATCTCACCGCCCATCAGGTTGATGAGCTGCTTGGAGATGGCCAAGCCCAGGCCGGTGCCTCCGCGCTGGCGCGTCTGCTCGTCTTCCACCTGAGCGAAGCGGTGGAACAGCTTGGGGATGGCGGCCGACGGGATGCCGATGCCAGTGTCCTGAACCCGGACCTCACAGCGCACGTGCGCCGCCTCAACAGAGCTGAGCTTCATCGAGATCATCACCCCGCCCTGGTCGGTGAACTTAATCGCGTTGCTGATCAGGTTCACCAACACTTGCCGGAAACGGACGGCATCGCCGGAAAGCCACAGCTCCGGCGAGCCCTCGATGGCCAAATCCAATTTAAGGCCCTTGGCTTGCGCGGCGGGGCCGAGCAGTGCCACCGCTTCTTCCAGCACCGTCGCCGGCGAGAAGGGCCCATTGGTGAGCTGTAGCTTGCCGGCTTCGATCTTGGAGGCATCGAGGATGTCGTTCAGAATGGTCAGCAACAGTTCGCCGGAATGCTTCACCAGGCCCGCCCGCCGGTGCTGTTCCGGCGCCAGCGGACCATCCAGCATCAGCGACACCATGCCCAGGATGCCGTTCATGGGGGTCCGGATCTCGTGGCTCATGGTGGCTAGAAAAGTGCTTTTGGCCCGGCTGGCGCCATCGGCGCGCACCTTCTCGCGATAGGCCGCGGCCCACGCGGCCACCGACACCACCAGCAGCGCCAACAACAGGGCCACCGCAATCTGCAGCACCCGCTCGTCGGCGTGCGCTTCAAACAGGCTCAGGGGCTCGTCGAAGTTAGCCGCCATGGGTCCCAGATAGTTGCGGTAGATCGGATAGAGCCTCCCGGCCCGGGCCATCCGGCCCAGCTCGCTCCGAATCGCGTCGGCGTGCTCCTGGGCGGCAAAGGTGGACGCGACGCCGGCCCACATTGAAGCTTCGGGGAGTCCCACCAACGAGAACTCAGCGGTCTCACAGCCCGGCGGCCGCACGGTGAGCAGGTCTACGAGGACACCGGTCTCGACCAGGACCGCATCCGCCGACCCCCGGCAGACCTCCAGCACCGCCACTTCACGGCGGGGGCGCACCAGTTTCGCGGCCGCGGGGAAAAGCTTTCCGGCAAAGAAGCTGTCCACTGGGAAACCAAAGTGGGCCAGGGTCCGCACCGGGCGCCCCTCAGCGACGGCCTGACGGAGCCGGACCAGGGCGAAGTCGGATTCCCACCAGGGCTCGCTGATATAGATCCGCCCCAGGCGGCTGGGCAGGCGGGCGGCGGCGGGGAACAGGTCGATCTTTCCGGTCTCGAGCGCCACTTCCAGGTCGCCCGCCACTTCCACAAACACAATCGGGATTCGCAGCGTCTTGGCCGCATCCCGGAAGGCCCGCACGGTGGGGCCGTCCGCAGAGCCGTCGGCGCCCGTGTAGGTGAGCGGCGGGCGGTTGTGGTAGCCGACCCGTAGTGTGCCGGAGGGCGGTTGATACAGGTTGTTCAGCCACAGGGCCGCCGCAATTCCAACAGCAGCCACCAGCGCGAGGCCCGTGGCGATCAGAGGAACTCCGCGGCCCCGGAGGTTTTGCCGTGTCATCACCTTGCCCATACTCATCGGCTGAGCAGTGGGATCGCCCAAGCCAAACAACCCGCCAGCACCGCCGGTGCCAGGGGCTTCTTCTGTCTTAAGGCTGTTTTACCACCCTTTATGATCAACACTATCGCATGCACGCCGCCCGCGATAGCCGAAAAGGTAAAGATTATTAGCCACGGCATCGGCCCGGCCAGCGCGCCCAGGGCCATCATCAGCTTGACGTCCCCCGCGCCCACCCCCCGCAGCAAGAACAAGGTGCCGTAGATCGCCGCCGCCAACCCGGCACCAGCCAGCCCATCGCGCCAATGCCAGACGACGCCCGCGAGGAACGCGGCACCGCAGAGCCAGTTGGGGATACGCCGCTCCCGAAGATCAAACCAAGTCGCCATGGCGGCGGTGAGCAGCACGGCAACGACAGGGATCAGGGTGGATCCTCTCAAGTGCGATCCCGCTAGCTGACCACGGGGTGTTGCTTGTGCCACTCCGTGCGGCGCTGGAACTCCATGCCCAAGGCGAGCAGAGTGTTCTCGGTGAAGTGTCGGCCCACTAGCTGAATGCCGACCGGGAGCCCGCCCACCAGGCCGCAAGGCAGCGACAAGGCTGGCACGCCCGCGACGTTCGAGGCCCCGATCAGGGCTGTGTTGCCGCGATCAGGCGAACGCGGAGGGGCGGGCGTATTGTCGAACGGCTTCAACGCTTCGTCCGCCACGCGGAGCCGCGCCGGGGCGATCAGCACGTCGACATCGCTGAACAGCTGGCCGAACGCGCCGGTGATCTCGCGCTGGGCGGTTTTGGCCTTCAGATAATCGGCCGCCGTCACCTTCAGGCCGTTCTTCAGACCTTCGATCTGCACTTTGTCGGCCAGCTCGTCCACCTTGCCTGATTCAATCAGCGGGCGGAAGGCCGTTGACCCTTCGGCCATGATCAGCGTCCGCACCGTGGGGCCGTAGGGCAGCTCCGGCAGCTTCTTTTCGACCACCGTGACCCCCATCTGGCGGAACACACCCAGCGCCGCCTGGAAGGCCGGCCGGGCGGCCTCATCGGCCCACACGTCAAAGTCGACCGGGGCGAAGCCGACGCGGAGCTCCTTTAAGGGCCGCACGAACTCAGGGGCGAAGTAGAAGCTCTTACCGGCCGAATAGGGGTCGTTGTCGTCGCCGCCCGCGATCACGGCCAGCACATGGCCACAATCTTCCGCCGTGCGGCACATCGGCCCGATCTTGTCGAGCGAATGCGACAGCTCCATGGCGCCATACCGGCTGACCAACCCATAGGTGGGCCGGAGCCCCGTGACGCCGCAGAAGGCGCTGGGGGTGAGAATCGAGCCCGAGGTCTCGGTACCCAACGCCCAAGGCACCAGACCGGCCGCCACGGCCGCGCCAGAGCCACTGGAGGAGCCGCCGGCCCAACGCGTGACGTCCCAGGGGTTCAGGCAAGGCCCGGTGACAGAGGCCGAGGGCCCGCCATAGCTAGGCCCGCCCGCCAGTTCCACCATCGCCAGCTTGCCGAGCAATGGCGCCTTGGCCTTCGCTAGCTTCCGGATTACGGTCGCGTCGTAGTCGAACACTTGGGTGGCAAAGGGCTTGGCGCCCCAAGCGGTCACCCGCTTTTCCACCGCGAACAGATCCTTGGCCCCGTAGGGTACGCCTTGCAGCGGGCTGCGGAGCCGGTCCCACTTGATCTCGTCGTCCACATCCTTGGCCAGCTTCAGTGCCGGTGCGCGGAGGCTGAGCGCGAGGGCGTTGTAGCGTGGACCCAGACGCTCCAGCCGGTCGGCGAAGGCGCGCGTGAGCTCGACGCAAGAGAACTCTTTCTTGCGCAGACGGGCACTGAGTTCGGTGAGTGAGGCGAAGAACACATCGCCCGGTGCGGGAGCCGCTGCCCAGGCTACCGTGGCGCTACTGGCGGCCAGAAAGTTGCGGCGGGTCAGGCTCACGTCAGGGCCTCCAGGGCCGCCTTCTCCATCACCGCACGAGGGGCCGATTCACCGGTGAAGATCTCAAACTGCGCCACGGCCTGCTCGACAAACATCTGGATGCCGGGGATCACGGTGCAGCCTTGCTGTTTGGCCCGTTTCAGCAGCAGCGTCTCCATGGGGTTGTAGACCATGTCGAACACCAGCTCCCCCGGGATCTCATCATCAAAGAAGCACTCGTCCGGATGCGGGAACATGCCCAGCGGCGTGGCGTGCACGACGGCGTCGAACTTCCGGCCATTCGCCCGCAGTTGCTCGCGCAGCAAGGGCTCTGCCCCACAAGCCTTCGCCAGCGCCCGGACGCGGTCTGGATTGCGCCCGGTCAAGGCCAGAGTGGCTCCGGCATCGGCCAAGGCGAACGCGGCCCCACGGGCGGCTCCGCCGTTGCCGACCACCAATACCTGAGCCTTGCCCAGGCGCAGGTGCTTGGCTAACGGCTTGGTGACACCCGCGGCATCCGTGTTGGTGCCGCGCCATTTGCCGGCCTTGCGCCAGACCGTGTTGACGGCGCCGATGCGGCGCGCGAGAGGCTCCACCACGTCCAGGTAGCGGATGATCTTCTGCTTGTGCGGAATGGTGACGCTGACCCCGCTGATGGGCAGCCGGTCCGCCAATAGCAGAAAATCCCGCAGCTGCACCGGCTTCACCAGAAAGGGCAGGTAGACGCCATCGATGCGCCGCGCCTGCAGTGCGCGGTTGTGCACGGCGGGTGAGATGCTGTGCCGCACGGGGTCGGCAATGACGCCGAACACCTTCGCCGCTTTGGTGAATTTCTCGATGCGATAGAGGTTGCGCAGTTGCCGCGCGCTCACTTGTCCGGGCGCGGTACCTTCAGCCGCTAGCGGCGCGGCGTACGTATAGAGGCCGCCGGCTGCGGGCGAGAGAACGCGCGTCGGGAAGCCGACTTCGCCCATGGCCAGCAAAATGAACTTCAGCTTCGGGTAGGCCTTGGCCAGCGCCAGCACGCGTTGCGGATCGGACGGCTTGCGCGCGGTGGTGACCACTTTGTAGGCGTCGGCGCCCACCTTGGTCATGCGCCGCACCAGCGGGTCCAGCGGCGGCGTGCCGTCGAAGTTGTGATAGCTGACGATGAAGAAGCACTTGGAGCGTAGCGCCTCCAGATGCGCCAGACTCGACTCTGCGCTCTCGATCTCGAGATCCACCGCGCGCGCTCCGGCGTCCACGGCGTGGCTCAAGATGTTCACCTGCTCATCAATCGAGCCATTGAAGTGGCCGCGATTCTGGTGGCGGCGGCACGTGGCCAGCACCACCGCTTCCGGATGCGCCGCGAGAAATTCGCGGATCACCGCCACGCCATCGATGGGCCGCGGCAGGTAGTCCAGACGAAATTCGAGGAAGCGTTCACCAGCGTCCACCTCGCGGTGGGCGTGCTCCAGTAACTTCTCGGTGGTGGGGAAGCCCAGGGCGATACAGATGGATGGAAGGGAGGCTCGCGACGGCATGACAGCTACAGTCGGTTAGCGTAGCATGCCTAAGATGGGGCAACCGGAGGCAGGTTGCGTTGCTTCCAAGCTTCGAGGATCGCAGCGGGGTGCGGAACGCTCACACTGACGCAGCCTTGCTCCAGTGCCGCCAGCACACCATCCAGCGAATCGCGGTAAAAAGCCAGCTGGACCAGCGGCGGGCACTTCTTCAACATCAGCGCTTCATCCTCCACCGGGACCGGGCCCAGCGCGGGCAACACGCTATCCACTTCGCTGCGCTTGGCGATCTTTGAAGCCACCAGCTTGCCTTCCTCATTCAGCAATGTGGTGCCGAAGATCACGCGCAAGTGGGTGGAGTGTTCGTGGCAAACCTGGGCCAGCTGGATCAGCTCCATTTCGACGTACTGAAACTGGCGCGAGTTCAGCTTGCCGATGTTCAGCACGGCATGGATCTCCCGTGCGCCGCGGCGGATGGCGTCACGCGCTTCATAGACCTTGATGGCCGTGGTGGAGGAGCCATGCGGGAACCCGACAAAGGAGCCCACCAGCGTCGTGCCCCAGGCCGCGCGCGCTGCCTGGTCGACATCAGAAGGCCGCACGATCACCGCGCGGATGCCTTGCTCGCAGGCCATCGTCACCGCTGCGTGCACATGGTCGTCGGTCAAAGCCGGTCCGGCCACGGCCAGCTCCAGCTTGGCCGCGGTGAGCAACGGCTCCGGTGGTGTCAGCTCCGCAGCCTCGGCGACATTCACAGCTTTAGGAGAAGGGTTCATTTCTTGGGTCCGGTCATGATCCAGAGCGTGCCGAAATCTCTCAGGTTGGTGCGCGTGCCGGGGTGGCCCGCCCACCAATCTTCATGGTTGAAGTGGTAGGGGTTGTCGTTCACCCGCGTCTTCTCATCCAGATCGCCCAGAGCAATGTTTAAGCCCATTTGGCGATCACCGAGCGTGGTTGAATAAAACTTGCCCGGCTCCACTTCCAGGCACGGGTTAAACGCGACCGACCATTCAACGACATACTTGCGCGGCTTGGCCTGCGGGTCGCCCGAGCGCTTGGCCGCGCAGTCCATCGCGCCATCGAGAATCCATTTCTGATAGGTGTTCCAGGCCGCTTCGTTCGACCGGGGTTCACCTTCCAGAATGCCGCCCACGCCCACGCCGCCCTTGCGGGACTTGGTGAGGTTGCAGACCATCTGCCAGCTTTGCCCATTGCCCGCCGCGTTTTCTTTTCCGGTCCACTTGTTGGTGGCGTTGATCAGCAGCTCCATCTCATCGCCGAACCAGGGGAAGCCTTCGCGCGTGAGCTGATGCACCTTGGGGTTGTTGTCCGGCAGCCAGCGCGGCGTGTCGATGCCGTAGAGCACATCGTCGGTGATCTCAAAGGCGAAGTAGAGGCGCTGGCCGTCATGCTTCACCCAGCCCTTTAGCGCGAGATCTTTGGGATCGGTGGTGCGCGAGAACTGGGGGGTCCAATCGAGCACGCCGGTGAAGGCGGTGGCGTCGTTGTATTCGCCCTTCGACAGCACGCCGTCGATCTGCGGCGTCTTGCCGCGATACGCCTTCAGCTCGCGCGCGAATTCACCGGCGGTGGCGCACGTGGTGGCCAGCAAGATGACGGCGGGCAGTCTCATTTCTTCTTCCGCGCCGGGGCCGCGGCGGCCGGTGTCAACCGCTTGACCTGATCCTTGGCTTTAGCCGCCTGCTCACTGGTGGGCGCCCTCTTCACCAGTGAGCGGAACTGGGCGGCCGCTTCGGCCCGCTGGTCCAGCTTGCCCAGCGCGAGGCCCTTCATGTACATCGCATCCAGCGTCTTGTTGTTCTCCGGGTACCCCTCCACCACCGCGTCGAAGGCCGTTATGGCGTCTTCAAACTTCTCGCGCTGATAGGCCAGTTCACCCACGTAGAACTTGGCGTTGGGGGCCAGGTCGGTGGAGCCGTAGAAGCGCAGGAACTCGGTGAAGCGCTGTTCGGCCAGGTCAAACTGGCCGCTCGATTTGGCGCGCATCGCTTCCTGGTAGACCGCTTCGGAGGTCATGCCGGGCGGCGGGGCATTGGGGTCCTGCGGCGGCGCGGCCGGGGGCGCCTGCATGATCTTGACGGCGTTGTTCAAGTCCACCATCTGCGCTTGGATCTTGCGCATCTGGCTATTCACCTCGCGGAGCGTTTCCTTGAAGCCGCCCATCTCGGTGGACAGCTCGTCCACTTTGCTGCCGATGGTGGCCACGGGGGCGATCAGGGCCTTCTGCTGGGCCGACATGGCGGCTTCGAGACCGCCCACGACGGTGGCGATCTTGCCCTGGTTCTCGATAGCTTGCGTGACCAGCTTCTCGATGGCCGCCAGGCGTTCGGCCTGCGTCCGTTCCATGGTCTTCAACTGGTCCTGCAGCAGGCCCAAGTCGCGCTGCATCTCCACCAGCTGGTCGCGCTTCTGTGCCCAGAGGGCGGGAGTGACAGCCACCGCCATCACCAGCATCAACCGTCCCATTCGCTTGGCACCAATCATCGTCTCGCCTCCCAAAATAGCCACGTTCACTATGATCCGACAAAAAGAAAGGGCGGTGCGCTTGATGCGCCCGCCCCTTCCTCACTTGCTTCGATTTTAACGGAACCGTTGCCCCAACGGCAGCAGGCCTGCCATTCTCAACCAAGCCTACTGGCCAGCCATTCTCGGGCCAGCCTACTGGCCGGCGGAGAAGTGAGCGCGGCGGTTCTTCTGGTAGCACGCTTCGTTGGCCTCGGTGCAGGTCGGCCGTTCCTTGCCGAAGCTGACCGTCTTCAACTTGTCGCCTGCTACACCCAGCTGCACCAGGAACTCCTTGGCCGCCGTCGCGCGACGGTCGCCCAGGCCCAGGTTGTACTCGGCGGAGCCACGCTCGTCGCAATGGCCTTCCACGTTGACGGTGGCGTTGGGGTACTTGTCGCGGAAGATCCCCTTCAGCGCTTCCGAGTCACGGGTGAGGATGTTGCGCGCGTCTTCGCGGATCTCGCTCTTGTCGAAATCAAACGGCGCGTCCTGCAGCTGCTGCGCCAGCAGATCGCTCAACGAGATCGTGGCGACCGGCGGCGGCGGGGGCGGCGGCGGCGGGGGAGCCGTCACGTTCACCGTCGCGGTGGCGGAATCGCTGCCACCAGGGCCGTCAGCCTTCGCCGTATAGGTGGTGGTGGCCGTCGGGCACACGCGCTGCGTACCGCTGCCGGCTACCTTGCCCACGCCGGGCGTGATGTTTACTTCGGTCGCATTCGCCGCATTCCAACGGAGCGTCGCGCACTGGCCGCGCTCCACGGTGGTGGGTTCCGCGCTAAACGTAATCGACGGGCGCGGCGGCGGCGGCGCTGGGGCCACAGCCACCGGCTTGGGCGGCGGTGGCGGTGCCGGAGCCTTTTTCTTACAACCAGTTACACCCACTGCCAGGGTGAGCGCCAGCATCAGGGCGCCAATGTTTCGTTTCGTCATGGTTTTCGAGTCTGCCTCCCTACGTAATCCTAACAACCAATAGCCTAAACCGTTACTTTACTCCATTTTGGCTACTTGCTCCAAACGGGCATGGTGTTCGATCCAACGCTCGTGAGCCGCTTCACTTGGGTCCCGTCGGCCAACATTGTGTAAATCTGGGGCGAGCCGCTCCGGTTGGAGCAGAACACCAAATGCCGTCCATCCGGGGCCCAGGTGGGATTTTCGTTGCGGCCCACGCCGTGCGTCAACTGGATGTACGCTTTTTTCGTCACGTCCATTACAAATATATTGAAATTTCCCGGCTCAAATCCACGGGTCCACGCAAAAGAGATCAATTGGCCCTCAGGATGCCAGCTGGGATTGACGGCGTCGCCCTCGCCGGAGGTCAGCCGCTCAATCCCGGTGCCGTCGATCGACATCTTGTACAGCTGCGGCGGTCCAGAGCGTCCGGAGGTGAAAATGACCTCGGCGCCCGTTTTCGGGTTCACCTTGGGTTCGGTTTCCACCGCGCGCACGCTGGTCAGGCGGCGGATGCCGCTGCCGTCGATTCCGGCGATGAAAAGATTAGCAAAGCCGGCACCGAGCGACGAAGAAAAGATCAGGTTCTGCCCATCCGGCGTGAAATCCGGCGACGCGTTGACGCTGGCTTGCGGATTGACAAAGGGCAATTTGCGGTTGGTTTCCAGTGAATGCAGGATCACCGCCGGATTCTTTTGCGATAGCTGTGTAAAGGCCAGCTTGGTGTTGTCCTTGGACACTGACGGCATGAAGGACGTATAGCCCGGCCCGTACTGCGTCACCGGCCGTTGGTTGGAGCCATCGTAGTCCATCTGCCAGATCTCTTTGGAATCGCGGCCCATTTGCCGGACGAAGTAGATCTTTGATCCGGCCAGCGACTTCACGCCGAAGCGCGCCAGAATGTCCGCCGCAAACTCCTGCGCCACTTGCCGCGCACCGGCCGCCGTGGGGTCACCAAAGTAGAGCTTGCCGATCACCTGCGCATTGGCCACATCCGGCTGCTTAACGTCAAACAGGAACCCGAACAGCACCAGCCGTCCGTCCTGGATGGCGGTGTAGCCGAAGGCGAGATAGTTGGCGGCGACGGGCGGCTTGGCCCAATCGCCCATCACCACGCCGCGGGCGCCGAAATCCTGCGGGCGCTGGGGGACGCTCAACGGGTACATGCTTTTGGGGGCGATCTTCAGCATGCCGGAGTTGTCGATCTCGTCAAATAGCGTGCGGTTGAAGACGCCCATGTGCGTCTGCGCGTCGCCGGACCCGCGCATATCGGTAATCGCAATGACGGGTACCTGCCCGCCGGTCAACTTCACCAGGATGTCGCTCTGCTGCGAAGGCGCCTGGAACGCCGCCAGCAACAGTAGGAATGGGGCAAGAATTGTTTTGTTCATCGTTTTAGCTCAAACCAGAATTCGATCCGCGCGGAGTCCCGCTCAAACTGTGGAGGCAAAGGTGGAAGCGGAGCGGAGTCATAGATGGCCCGCTGGGAGGTGGAATCAAGCTGATAGTTGCCGCTCGATTTCAGCACCTTCACATCCTTCACGCTGCCATCGCGGTAGATGGTGAAAGTGACCACAGCCACCGGCAAGGTCCGGATCTGCGCCGGGATCTCTTGCGTCCGCCAGTTCTGCGCCACGCGCTGCCGCAGCAACGCCTCATACCAGCCAAAGCGTGTGCCCAGCGCGCTATTGGCGCCGGTGCCGACGCCGCCCGCGCCGGGCACGCCAAACATGGGTGACACCGCGCGTTGGCCCACGTCGGACGCTACTTGATTCGACTTCACCTCGGTCTTAAATCGCTGGGTGGCGGCGGCCACGTCGGTCAACTTGCGCTTCTCGCGCTTCATTTTCAGCGAGACGGCGTCGGGGTCATCCACCTGCTTTTTGGCGGTGGCCTTTTCCTGCTTGGGCGTCGGTGTTTCCGATTCGGTGTCGTTGGCCACGGGGTTCACCGGGCCGGGCCGTGAGGGCAGGGGGATCTGGCTGACCGCTTGTACAGCCACACTGCCGCCGCCCTGCGCATTGGGGTCTCCCCACTGTTCGCGCCCGCGCGCCTGCCACCAGGACCACGCCAGTGCCAGCCCAATGACAACTCCATGCAACAACATGGAGCTTCCCAGCGGACGTGCCAAGCGTTGGGTCATCGCAGGGTGAACGGCCAAGCGTTAGCGCCGCCGGCGCGTATCCTCCTGCGTGGTGGTGACAATGCGCACGTCAATCTTGGCCCGGCCCAGTATGTCGATCACTTGCACGGCTGTATCCCAAGACGTCGCCTTGTCGGCGCGGACGTACACCGCTTTGCCATTTTTCCCATACTGCGCGCGCACCTTGTCGGCCAGTTCATTGATGTTCACCGGCTTGTCGGCCAGGTAGACTTCGCCTGACCGCGTGACGCTGACCACCGGCAGATCCTCTGAGCTGGCCTTCTCCTGCTTCACCTTGGGGACTTCGATTTCCAGGCCAAACTCCATCGCCTGCGCCGTGATCATAAAGATGATCAGCAGCACCAGCACCACGTCCACCAGCGGCACGACGTTCATCTCCGATAGCGTGCCACCGCCGTAGCGGCGTCCGCGCCCGTTGCTGCCGCCCAAGTTGAAAGCCATTGCCGCCCGTTCTCCCTATTGGTTCTCGTAGGTGCGTTCCGCGAAGTTCATGAACTCGAGCGTGAAATCTTCCAGGCGCGTGCCCATTTCCCGGACCTGGTTGGAAAACCAGTTGTAGAAGATCGCCGCCGGGACAGCCGCGGCCAGGCCCAACGCCGTCGCGACCAGCGCTTCCGCAATGCCCGGGCCTACCGTTCGCAAACTGGCCGACCCTGCGCTCGACAAGGCCTGGAAGGCATCGATGATGCCCCAGACGGTGCCGAACAGGCCGATAAAGGGCGTGACGGTGGCAATGGTGGCCAGCCAGTTCAGGCTGATCTCCAGTTGCCGGATCTCTTCGCCGATGCCCAGCTGCAGGTTGCGCTCAATTGCGGTGCGGTTGAAGATGGTGCGCCGCGCCTTCACCTGGCGGTCCACTTCGGCGTAGCCGTATTCGAACACGGTGGCCAGCGGCGCCCCGCGGAACTGCTCAATGGCGAGCGAAAGTTGATCGAGCGCTCCGGCTTTGCGGAACGCGCGCAGGAAGTTCAAGTTGGCTTGGCGGAGCCGCCGGAAGCGGCCCCACTTGGAGAACACCACCGTCCAGGAGAACAGCGACGCCGCCGCAAGCAGGAGAAACACCGCGAACGTCAGCGGTTTAGTGGGATCAATCAGCTGCCAGATCACGCGACTCCCATTGTATCGGCCTCAATGGAAACATTTCACCTATAAAATGTCGCCACCCGCTCGCGGGCTCCCCGATCAGCGCTAAACTCTCGTTAGATGCTCGTCGAGCTTGTCGTCGAGAACTATGCCGTGGTGGAGCGGGTGCGGGTCCGTTTCCATTCGGGCTTCAATCTGCTCACGGGCGAAACCGGCTCCGGTAAATCGATTGTTGTCGATGCCTTGGGTCTGGTCTTTGGTGAACGCGCCTCGGCCGACGCCATCCGCAGCGGCGCCGATTGCGCGCGTGTTTCGGCCATCTTCGAAGGCGCCGATGGTGAGGATCTGATTGTCGAGCGCGAGATTCTGGCGAACGGCAAGAGCCGCGCATACCTGAACGGACGCCCCGTCACCGTGACTCAGTTGCGGGAACTGGCCCCCAGCCTGGGCGACATCCACGGCCAGCACGATCAGCAGGGCCTATTCTCAGCGGACCGCCAGCGCGAACTGCTGGACGGCTTCGGGCAACTGGACACGGCGCCGGTGGCCAAGCTCTATGCCGAATGGCGGGCGGTGGCGGCGGAGCTGGAGCAACTGGAGACGCAAGAGCAGGAGCGGCTGCGCCAGGCTGACCTGTGGGCGTTCCAGAAGAAGGAAATCCAAGCGGCGGAGCTCAGCCCGGGCGAGGAAGAAGACCTCGCGCAGGAGCGGCGGCGCCTTTCGAACGTGGGCAAGCTGCAGACGGCCGCGGCGGAGGCGTATGGCGCGCTCGATGATGGTACGGAGTCCGTGGCCGCGCATCTGCGGCTGGCGCTGAAACGCTTGGAAGAGTTGAGCCGTCTGGATGATTCACTTTCGGCAACCGTGGAGGAGCTACGCACAGCCGAAGCCACGGTGCAGGAGGCCAGCCGCACGTTGGCGGCGTATCTCGATGGTTTGGAAGCCGATCCGCAGCGTTTGGACGACGTCGAAACGCGGTTGGCCGCGCTGGACAAGCTGAAGCGCAAGTACGGCAGCACGATCCCGGAGATCCTGGCGTATCTGGAACAAGTGGAGCAATCGCTCGAGCAGGCGGAGTCGGCCGAGGATCGGGCCAAGCAGCTGCGGGAGCGGCGCGAAGTGCTGGCTACGAGCTACCGCACCGCCGCCGCGAAGCTGACGGCTGCGCGGCAGGCGGCGGCCAAGAAGCTCGAAAAAAAGGTGGAGCAGGAACTGAAGTCGCTCGCGATGGAGCGGACGCGGCTGCTGGTCTCGTTTGAAGCCGCTGAGTGGTCGAGCCATGGTGCGGATCAGGTGACATTCCTGGTGTCCCCCAACCTGGGTGAAGAGCCGCGCCCGATGGAGAAAGTGCTCTCCGGCGGCGAACTGTCGCGTCTCGCCCTGGCCTTGAAATGCATCACTGGCACTGGCCCCGCCGGCCGCACCCTGGTGTTTGATGAAGTGGACGCGGGGATCGGTGGCGCGGTGGCGGAAGCCGTGGGCCGCCGATTGAAAGATGTGGCCAGTGATAACCAGGTGCTCTGCGTCACGCACCTGGCGCAGGTGGCCGCTTATGGCGAGCATCACTACGTGGTCGAAAAGCACGAAGTGAAGGGCCGCACGGTGGCCTCGGTGACGGAGTTAACGCGGGACCAACGCATCCAGGAGCTGGGCCGCATGCTGGCGGGCGAGCGCGTGACGGCCGACGTGCTGAAGCACGCGGCGCAAATGATCGGGTAGCTTTTCAAAGCTGCGGGCACGTCTCCTTCCTCAGAAATTGCGATCCTGAGAGGGTTCCCGCAAAGCCGCCAAGCCGCCAAGAAATCCCTTTGCGCCTTGGCGGGAATTCAGAGGTTGGGTACTGAGCAGGCGGCCCGCTTACTTCTGCGCGAACCGCTCCGTCAACACGCGGGTCTTGTAGCGGCGGTAGCCTTCCATCAGCGCCTTTTCGAGCAGGCCGCCCACGATCTTGGCACCGGCGGGCATGGGGTGGATGAAGTCTGCGCCAACGAGGCGAGGCTCGGCTTGATACCAGCGGGCCATGGTGCCGGAGCCGCCCATCGCTTCAAAGGTGTTGAAGAAGCCGACGCCCAGATCGGTGGCCGTTTTCTGCTCGATGTTGACCAGACGGTGCAACGCGGGGACGGTGGAGATGCTGCCGGTGGAGTCACGCTGGCCGCGGTCCATGGGGCTCATGATGAGGATCGAGGAATCCGGCACGGCGGCGCGGATGCGGCGGACGGTTTCGCGCAGTTCCTTCTCGAACGCTTTGTCGACGAACTGGGCGTACACGCTTTCGTTGGTGCCGTAGTTGATGATCACCAGATCGGGCTGCGCGCGGCGGAGATGCTCGCTCCAGTGCGCCTCGTTGAACATCTTGTCGAGCACGGAGATGTAGGCGCCGTTCAAGCCCAGGCTTTCATACAGCACGCCGGGCCTTTCATCCAGCGCGCGGATGCCGAACAGGCGCACTTGGCCGGAGGTGACCTTCAGCTCAAAGGGTGATGCTCCGGGGAGCGTGACGAAACCTTCGCGCGTCGACAGATCGACCGGTCCGGTGCTGGTCTCCAGGTGCCCTTCACCCGGCAGGAAATGCACTTCGATCTTGGCCGGCGTGGAGCGGAAGCTGAAATGGGAATGCGCCCCGGGTGCGCCCCGGAAGCTGACGCCACCCAGGCCGTACAGGCCATCCTTCACGGAGGACTGATTAGCCGGGTCGATCTTCCAGCCGTCGGCTGTCACCGTAACGCCGCGATGTTCGTACCAGGCCCAAGGCTTTGCGATCAAGTGATAGCCGTGTCCCGCGTCGCCAAAGCGCTTCTGCAGCAACACACGAGCGTCAGCGGTGATCATGTCGGCGGTGGTGGGTGAATCGCCGTAGTGCAGAATGCGGACCACGCGATCCTGCCCGGTTTCGCGTTGGCGGAGCGCCTCATAGAAATGCTCCATGTTGCCGGCCAGCAGCGTGGCGTTCTGGGCGGTGACGGCGTCGACGGTCGGCTTTAGCCGCAGCTGCTCTTCTTCGATCGAGGCCTTGGCGTGAAACTCGAGCAGCAGGGGGACAGTGGACCAGTCGAGAACCTTATAGTCCTTGTACTGCGGCATCAGGTCCGGCACGGTGAGCAGAACGGCCAGCGTGCCGATGGTGAGGAGAATCTTGACGGGCACTATTGCGGCGTGGTCCCTTCTTCAGGCCATTCGACTTTGGCGTACAAATCTTTCAGCTGAATCGAGGCGTTGATCGCGGCCATCGTCACTGCTGCGCTCAATCCGCGATGCACCGTGATCCTCCAACTGTCGTCGGGCTGGCGGGAGAACTGCTCGACTTGGGGCTGATCCTGGGAAATGAGAATGTACTCCCGCAACGAGGGTAGCGCCCGATAGTATTCGAACTTGCGGCCTCGGTCATAGGCTTCGGTTGAGGGTGACAGCACCTCGATAATCAGCGATGGGTTCTCCACCAAATCATTGCGGCGGCGCGCGAACAGGGTGGGTCCGCAAATCACCATCGCATCCGGGTAGGTGGCCACGTTGAACGATGCGATGTAGACCTGCAAATTGCCCCCGTGCACACGGCACGGAAGGTCACGGGATGCACTGTGAAGTGCGGCACCCGTGTTCATGATGATCAGGTCGTGAAGGCTGGTGCCTCCGGCCATGGAGACCACCAAGCCATCCCGATACTCGCTCCGGTGGACGGCCGCGCGCTCGATTTCCAGATACGCTTCCAAACTTAGGTGAGGAATCGGCAGGGCAGACATCTTTCTTTATCGTAGCTCCGGGGCCATCAGAAGCGCGTGTAAATAAACGGAGCCGCGCCGGTGGCGGCCAGGTATTGCAGGGTCAGGATCAGGCCGAACAGCAAGGCCGCTTGAGCGTAGAACGGGGCGGCGGCAAGGGTCTCGCGGAGCCAGTCGAACCAGTTCTTCGGGATAAAATGCGTCACCGCGCCGATGGCCAGCACCAGGGTCAGCGGCAGGGAGACATTGGCCGCCGAAAACGTGAAGGAGCCGATCCGGTTCAGCACATCGAAGGCGCCATCGAGCGTCCCGGCACGGAAGAAAATCCAGCCCAGGCACACAAAATGGAACGTGGCGAGCGTCGCCAGCACTTTGGTCCAGGGTTGCTTGGCCTCAAACGGCAGGGCGCGGACCACGGCCAACCCGACGCCGTGCAGCGCGCCCCAAATGATGAAGTTCCAGGTGCCGCCGTGCCAAGCTCCGCCGACGAGCATGGTGACGATCAAGGCGATGTACTGCATGTACTTGGTGGACCGCAGGCCGGGGAAGCTGAAGTAGACGTAGTCGCGCAGCCAGTTCGACAGCGTGATGTGCCAGCGCCGCCAAAAATCGGCTAGGTTCTGCGCGGCGTAGGGGGCGTTGAAGTTGGCGGGCAGCTTCAAACCCAACAGCGCTGCCGAGCCGATGGCGACGTCCGAGTAGCCGGAGAAGTCGTAATAGAGCTGCAAGGCGTAGGCGTAGACGGCTACCAACGTTTCAAAGCCGGAATAGAGGTTGGGGAAGTCAAAGACGCGGTTGACCAGATTCTCGCCCAGATAGTCGGCGATCAGCGACTTTTTCGCCATGCCCAGGCCGATCAGGAACAGCGCCCGGCCGCCATCGGCGGCGCTCAGCGACTTCAGCTTTTCCAGTTGTGGCAGCAGTGACGCGGGCCGCGTGATGGGTCCGGCGAGCGTCGTGGGGAAGAAGGCGACGCTGGTCAGGTAAGCCAGCAGGCTCTTGGTGGCCTTGGTGTCCTTGCGGTAGATGTCGATCGTATAGCTCAGCGATTGGAACGTGTAGTAGCTGATGCCGATCGGCAGCGGAAAGAATGGCAGGTACTTGAAGTAGACCAGCAGGCCCACGTTCATCAGCAGCGACACGCCCAGCAGCCAGGGTGACCGCCAACGTTCCAGCATCCGGCCGATCGTATAGTCGGCCAGCGACGCTACCGGAATCAGTGCTAGATAATGCAGGTCCCACTTGGCGTAGAAAAAGTAGTTTGCCAGCAGGATGAGGGCCAGGCAGGGCGTGCGCCAGCGCGCGATGGGCCAATAAACCACCAGCAGCGCGGCGAGAAAGAGAAAGAACGCCGAGGACGTGAGAAGCAACACTCCAGTTTAAACGCGCTCGGCGCTGGGGCGTTGTCTTACCTTTAGCAGTCGGCGGCCCGCCGGTTCACTAAGCGGCTGAGGAAAAGGGGTTTTGCAGGACCACTCCCTCACGGTCGTGGCTCTGTAAGCTGTTGCACATAAATGTCCGCATTTACTGAGCCGCGCGCGTCAGCAAGCCACCATGATCCTTCGAAACAACAGAAGCGATGAAAATGCCGCCGCCGACGCCCTACTTGGAATCAAGGGGTTAGGGGGCATTTTCGAGGGAGCGGTCTCTGGCTTTTCTCCGAAACCTGCTAGGTGGTCAAGATGTCGTTCTGTTCTCGCTGCCACTGCGCCAAACGCGCCCGGAGTTGGGCGACGCGGCCGGGCTCGGTGGCGGAGAGGTCGTCCATCTCATGCGGGTCTGCGCGCAGCTTGAACAGCTGGACGCGTTCGGTGCCATTGACGGTGTAGCGGATCAGCTTCCAGTCATCTTTGGTGCGGACGCTGCGCATGAAGGTGCGGTAGCCGCAAAAGATCGAGTCGCGCCGGGGCCCCGAGAGCAGATCGCGGCCTTCGACGGTGGCAGGCACCGGCAGTCCGGCTTGGCGGCAGAGCGTCGGGAAGAGGTCGAAGGTGTAGACCAGCGAGGGGTCCTGGCGGCCGGGCGCGATGCCCGGGCCACGCAGCACCAGCGGGACGCGGACGGAATGGTCGTAGACGTTCTGCTTGCCCATCAGGCCGTGCTGCCCGACGGCTAGGCCATTGTCACCAGCGAAAACCACCAGCGTGTTTTCGGCCAAGCCAGTGGAATCAAGCGTATCCAGCACGCGGCCGATCTGGGAATCCACTTCGCTCACCATCGCGTAGTAGTCCGCCAAATGCCGCCGGACCTCGGCTTCGGTGCGCGGGAAGCGGGCCAGCAGCTCATCCCGAACCGTCAGTTCGCCGTTGTCAAAGCCATGTTCCGGGCGGAAGTTCTTGGGGAGGCTCACCTTGTCGGGCGAATACATTGCGGCAAACTTGGCCGGCGCGGTCCGCGGGTCGTGCGGGGAGGTGAAGGCGACGTAGGCCAGAAAGGGGTTGCCGGCGGGCTTGCGCTGGCGCAGAAAATCGACGGCGGCGGTGGCGAACATCTCGCTTGAATACCGGTCGGCGGTCTGGCGCTTGGAGGCCGGATATTGGCCGGATGGGTCGAAGTCGGCCACGGAGACGTGGTTCTGGTCGCTCATGCCGCCGAAGAAGATGGGGCCGCCTGCGGAAAAGCAGCGGGCATACAGCTCCGGTTGGTTGTGCCACTTGCCGCAGCCAAACGTGTCGTACCCGGCCTGGCGGAAGACCTCCGGGAACAGGTGGAAGGGCTTCTTGGCCGAATCGGGGAACTGCTTCGGCTCGACGATGGAGCGGTGGACATGGAAGAGGCTCTGTCCGGTCATCAACATCGCCCGGCTGGGGACGCACACGGCGCCGGTGGTGCCGCCCATGATGTGGGCATGCGTGAAGGCGGTGCCGGAGCGGACTAGGCGGTCCATATTGGGGGTCGAGATTTCAGAATTGCCCAGCGCGCGGACGGTATCAAAGCGTTGGTCATCGGTGAAGAGCACCACAACGTTCAGCGGACGGCGTTGCGCCAGCAAGGGCGTGGCAAGGGAGCTGAGGAACTGGCGGCGGTGCAGCATCTGGGCAACATTCTAGTGGAGTTGGGGAGCGGCATGGCTGCCCACCGTCAGGTGTCGGCCGCATCAGGCCCATGATGCAATTGCATCATTCATGAGATGCTGTGATGTATGAGGACCACTGTCACTCTCGATCCGGATGTCGTCCAGGGACTCCGGGAGCTTCAGGAGGCCAAGTCCTTGACGCCCAAGGCGGCCATCAACGAGGCTCTGCGCTTGGGGCTGCGGGGGTTGCGCGACGTTGCGGTGAAGGAACGCGCGCCGTTTGTGCAGAAAACTTACGACATGGGCGAGTTCCGGTTCGACCCCAGCAAAGCGAATGCACTACTAGCTGAGCTCGATTTTGAGGAGTGGGCGGAGAAGCATTGATGTCAGCATCCTTCTGAATGCGGTCAACCGGCGCGCTGAGATGCATTCGGCATGCGCACAGTGGCTCGGCCTGGCCCTCAGCGGCACACAGAGTGTTGGGATTCCGTGGCACAGCCTGTTGGGCTTTTTGCGTATTTCTACCAATCCGAAACTAGCGGGTTCCGTCCTGACGATGGCCCAAGCTTGGGAGTTGGTGGAGGACTGGCTGAACAACCCACTGGTGTGGAGTCCCGGGCCAGGACCGAGCCATCGGCATATCTACAGCGATCTGATGCGCCAGACTCCAGGAACCCACAAATGGGTGGCCGACACGCACCTGGCCGCCCTGGCGATTGAGCATGGCCTCACCCTGGTCTCCACCGACGGCGACTTCACCCGCTTTCGCGGCCTCAGTTTCCTCAATCCGCTCTCCGTCCATCGCAGTTAACATAAAGCCGTCCGACTTTTTTCCATTTGTCTGCGTCTTGAAGAACGGAGCCAGAAATTGATCTTCCGGGAAGTGGAAGACCGCGACTTGATCGGGAAAGCCCGCCGCGGGGATGTGGACGCCTATAACGTCCTCGTTTCCCGCTGGGAGAAGCGTGTCTTCAACTATGTAGCCAAACTGCTGGGGCACCGGGAGGATGCGATGGATGTCACTCAGGAGGTCTTCTTAAAGGCCTGGCAGAATTTGGGCAAGTTGGACGATGCGGGACGGTTTTCTCCTTGGCTCTACCGCATCGCGCATAACGAGTCCTATTCGCTGCTGAGAAAAGCCCGGCCCCAGCAGGAAATCGAAGAGCAGGCGGTAGGGGATCAGACCGGCCGCCTGTATCCGGTTGAGACGACGTTGGCCGTGGAGCGGGCTTTGGCGCAACTGACGCCCGATCAACGCGAAGCGGTGGTGCTGAAGGTCTATCAGGGCTTCAAGTTTGAAGATATGGCAGCGATTTTGGACATTCCGGTCTCGACCGTGAAATCCCGTTTGTATACGGGGCTCGAGATCTTGAAGGGTGTCCTGGCGCCGGTGGTGTAAGGCGGAACCCGAGGAAACGATGGACAGGCAAGCGATGGACGATGAACTGAAAGCGCTCTTCCGGGAAGCACCGGGTGAAGATCAGGAGCGGGTAGCGGCAATGATCGCGGCCCTGCGCCAGGTGCCGGACCAGGACCCGCCGCGGCGGATCGCGTTTGTGTCCGACAAAGTGTTCGAGCCACGCTGGTGGCAGCGGTTCCCGGCCTGGGGGATGGCCTCGGCGTCGGCAATGTTGTCGGTGTCGATCCTGGCGCATGGTTGGATGATGCGGCCGGTGGCGCCCGCGCCCGCGGCGGTGGCGACGGCGCAAACGATGCCGGCCGATCCCGCAACTTATGAAAAGATCTCCCGGCAGCTCGAATCCCGGTTTGAGGCGCGACTGACCGGGGCCTTGGCCGATGCCAAAGTGACGCACGATGCTCAGCTGAAGGACGCCGTCCAGGTGGTGGAGAAGCGCCTGGAGTTCCAACACCGCGCGCAAATGCTGACGGTGGAAGAAAACTTTGACCTGTTCCGCAAGCAGATGAACCGCATGATTGTGGCTTCGGCCGATTTGGGGTCTTCGCGATGAAACGTCTCGTCTGGCTGGTTTGTTTGGCTGCGCTGGCGGCGCCTGACCGCGCGGCGCTGCAGACGGTGGAAAAGATGGTGGACCGGCGCATCGAAACGATGTTCGACGACCCGTTTCTGCTGCTGGGGATGACGCGGGGCGTTTATGTTGAGGGCGTGGGCGTGGTGCTGTCGGCCGAGGTAGGCTTGGCGGTGACGGCGGCTGGCCCCTTTTCACCGCGCCCCTCCAAGGAAGATATGGCGCGTCTCCGGCAGAAGCGGCTGGACCGGCTGCCCGTTCTCCGGGCATCGATGCAGGAGATTCTGCAGCGCACGGCCGTGATGCTGGAAACCGTGCCGGCGCAGGAGAACGTGGTGCTGGGCGTCACCATCTTTCGCAAATCGAATGAAGACAATACCGGGCTTCCGGGCCAGATCGTGATGCGGGCGAAGCGGCAGGATCTGCTCGACAAGAAGACCGCTCAAGTGAGCGAGTTTTAGGTGCGTCTCGGAGACAGACTGATTGCGAAGGGTCTGCTGACGGCCGAAGATCTCGGGCGTGGCCTGGAGCTACAACGGGAACGGCCGGGCGACAAGATCGGCCGCATTCTGGTCGACTTGGGCTTTGTCGCGCAGCGCGATGTGTTGGTGGCGTTGTCGGAGCAGTTGAACCTGCCGCTGGTGAGCTTGTCCGAGGCCGCGCCCGACGTGGACGGACTGACGGAGCGGTATCTCGAAACCGCCAAGGCGATCCCGTATTCGCTGGATGAAGAAATGCTGACGCTGGCGATGGCGGATCCGCTGGATTTTGAGACCATCGCCGCGGTCCGCTTGGCTACCGGCTTGCGCGTCGTTCCCGTGATTGCGGCCGAAGGGGAGATCGCCGAAGCGCTCGCCCGGCAGTTTGGGGAACGCCCGCTCGACCCCGCGCAGCTGACCGATGCCGAAGCCTCGGAAGATCTCGAACATTTGCGCGACATGGCCAGCGAGGCGCCGGTGATCCGCCTCGTCAACGCAATGGTGGCCCGGGCGGTGGAAAAGCGCGCCTCCGACATTCACTTGGAGCCATTCGAGAAAGAGTTCCGGGTCCGCTTCCGCGTCGATGGCGTCTTGCAAGAACAAGAGCCGCCGCCGCGTGAACTGAAGGCCGCGGTGATCTCGCGCGTCAAGCTGATGGCCAAGATGAACATCGCCGAGCGGCGCCTGCCGCAGGACGGCCGCATCAAGACCAAGACGCTGGGCCGCGAAGTGGACTTGCGCGTTTCGACGCTGCCGACGCTTTATGGCGAAAGCGTCGTGATGCGCTTGCTGGACCGTTCGGCTACGGGGTTGTATGACTTGCGGTCGCTCGGCTTTGACGACCGGATGCTCGACCGGATGACGTACTTCACGTCGCTGTCGCACGGCATCTTCCTCGTCACCGGGCCCACCGGTAGCGGCAAGTCGACCACGCTTTATTCGGCGCTGAAGCGCATCAACCAGACCGACAAAAAGATCATCACCATCGAAGACCCGGTTGAATACCAGATGGACGGCATCAACCAGATCCATGTGAATGGGCAGATCGGGTTGACCTTTGCTTCCGGCTTGCGGCACATCGTCCGCCAGGACCCGGACGTCATCATGGTGGGCGAAATCCGCGATCGCGAAACGGCCGACGTCGCCATCCGCGCCGCGCTCACCGGCCACTTTGTCTATTCGACGCTGCACACCAACGATGCGCCGAGCTCGATCGCTCGATTGACGGACATGGGCGTTGAGAACTACCTGATCGTTTCGTCACTGACGGCGGTGCTGGCGCAACGGCTGGTCCGGGTGATCTGCAAGGAGTGCCGGCGCCTGGACAAACAAGTGGTGAACCCCTTTGGCGACACCATCCAAACGCATCGCGGCGCGGGTTGTGAGCGTTGCTTCGGCACCGGCTATCTGGGCCGCGTCGGCATCTTTGAGCTGATGGAGATGAACGAAGAGCTACGCCGCCTCTGTATGCAGAACGCGGATTCGAGCATCCTCACCACGGCCGCGCGCCGCGCCGGAATGAAGACCTTGCGGGAAGATGGCTGGCAGAAAGTGGCCGATGGCGTCACCACAGTCGATGAAGTGGTGCGCGTCACCCAGGAGTTTTAACGCGTGACGACGTTCCATTATCGCGCGGTGGCTCGTGACGGGCGCCCCCGAAACGGCATGCTGACCATGGCGACACGGGAAGCGGCGCTCGCCGAACTGCGGCGTCAAGGGTTGACGCCGGTTGATCTGGGCACGTCTGCACCCAAGGGCATGGCCTTGCCTGCCTGGCGCAGCGTCTCGCGCAAGGATGTCCGGTTCTTCACGCAAGAGATGGCGACGCTGTTGTCATCTGGCGTGCCGCTGGACCGGGCGCTGACCATTGTCACGGAGCTGACCGAGCGCGACGAGATGAAGGTCGTCATTGGCGAAGTGCTGCAGGCGGTCAAAAGCGGCAAGCCGCTGGCCGATGCGCTGGCCGCTCAACCGAAGGCCTTTGGTGAGCTCTTCGTCAACATGGTGCGCGCGGGTGAAGCGGGCGGGTCGCTGGCGCTGGTGTTTGAGCGCTTGTCGGAATACGAACGATCGAGCGACGACCTGCGTGGCTACGTGATCTCAGCCATCGTCTACCCGGCCTTGCTGGCGGTGGTGGGCGCCGCATCAATCTTTGTGCTGCTCTACTTTGTGGTGCCTCGCTTTGCCACCATGTTTGAAGATGGCCGCATGAAGATCCCGCTGCCGACGCAGATCATGCTGACGTTGAGCCAAGTCACCACGGACTATGGCCTGGTGATTCTCGCGGCGCTGGCAGTGGTGGTTGCTGGCATCTACACCTACATCAAGACTCCGGCCGGGCGCGCGCAATGGGATGCGTTGCAGCTGCAGGTGCCGCTGCTGGGCGATGCGGTGCGCAAGGCGGAGACGGCCCGGTTCGCGCGGGCGATGTCGACGTTGATTTCGAACTCCGTGCCGCTGGTGCAATCGCTGGGCATTGCGGCGCGGGTGTTGACGAATACGCAAATGGCCCAGTCACTCGATGCGGTGGCGCAGGGCGTCAAGCGAGGTGAAGGGTTGGCCGGACCGTTGCAGCGGTCGCGCCAGTTTCCGCCGCTGGCCAGCCACTTGTTGGCGGTGGGCGAAGAGACGGGCCAGATGGACCAGATGTTCACGCGCATGGCCGACATCTACGACGCCGATACGCGCGCGGCGGTGAAGCGCTTTACCAGCTTGTTTGAGCCACTGCTGATCCTGGTCATGGGCTTGGTGGTGGGCGCTTTGATCTTGAGCATGCTGCTGGCGATCACTAGCATTAATGAGGTAGGAATATGATCCGCAAAAACTCCCTGAACAGAATCCGTCGCGCGCGTCGCGCGGGCGTCACCCTGATCGAGATGCTAGTGGTGGTGACCATCATCGCCCTGTTTGCCGCGTTGGTGGCGCCGCGATTGCTGGGCCGGGCGGACCAGGCGCGCGTAACCGCCGCCAAGGTGCAGATCCAGAATTTTCAAGGGGCGCTGGCGCAGTACAAGCTGGACCTGGGAACATTCCCCACCACGGAGCAGGGCTTGAAGGCGCTGCGCGAGAAGAACTATCTGCCGAAGGATGTGCCGCTCGACCCCTGGGGTCACGAGTACATCTACAAGTTCCCGGGCGAGCATGGCGATGAGCCGGACATTATCTCCCTGGGCGCCGACGGCCAGGCGGGCGGGGAAGCGCTGAACGCCGACGTCGTGAGCTGGAAATGACACGCCGCCGGGGCCGCCAGGCCGGCGTCACGTTGATCGAGATGCTGGTGGTGGTGGCGATTATCGGCGTGATGGCGGGCATCACGTATCCCTCCATTACGGCGGGTCTTGATTCGTTGCGCCTCACGGCGGCTGCCGATTCAGTGGCGGCGCTGTTCAACGACGCGGCCAACCATGCCCAGCGCCGGCAGGAGTGGGTGGAAGTGCGGGTTTCGAAGCATCAGTTGCAGGCGAACGGACCCACCTTCCGGCGGCAGCTCGATCTGGCCGGTCTGACGGCGGCGCCGGAGCAGGTCTACTTTATTGACCCTTTGGGCACGCTGCCCGGAGCGCAAATGGAAATTCAGGGAGCCAAGCAGCGGAGGCAAGTGCGGCTGGACCCATTGACGGGCCTGGCGGAGGTGCAGCGTGCGCCGTAGCTCACGCGGCTTCTCGTTGCTGGAACTGCTGGTGGCGACGGCCATCATGGGTGTGGCCGTGGCGGCGCTGTTGGGTGGCTTGACCGATTCGCTGCGGTCCGCTTCGCGGGCCACGGAGTACGACCAGATCACGCTAGCGGCGCGGCGCAAGCTGGAAGACTTGCTGGTCGATAGCCGCTTGCCGCGATTCCAAAACATCGAGGGCAACTTCACGGCCACCAGTGGCTGGCGGGCGCGCGTGACGCCATTTGATGTCCCCTTTCAGCCTGGGCCCGGTTCGCCGGTCTTTGACCGGGTGGCACTGGAGGCGTGGTGGATGTCGGGCCGCACCCGACGCACGATTACGCTCGAAGGCTACCGGCGGGGCTTCCTGTACAAAGAAGATTTCGCGGGCGAGGTGCTGCGGCAATGACCCGGCGACGCGCGAATTCTCGCCGTGGTGTGACGCTGCTCGAACTGCTGGTGGCGATGGTGCTGTTCAGCTTGCTCAGTACCGGGGTGTTCTGGGCGTTGCGCCTGGGGCTTTCTACCCTGGGGCGCACTCGAGATCACGTGGCGGATACCCGCCGGGCCTGGGGTGCGGAGCGTGCGCTGGAAAGTCTGCTGGCGGGGCTCACTCCAACCGTGGCGGAATTCATGCTGCCGGGGACGGCCCAGGTGCAAGGCGCGCCGTTCTTTCAGGGTGATCCGCAGGCGATGCGGTTCCTCAGCCGCTATTCGCTTTCGGGGGGCGCGCGCAGTGCTCCCCGGATGATGGAGCTGGCCGTGATTCCGCGCGACGATCGCGGGGGCGTCCGGCTGGTCCTGAATGAGATCCCCTTTGCCGGGCCCCGCGGGCTGGGATTGACGGTAGCGGGCCGCAGCGTGGACCCGCTGACCAATCTCTCTTTTTTTGACTTCCGGCCGATCGTCGCCGGACCGCAGACCTTCGTGCTGGCGGACCGGTTGACCGATTGTCGATTTTGGTATCTCGACCGAGGCCCCTTCGATCAGCCCGAAGTTTGGCGGCCCCGCTGGCCGACGGGCGTGCTGCCGCGCGCGGTCCGGATTGAGATGGGCGGCCAGCGGCGGCTGACCGCTTCCATTCAGGTGTCAGAACTTGCGCGTCCATAAGCTTAGTTGCGGCCCGATGCGGCGGTTGACTGCTATCCCGCAGCCCGCCCGAAACCGGCGTGGCGTGGCCCTGATCATGGTGCTGTGGCTAACGGCTGCCCTCGGCGTGATTGCCTTCTCGGTGGCCCAAACCGTACTGGGAGAAGTGCGGCGGGCGGAAAACACGCTGGATGCGGCGCGCGCGGGATTTCTGGCGCGCGCGGGGATTGAGCGGACCTACGGCTTTCTGCGCTACGGCTATCAGCCGCTGCCCAATCAGCTGCCGTTGTTCGAGTTCGGCCAGCAGCGCATCCTGCATCATTTCCCGGGCGGCGACGTCTGGGTGGAGATTCTCCCCGAGACTGGCAAGCTCTCCTTGCTGAGCGCTACGCCGGACCAGTTGCTGACGCTGCTGCTCCGCATCCGGATGGAGCCTGCTGCCGCCGCCAACTTTGTGCAGACCCTTTCGACTTTTCGTACCTCGGGGGCGTCTTTAAGACAGATCGAGGAGCTGTTTCTGTTTCCAGGTATGAATCCGAGTTTGTTCTATGGCGGGTTGGACCGGTTGCCCGGTGGGGCGCTGGTGGAGCGGCCCGGGCTGCGTGACGTCCTGTCGCTCTACGGCGGAACGACGATGGCCGATGCCAATAGCGCTCGGCCGGAAGTGATGGAGACGCTCGGGGTGCCGCCGCCGGCCGCCATGGCCGTGGTGACGTTGCGGCAGCGCTTCCAACTGCGGCCAGTGGATGTGGAACGGCTGGGGTTGTCGAAGGTGCTGCGCACCGGCCCCGATCAGGCTTATACGATACGGGCCACCGCCCGCCCTCGCACGGCCAACGGCCAACTCAGCGATTTCCGGCGGACGGTGTCGGCACTGGTGGTCTATGAACTGGACGTCTCCAACCAACAGGTCCCGCGCTTGAAGAACTGGGATGAATCGGCCGTCGCGGAGACCCCATGGCCCTAGACTGGAGCCGTTGGATCCGCGGACCGCGGGCGGGAGTGGAAGTGCTGCCTGGTGCTTTGCGCGTGGCTGTGATGCGCGGCCAAAGTTTGCGGGCGGAAAAGACCTTCCCCCTGGGCGGACGGCCCTCCGCCGAATGGGGGGCAGAGGTCAATGAGTTCCTGAAAGCGAGCGGCGCCGCGAATGAGCCTCTGGTGGTGGTGCTGCCCGATGAGGAGTGCGTCACGCGGGTGGTGGCGCTACCCGGCGTGGCGGCCAAAGATCAAGCCGCGGCGCTGGCGCTGCAGATGGATTCGCTCTACCCCTTCCCGGGGCAAGAGCCGGCAGCGGCCTGGGTGCCGATCTCGGGCACGACGTCGATGCTGGTCGGCCTGACGCGGCCGGAAGTGATCCGGCGTTGGACCACCTTGATGGCGGAGGCGGGCTTGCAGCTGGCCGGATGCACGATTCCCGCCGTCGTGATTCCGCGCCAGCGCCGGCCGATGATGGCGGTCAGCGGCAGTCTGGTTTATGCCGAAAGCGGGGCGATCCCGATGCTGTGGGCGTCGAACGTGCCGTTACCGCTGGTACGAGCGCAACTGCGGCTGCCGGACGAAACGGAGGCGGAATCGCTGGACGCTCTGCTGCCGGGCGGTTCACTAGCCTCCGCTGCGGCTGCCGGGCCACTCCGGCTGAACCTGTTGCCCGCTGATCAGCGGGCGGTGCATAGCCGCTGGGGCTGGGTGTCGACGGCGGTGCTGGCGTCACTGGCGGGGTTGGGAATTGCTCTCTTGCTGGCATTTCCCGCCATCGAGCGGGAGCGGTTGCTCGCCCTGCTGCGCGCGGAAACGGCGCGCCTCGAGCCCGCGGCGCAACGGTCGGCCGCAGCTTTGCGGGCGAATGATCAAGCTCGCGGGCAAGCTGAGGAGCTGGTGAAGTTCCGGGAGCGGACCCGGACAGACTTGACCGCGCTGCGCGAGGCGACGCGCCTCTTACCGGCACCGGGTTGGGCGACGCAGCTGGACCTGACGCGCACCAACTTGAACTTGGCGGGCGAATCACCGCAGGCGGCCGAGCTGCTGCGGGCTTTTGACGGGTCACCCTATTTTAAGAACACCGAATTTACGTCGCCGCTCGGGCGGTCGCAAACGCCGGGGGCGGATGTGTTCCGGCTCCGGTCGGAACGCCGCGAACCTGCCCCTGCGCCGCCGGTGGCACCCGGCCAACCGAAGCCCGCGGTTCCCGCCGCAGGCGCCAAGGAGCTGGGACGATGATGGTCATGGCGGAGCGTGACCGGCGGGCGTTGATGCTCTTGGGCGCGGCGACACTGATTTCTCTCGCGGCCTATTTCTGGCCGGCCCCGACCATTGAAGTGGTGGGCGGCCCGGCCAATGACACCGATGCCGCCGCGGTTCGCCTGGACCGGGTGCGGCGCGAGGCGGGCCTCCTGGCGGAGCGGACGGGGCAACTGCAGCAGACCCGCGCGGAATTGGCCACGCTGGAAAAAGGCCTGATCGCGGGCGATTCACTGCCGCAGGCGCAGGCGCAGATGATCCAGGTGGTCCGGCGCATTGCGCGCTTGCAGAGCCCCGCGCTCGATCTGCGTAGCACCGATTTTGGCCCCATTCGACCCTTCGGCGCGGGCTATGGACAGGTGGTGCTGACCGTAACGGCCGAGTGCCAGGTGGATCAGTTGGTGAATTTCCTGGCCGACCTTCCGGCTCAGCCAGAGCTGTTGGCGATCGAAGAGCTGCACTTGAGTGCGGGCAACGCCAAGCCGAAAACGATTCTGGCGCGCTTTGTGTTGACGGGATTGGTGAGGGGCTCACTGTTGAAACCGATCGGCGCACCAGGGGGCATCCGATGAAGCGCCGCGTGGCCTTGAATCTGGCACTGGCGGCCGTTGCCGCCTACTGCGCCTGGGCTCTCCGGTTGAAATGGCAGGCGGCAGAAGCTCGCCTGGAGGCGATTGTCCGGGCTCCGTCCGCCGTGCAGGCGGTGCGCGCGCCCGCCCGTCCGCGCAGTGGCGATACGCTGCCGCGTCCGGCGGAGTTCTTTGAGGTGGCGGAGAAGTTTCTCTTCTCGAAGGACCGCAACCCCACTGTGGTGGCCGAGGTCCAGGTGGCGAAGCCCATGCCCCCGTTGCCGTTCGCCTATGGCGTCATGGATCTGGGCAGTGGTCCGGTGGCATTTCTCGCCTTCAAGGGCGAAGGCCAGCGCGGCTACAAGTTGGGCGAGACGGTGGGCAGCTTCAAGCTGACTGAAGCCACCGCGACTGAGCTGGCCTTTGAGTGGGAAGGCAAAACGGTGCGCCGCCGCTTGGAAGAGCTCCGCGCGGACCCCAAAGACGTCGCAATGCCGGCGGAGGCCGCCCGTCCGTCGGCTCCGGCCGCGTCGACGGTCACCAATCTCTCGAACCCTGCGCCAGCTTCCGCCAGTGCCGTGAGCAACGTTGCGGGAACGCCCCCGCCACAGGGCAAGGCCGCGCTGGGTGCGCAGTCCGGTACGTTGCGTTACTGCGTGCCGGGGGATGGCAACCCCGAGGGCGCCGTGGTGGACGGTTACAAAAAAGTATCGAGTAGCACTCCGTTTGGGAAAGTCTGTTTCTGGGAACCCGTCAAATGAAAATACTCACAGTTCTCTGCTTTACCGCCGCCCTGATGGCGGCGCAGTCCACGCCCGTCAAGGCCACGCCCGTCAAGGCCACGCCCGCCAAACCGGCGACGAAAGGGACCAAGGCCGCCAAGGTGGCTCCGCCCGATCCCGGTGGCTTGCCCAAGGGCGCCAAACCGGTGGGTGATTTCGAGTGGCGCTGGACGGACCCTAAAGGCAAGGTCTGGATCTATCGCAAGACGCCGTTTGGCTACGCCAAGATGCCCGAAACCGCGCCCATCTCGGCCACCCCGGAGCCGTTGCGCTCGCCCGTGGTGTTGACCGCCGTCGATCTGGGCGACCAGGTGGAGTTTTCGCGTCCCGGGCCGTTGGGCATCTCGCGCTGGACCAAGAAGAAGACCGAAACGCTTTCCACGGACGAGAAGACCGCTCTCGACGCCCTGTCCACCAAGGAGAAGCAGTGAGACCCTTGCTTGCCACCATCCTCGCCGCCAGCCTGTTGGCGGCTCAACAGCCACCCCCGGCCGCAACTGCGCCCGCCGGTCCACCGCTGGTGCTGAACCTGCCGAACGCGTCACTGAATGAAGTGATCGATATTCTGGCGCGGCAGCTGAAGATCAACTACATCCTTGACCCGCGCGTGAAAGGCGCCATCACCGTCCATACCTACGGCGAGATCAAGGCGGCCGACGTTCGGGGCCTGCTGGAAACGATTCTGCGCGTGAACGGCTATTCGATGGTGCAGATCGGCGATCTCTACCGGATTGTCCCCGCGGGTGAGGCGGTGAAGCTGCCCATCAGCCCTCAGACGCTGGATGGCAAGCAGATCAACAACGACGAGATGCTGGTGCTGAACCTCGTCTTCCTGAAGTTCGCCAGCGCCACCGAGATCTCAAAACTGATTGAGCAGTTCCTGGGCGAAGGCGCCAAAGTGGTGGTCTACGAACCGGCGAACCTGTTGCTGGTGCTGGATAACGGCCGCAACATGCGCCGCACCATGGACCTGGTAGGGCTGTTCGACTCAGAAACACTGGCCGGGCAACGGATCCGGCTGTATGAGATGAAGCACACCCGGCCGGGCGAACTGGCGCGTGAGCTGGACCGCGTGGTCTCGACGCTCGGGTTGGCGCAAAAGAACGCCTCCGTTCAGTTTCTGCCGGTGGAGCGGATCAACACGCTGGTCGCCTTTGCCCCCAACCCGGCCGCGTTCCCCGAGATCGAAAAGTGGATCGAGCGGCTAGATGTCGAAACCAAGCCGCCGGTGGGGGGCACGGACAACTATGTTTTCCGGGTGAAGTACGGCCGGGCCGAGAGCTTGGCCATGGCGGTGACGCTGCTCTACTTGAGCCAAAATCTCAACCCCTCGGACACGTTCACCTACATGTGGCTGATGCAGGCGATGAGCTCGCTGCAGAATAACCAGACCGGGCAAGCCGGTTCGATTCCCGGACAAAACAACGGTGGCGGCATGGGGATGGGCAGCCTGCTGGGCGGCATGGGCATGGGCGGCATGGGAATGATGGGCGGTATGGGCATGATGGGCGGCATGGGGATGGGTGGCTACGGCAATCCATACATGCAGGGCGGTTATGGCATGCAAGGCGGCTACGGCATGCAGGGTGGATACGGCGCCGGCGCGGGCCAGACGGCCACCGGTGCCCCGGGCTCCGCGCTGCGGGCGGGCGACGCCACCGGCACCTACATGGGCGGCGGCTACGGCTCACCCATGGGGGGGATTTCCCAGGTGAAGATTCCCCGCGTGATCCCGAATCCGTTCGACAACTCCTTGTTGATCCAGGCGACACCGCAGGAGTATCAGCAGATTGAAAAACTGCTCAAAGAGATCGATGTCCCGCCGCGCCAGGTGCTGATTGAGGCAAAAATCTACGAGGTCAGCCTCACCGACGCCTTCAGCTCCGGCGTGCAGGCTTATCTGCAAAAGGCAGGCACCATGCAGACCCGCAATCTGTTGGGACAGGCCACCGGGACCGGAGTTCAGCTCTCGGCCGGCTGGCTGGTGGGGCAAAGCCGTGAACTGGCGGCGTTCCTCCAGTCGCAGGAAGATGTCCGGCGAACCAAGGTGATCGCGGCCCCCAGCGTCATCGCCACCGACAACATTCCGGCCAGTATTAACGTCGGCACTGACGTGCCAGTGTTGACCTCGCAGCTGGCCACCGGCGTGCAACAGGGCGGCAACACGCAGTTCGCCAATACGGTGCAGAACCGCAATGCGGGCGTCACGCTCAGCCTCACGGCCCGGGTGCAGCCCTCGGGCATTGTCACGCTGATCATCAACCAGGAAGTGTCGTCGGTGGTGGCTCCGGCGGCCAGCGCGGCCATCCAGTCGCCCTCGTTCTCCAAACGCAACGTCCAAACCCAGGTCACCGTTCAGGATGGCGATACGGTGGCGATCGGCGGCATCATTCAGGAAAACGACATCAACTCCACCTCCGGCATTCCGGGGCTGATCAAGATTCCGCTGATCGGGGGGTTGTTCGGCAGCAAGAGCATCACCAAAACCCGCACGGAGCTGGTGATCTTTCTGACGCCGCGGGTGATCTACGACACCAACGCGATCACCGAAGCGACGGACGAAATCAAGAGCAACTTCCGCAAGCTCAGCCGCGAATTCGGAAAACGGCGCTAGGCCCGCCCGAAGCCGGCCGACCGGCGCAACTTGACGCCACCCGGAGGGTTCATCAAACTTGAAACCTGAGCCATGAGCCAACGTCTGACGTGTGCCTTCCGGGCAATCTCCCTGCTGTTGGCGGCGTTCCCGCTGGCCGCTGCTGATATCGGCAGCGGCGCCCCCAATGATTCCATCCGGAACAGCTTCAACAACGCCTTCTTCCGGGGGAGTTTCCGCCAGACCGTAAATCCGACGCCTCCGGCTGACGTGAAGAATTTCGGGACCGGCGGCTATCTCCAAGAATTTACAGACCTTACCCGTTCCAATCTGAAGGCGGCGTTGATCAATGGCAGCACCATCAGCGCCGCTTCACCCGCCCCAACCTACCAGCTGACCACCGCCATCTATTCCGCCTACACCGCGCTGACGTTTGCCACGGCCGGTTTTCCGGTGATGGATGCGGCCAGTTTTTCCAACAACGGTTCGGCCGCCGGGGAGTGGCAGAAATATGAGAAGTCCACGGCACTGTTTTACTGGACCGCTAATGCCGGGGCGATCACTCTCCGGGACCCGTATTATTCCCGCTGGGCCACACTGAACGAACTAGCGGGTCTGGGAGCCCCCACCACCCCCGAGACGGCCGTTACCTCGTCTCGTGGCGGAGCGGCCACCTTGCAGCGGTTTCAGAATGGGCTGCTGTACTACTATTCCACCGGCACTCTGGCCGGACGCCTGATCGCGGTGCAGGGGCCGATTCTCACTACATATGACGACAATTTCCGGGAGACCGGGTTTCTGGGGCTGCCGGTTTCTGATGAGACGGTATTGACCGATGGAAGCCGCCAGCAGTCATTTGAAGGCGGCACCCTGGTCTACCGGACCGGCCAAACCCCCACCATTCTGCCCCGCATCGTCCGGGTGGTGATCAATGGCCTGGACCCGCAGCGGTTGACCGTGGGCCAGAAAGTAACCTTGTCCACCCAGTCCGAGACGGTCCTGTTCCAATACGTCTCCGATCGGCCCGTCGTCTTCAGTACCTCGAACGGTGCCGTGGCCACCGTGAAGGGGATCGGCTCAAGTGTCGAGATCACCGCCGTCGGTGGCGGCACCGCCCGCCTGACTGCATCAAGCGAAGGCGTGGTGTCGCTGCCGCTCACAATCCTGGTGCAACCCGTGTGCTGTGCGCTGGGAGAAGGTGCGGGAACGGCAGTGGCGGAGGCGATGCAGGCCGCAGTCGCCCGGAATCGGCTTTCCTTGAAACTGCCCATCGCCGCGCCGGCGCGTCCCGCGTCTGCCGGTTGGACCCAGGAGGCCTTTTCGGCCGACGGCAAGGTTCGCTATATTTTCGCCAAAGCCAACGCAAGCGCCAACGCCTACGTTCTCACCGGAGACCTGCTGACCGCCTGGGAGAAGGCCGGAAGTGCCCTGGGCAGCCTGGGCTTTCCCACCACCGATGTCACGCTCGGCGGCCGCCAGAGTTTCACCGGGGGAACCCTGGCGGGAACACCGCCGCAGCTGGTGGCCGGTTCGATCCTGTCGCGTTGGGCGCTGCTCGACTATGAGACTGGGGTGCTGGGGCCGCCGCTGGCACCGGCTGCCAGTTTCTTGACCTTCAACGCCACGCCCGGCACCGCGCAGACATTTCGGAACGGCCTGATCGCCGCCACCAGCGTTCGCAGCGCCTCCGTGACCGGCCGGATCTATGCGAAGTATGTCAGCCTGGGCGGGCCGGGCGGCAAGCTGGGGGCGCCGCTGGCCGAAGAGTTCCTGGATGGGCTCCGGCGCCGCCAAGCCTTCGAAGGCGGCTCCTTGTCTTACACCGATCAGGAAGCCGACGTCCGGCTGGATGAGACGGCGCGCCGTCCGCAGATCACCGCGACACCCGCCGTCGTTTCGCCTGGCGCCCGGCTGCGGCTGTCGTTAGGTGGTTTTGCCGACGGCGCCCAGGTCCGCGTCAGCTTTCCGGGGTCCACTGCCGCGCCGTTTGTCGTCACCGTGCCCACCGGCGCCTATGTCTGGGAGATCAATATCGCCACGACGGCTCGGGCGGAAACCGTCAACCTGCTGGCGGTGGATACTGCCCGGCCGGCGGTGCAAGCGACCGGACAATATACAGTCTCCACAGCCGCGGCCACTCTGTTGAGCAAGGTCTCGGGCGATAGCCAGACCGGAGCTCCGGGCGCTTTGCTGCCCCAACTGCTGCGCGTCGCCGTCACGGATTCAAGCGGAGCACCTTTGGCTCGGCAGCCGGTGCGGTGGGAAGCCTCCAGCGGCTCCCAGATTCTCAATGCGGCCACGCTCACCAACGATGCCGGTGAGGCTACTGCTCAACTCCGGCTGCCGGCGGTGGAAGGCGTCGGTTTGGCGACGGCCGCGGCGGGCGCCCAAGTGGTGACCTTTAGCGCCCGCTCCGCCGCCCGGTCCCTGCCCGGCTTCCCCCGCTACAGCCAGGGCGACGGCGGGCCGCTGGTGGCGGCACTGGCCAGTGTGATCCGCTACGGACAGCAGGCCGGCGATTGGACGGCACCCCAAGGAGCCGCCGATGTCTCCGTGCTCAATGCCTTCTTGAAGGCCTATTGCCTCCCCAATGCGGCTGGCACCCAACTATGTGACGGCTTTACCGATAGCCCCCGCGGCCCATACCCCAATCTGTGGCGGCTAGCCGCCTTTGTGGGCGGCAATCTGGATATCGCTGTTGAGGTGGCCGATCTAGCCCGGCTACGTGACTGGGCGGCGGCGGACGAACCCGTTGTGGCCGCGCTGACGCTGGATTCAACCTCGGCCGTCCATTTTGTCGTGGTGACGGGGGTCACCGGCTCCGGACAGGTGGCGATTCAGGACCCCAATCCCGTCTACGGCCGGGCGACGCTCGATGACTACCTGGCCGGGTTCCGGGATTCGACCGGTGCCACTGTTCGCGGAACCTTAGCAGCAGCCTTCCGTCTGGTGCCCGCGCCGAGCCCCACCGCCGGATTCGTCGTGCAGTCGGCCGGCGCTTTCACGCTTCGCTCCGCTGACGGGCCCTGTCGCGCGCCGTTGGCGTGGCCCGGCTTAACCCAGGTGGTCTGCGATGGCACTTCTGACCGGTACCAGCTGGATATTCCCGCCGGTGGCAAGGCAATTCTGACGAGTCTCGGCAATCCGGGAGACCGGACTGAAGCCGGCACGTCCACCGCCGCGGCCTATGCGGTGGTGAAGCCGCTGCTCACCTGGGTGCCCCAGCCGCAGCAGCTGAGCTTTGGCGCCGACCAGGTGGTGAACGGCGCGTCGTTCCTGGCGGGTATCTCTCCCGGCGCCAACTTCACCATCTTCGGCACCGGCTTGACCGGCGCCACGGTGGAATTCGGCGGCCAGACCGCCCCGGTCATCTATTCCGACGCCTTCCAGCTGAATGGGGTCGTTCCGGCGACGCTGACCCCCGGGCTTTACCCGATCCGCGTGCGAAATGGCCTGGGCGACCAAACACAGACGCTCGAAGTACAAGCCACCAGTCCGGCGATCTTCATCCTGGGCGAACGCGGTGCGGCTCTTGTTAATCCCGACGGCACGATCAATCAACCCGCCGCACCCGCCCGGCGCGGCCAGACGCTGGTCCTCTACTGCACGGGGTTGGGGGCGACGGAGCGGCGTGGGGGGCTCGACTGGGCCACCCTGCCGGTCTCCATCGTGGTGGGGGATCGCGTCATCACGCCCACCTACGCGGGACGCACACCGGGCTCGCCCGGCGTGTATCAGGTAAATTTTACCCTTCCCTCAGATCTTTCCCCGGGTTTACAGCTACCGCTCCGGCTCCGGCAAGGGGCTGCGGAAACGCCGCTCGTTCCCGTTGCCGTCCAGTAGTCAGAAAAATCGATGAAAGTTGCTTCACCCAGAGCGATTTCGCTTGACGGCGCACCAAGTCTCATGGTTTCATCACAGGTGAAACAGGGTATCGCCCCTTTGTCTAGTACATTCCGCAAGCCGCTTGGTCCACCAGGCACTTGACGGCGCTGGACGGAGGATGGTAGCCTTCAGACCAGACGGGTGTATTCAAAAACCAATAACAATCCCGCGAGCACGACTCGCCTTCCAACGGCGGGACAAAACTGACTCTGACAGGAAGACCAATCACATTGAGTTTGTTCGGTATCACTGATCTGACACCAACCGAGGCTCAGGGAATAGAGCTCTTCCATCAATTCAATTCCAAAACTGTTTTACGATTTCACAAGGAGATCCTGAATGCTTAAGAAAATTTCTTTGGCGACTGCCATCCTCAGCCTGACGGCTGTGGGCGCGTTCGCTCAATGCTCAGCCGTTGCCACCCAGAACGTGCTGCGTCCCGAAGGCTTGACCGAACTGGTCGGCGACATCACCATCAGCTGCGGCGCCAATGCCCTCAGCAATGTGGCGCTGACCGTGACCATTCCCTCCGCGATCCCGGTGACCAACGTCACGGGTACTGCTGCGGGCGCGGGCGTCGCTTCCGCCGCTGGCACCGCCACGGTGTACGGCACGGTGAGCGGTAACTCGATCGTGTTCACCAACCTGTCGGTGAATGCCAATGCGACCATCGTCGTGTCCGGTATCCGCGTCAATGCTTCGGCCTCCACGCCCGGCGTTACCGTGACCGCTCAGTCGGTGATCATCTCGAACAACGTTGTCAACCTGAACGCCTCCACCAACGTGGGCTTGGTCAACACGGCCAGCTTCGCGTTCGCTGTGGTCGGCGGCACGGATGCCACCGTCACCTCCAAGTCGGCCAGCACGCTGTCCATCTGCTTGAGCTATCCGTCCAGCAGTACTGCGAACGCCGTCACCGGCCTCCTGCGCTTCACTGAGCTGTACGGCGCGGCCTTCCGCACCGTTGCTGACGACACCACTACGGGTTCCAACGGCTCGATCGCCGGTAACGCGACCCAGCTCCGCTTGGCCTTCTCGAACATTCCCGCGGGTGCTTCGATCTATGTGCCGATGTCGATCACGGCTGGCACGACTGCCTCCGACGCGACCGGCGTGACGATCGCGACGACCAGCTCCTCCGCCACCGCCCTGACGAGCAGCATTGCCGCGACGATCGGTACTCCGACCTACACGGCTGCTGGTACCGACTCCAACGTCATCGCCTCTTGGGGCAAGGTGACCTCCTCGGATAACTCCGTGATCTACACTGTGTCGGCTGCCAGCTCTGCCTACGCCTCCACGGTGAACATCCCCTACATCGTCACCCTGGCTGCCAGCCCGTCCAACGGCGTTGGCACCGCCACCGTGCTCGGTTCGCTCGGCCCGGTTTCCTCCTCGGTCTACTCGCGCCTGGCCACCACTGGTTCGGCTGTGACGGCCTTCTCGACCGCCACTTGCTCCACCAACATCCTGTTCCCCTTCGTGACCAACGATGCGGGCTTCGACACCGGTCTGGCCATCGCCAACACGACGGCTGATCCGTTCAGCACGGCCAACCAGAGCGGCACCTGCGCCCTGAACTACTACGGCACCTACTCCGACGGCGGCGCTCTGCCGACGGCGGCCACCACCAGCTCCATCGCTGCTGGCAAGTATGCTGCTCTGACGCTCTCGGGCGGCGGTTCGGGCGTGGCGGCTCTCCGCCCCGGCTTCACCGGCTACATCATCGCCCAGTGCACCTTCCAGCTCGCCCACGGCTACGCCTTCATCAGCGACCTGGGTGCGAAGAACCTGGCCCATGGCTACCTCGCCCTCGTGCTGCCCAGCAGCGCTGCGGGCCGCGGCGCCAGCGGCGGTACGCCGGAAGCCACCAGCCTGAACTAGTTCAGGTCTGGTTACTCCGACTGCACAAAAACTGAAAAGCCCCGGCTGGAGCAGCAATGCTCTGGCCGGGGTTTCAGCTTTTAGGGGACGTCGCTGATCCCCAACTCCTCCACCCAAGCCACTTAATCCACCCGAGCTCCCCGAGTTGTCCATCAGCCCTACCTCCCCGGTCCTCCACCTGTAGCGCTTCCGTATTTTTCCCGCATCAGCTACAGAATTTCAGTGTTAAAATCAAAGCGCGCGTCCTACCTTCAACTGAAGGTTCACATTTTCGGAGATCCATGTTTACTTCCCTTCTACGGCGCTCATACCTCGCCCTTACTATCCTGATGGCCCTGAGTGGAACACTCACGGCGGGCTGGCTATTTGCTCTCCCCCAGGGAGCCGGCGGAACTCTGCTCATTTACGGCAGCGATCCCCTGGCCCTGGTGGCACAAGTCCCCACGGTCAACAACCCCTTCAAAGTATTGGTGAACCCGTCCGGAACTCGGGCTTATGTCTTGGGCCGGGACGGCGCCGTGCAGGTCCTCGACTTGGCTAACCAATTCCAGGAACGAGCACGCTACTCCCTAGGTGCCACCATTGCGGAAGCGTCCCTCACCCCCGACGGCAAGAAGCTGTTACTGCTTGTGGGCGAGCTGGCCACCATCGACCTCTCCACCGACAACCCCGGTGGAATCCCGCGAATTTCAGCAGGCGTCACGCCGAATGACATCGCCGTCTCAACTGACTCGCGGTATGCCTACATCGTCAGCACACCTTCCCGCCTGATCACCGTGGTGGACCTGACCAACAATACTCAGGCGGGTAGCCAGACGTTCACCGAGTTCATCAAATACGCGGCCGTAGGCCCCAATGGCCTACTGTATGTTTCTGCCACCAACCGTCTGCTCGAGATCGATTTCCGGCCCGGCAGCCTGACCGCCCGCAATACCTATAACTTTGACGCCGATCCGGGCCGCCCGGTGTTCTCACCCAGCGGCAATATCGCCGTCCTGCTGAATGAGAATATCGGCACCGTCGCCAGCGTCGCCGTTGACCTCCGGACACGGACGGTGACCACGGCGGCACCCGTCTCTCCCCTGGTCCTGTCCAACCTGGTGGTGCCGAATGAGAGCACCGCCTACTGTATCGGCGCCCTGACCACCTTCAGCTTCGGGATCGCACCGGCCTCGCCGCCAGCCCCCGCCGCCACCGGCTTGCCCGGCGCGCTGATCTCCCTGAAGCTGTCCGACGAGTTTCCGGCCGCCAAGTACATGTACGGCCTGACGGCGGGCAACTTGAACCGGGTTCTGCTTGAAGGTCTACCGACACCCTCAGTGGTGCAATTCGGCTCTACCTACAGTGAACTCTCGTTCGCCGCCACAACTTCGACCCAGCCCGCGACCACACTCCGCACCACCGCCACACTCCCGCTGCAAGTCGCTTCCGGCGGAAGCACTGTACCGCTGACCGTTCGAGCCCTGGATGGCTCTGGCCGGCCCGTCTCGGGCGCGGCCATCATCTACACCTCTACTGATCCTGGCGTCGCCTTTAGCCCCGCCTCGGCCGTCACCAATGCCCAGGGTTACGCCTCCGTACGTGCACAGATGCCAGTGGCGCTAGGGAACTATGTCGTCCGGGCGCAGACCTCAACCGGCGTCGTCACGGACATGAGCATCGCCGTCACCGCAGCACCCACTACGACCCAAACTCAGTTCACTCTGTTTAGCGGAAATGGCCAATTGATCACCAGCGGACAGCCCAGCCAACCGTTACAGGTGCGCCTCGTCGATTCCCTCGGTGCCGCGGTGGCGGGTGCAACGGTCAACTGGTCAGTGAAGGCGGGAAACGGAATCAGCATCGCCCCGTCGTCCCTAACGGACGTCAACGGCTACGCCCAAGCGACCGTCACCACGTTCGACTTCACTCCAGCCGCGAATGATGCCGTCCGGCCGTTCACTATCAATGCCAGCACCGTCCAGAGTAATTTCGCTGGCAATTTGGACATCTACGGCGTTGTCTACCCGTCTTCCTCCGCCGCACCGATCGTCCCGCTCCAGACCACACTCGGTGGCGGATCCGGCAGCACCATCATACTGGGCGCTGGGGCGATTATCCCCAACGCTTTCAGCGCGATCATTACCTCCTCCACCGCCGGCCTAACCGGCCCCATTCCTAACGTGGGCATGCGCGCGGTTCTAAACGCCACCAACAACGGCCCTTCCGTTTACTGCCGCGACAACCCGGTGTCCAACTCCTCAGGCCTTGTCAGCTGCGCCCTGGTGGTGGGCACCAACCTGGGCAGCGCGACGCTGACGGTCGTCGTCGGTGAATCCGCGCAGTTTGTCTTTAACTATCAGGTGAATGTGATCCCCGGTGCACCGTCCAAGCTTCGCAAGATACAGGGCGACGGCCAAACCGGAGTCCCCGGCGGCACCACCCCGCGGGCGCTGGTGGTTGAGGTACAGGACGCCCAAGGCAATGTTCTGCCGAACACCCAAGTGACCTGGACCATCGTCTCCGGCGACGGAACCCTGGTGGCTCCCGTGAATGTCGCTGACCGCGAGGGCCGAGTCTCCGCGCTGGTGAAATTCGGGACCGCCCCTGGTCCCGTCACCGTGCGCGTCGCCACCGAGGGCTTGGCCGAAACCTTCACCCTCCAGAACATCGCGCCCATCGGCACCTTCACCAACGTCTCGGGCAGCGGCCAGAGCGCGACCACAGGCTCCGCCTTCGCGCAGCCCCTGGTGGTCGGCCTCACGACACCAGCCGGTACTCCCAACGTCGGCGCTGTCATCCAGTTCGCGGTGACTTCGGGTTCTGTGTCGCTATCCTCCGCCTCGGCGACCACCAACGCGCAAGGCCAAGCCTCCATGACCGTCCGCGCGGGTGATACGGCCGGGGCCGCTACCATTACGGCGACCATCGCAGGAACCACGCTCACCTTCAATTTGACCGTCCTCCCGGCGCCGCCTCCTGGCCCGGTCGTGACTTCCGTCGTCAACGGGGCTAGCTTCCAGGCGGGTATCGCGCCCTGCGCGGTGGCCACACTGCGCGGCACCGGCCTGCTTAGCAATCCGGCGAATAGCTTCTTCGGCCCGATCGTCGGGCCGTTGCCGCTGATCCTCGGTGGTGTCAGCATCACCGTCGGCGGAGCTGCGGCCCCACTCTACAGCGTCACTGGCACCCAGGTGAACTTCCAGGTGCCCTGTGAAATTGCAACCGGTCCATCGGTGCTGACCGTCACCGCGCAGAACTTTACCACCACGACGCCCGTTACCGTCTCCGATACCGCCCCGGGCCTCTTCGAATCCACCACCTCACTCAACACCCTGCAGGTAGTGGCCGTGAAGGCCAATGGGACGTACATCACTCCGCAGAACCCCGGAACACTCGGCGAAACCGTGACCGTCTACGCCACGGGTCTACCGGCAACGTCCACCAGCCGGTTCACCAACCAGCCCGGGGCGGGCCAGACGCTCCCCACCGATCGTGTGGTGGTGGGTGTCAATAACCAGGGCATGCCCGTGACTGGAGTCCAGTACAGCACCAATCTCATTGGAGTCTACTCCATCCAGTTTGTGCTGGACCCGGCGTTAGCCGGAACCGGATTGAGCCAGCCCTTCGTAATCGCAGTCACCTCCGGCGGCCAAACCGTGTACAGCCAGGGAAGCACCCTCGCCGTGCGCGCGCAGTAGCCGGTTCAACCTACCATCACAGCGGAGTGAGAATTCCAACTCACTCCGCTGCAACTATTTACCACCCACCACTCCCCCCATGGCCCACCGGGACCGGGCAAACTCCCGGCGGAGGAAACCCATGCCGCAGGCCATTTCCGGAATTGAGCAAATCGCCCTATTCCCCATCTTCAGCTCCCGACAAGCATACCGGGACGCACTAGGAAAAGAGGCTCCCCCGTACGACCCCAGCCGCCCGCCCAAGAACTGGTTCGACCCGGCCGCCGCCACGACGACTCGCCGCAGTGTTGTCTATGAGATGGTGTTGGCGTTGACCGACGATGGGCGGGCACTGGCGGGCCCCGACGGAAAGCCCGAGCTCGAGCCGCTGGTGCTGCGCCGCGAAGAAGCGGCCACGGTGAACATCTATGCCGACGGATTGGGCTTCGCTACGCCCAACAAAGTGCCGGTTCCGGCACCCCTCCGGGCACTGAAACCCAATGAGGAATTGCAGTTCGGCTTCGGCGGCCAAGTCATCGTGCGCGACCTGAGCATTCCCCTTCCCAGTGAAACCGACGGCTTCAATTCAGCAGACCGGGCGACGCTCCAGGCCATCGCCGAAAAGCTGGGCCTCAAGCCCGGTGCGGCGCGCTAATCCACCCAGCGGATCTTGAACTCGGTGCGCCGCTCCAGCGGTTGGATGATCACCGCACCCCAATCATTGCCATGCTGGGGCTGCTCACCGGGGGTCCACTTCAAGGTGAAGGTCGCGGTCTGCCCAGGGGGCACCGAGGCTGTCGCAGGCAGAAACTCCAGGCCCTTCAACACGGTGCCGCCGAAGATCACATTGATGTAGCCTTCAGCGCCGTTCTTCACCGTGAACTCGGCTGAACCGGCATTCGAACGGCTAAACTCCACATTCTTGGCGTTTACCTCAATGGCCGTCGCCAGCGCCGCCACCGATGCCACCGAAGCACCGGAGGAGACCTTGGCCTTCAAATCCACCGACCCGCCCACCACCTCGCCGCTACGCGTCAACTTCACGACTCCAAAGGGCGTACGCCGCTCTCTAAACGGCGGGTCAAAGTACAACCACTGGCGCCCATGGCGCCGCCAATAGCTTTCGAATTGAAAACGGGATTGCGCCTTCTGGGCGCCCACCATCATCCAGGTCTTGCCGGTCAACCACACCCGAGCCTGGGTGCCGCCCTCCAACCACTCCAACTTATCGATCTCCAGATCGTCCGGCTTCTGCTTGTCACCCGCCAAAAAGAAATCCCGGCTGTCCTTCTCGACAAACTCCACCGCGGCCAACAACTTGCCTTCGCGCACCAGCCCGTAAAACTGGAGAACGCGCGCCCGCAAAGCCGGCTCGTCAGCCGGTGCCTTCGCGCCACTAGGCTTCGAGCTCGCCACCGCCGCCTTCCCCTTGGGCGCCACCGGAGCTGGGGGAGTTTGGGCGTACAAGAATCCACTCAGCAGTACGCCTACAAGACAAGTCCTCACCGAATACCTCACTTACCCTTCTTCCGAAACACCGGTGGCAGCCACCAAACCCACTGGCCCTTCTCCACCTTCCAAAACGTGAGCTCAGGGAAGGGGAAACCTTGTTCCTGGCCCACATCAAGCGTGGTCACCACCCGGGCCTCCGAAAAATCCTTCTCCCAGGTGATTTGGCCAATTTCAAACTTCTTAACGGTGCGGGCCGCGCGCTGAGCCCACAGATCGCGGCTGTCAGGCGCGGCCAACTTGCCGGCCTCGCCCCGCTTACCATCCACCTCGGCCTGATAATACTGGCGCACCCGGCTGCGCAGCGCTTCATCCACCGCAGGAGGCGCCTGATCAAATAGACTCTGCGCGGACACACCTCCGCCAGCCGAGGCGAACAGCAACCAGCAAACACTACCGATTAAATAAGAACGCATTTGAATTCATCAGAGCCCACAGCAGATCCTGGGCCCGTTCCGCTCGAGACCCGCCCTTGCGGAGGTAGGTCTGGCCGAAATCAATCTCCTGAGCGGTTGGACGACGGCTGAGGGCGCCGAGGTACAGCTCCTCCACCATCTTACGGTCATCCGCACCCGCCACCACCAGCTTAGCGATCCGGCCATCGGCATCCGCCAGAGCATCGGCGATGGTCGAGCCATTCAGCAGATTTAGCGCCTGCACCAGCGACACATCACTTCGACGTTCGCATTCGCAACTCGTTTGGCGCTCCGGGCGGCCAAAAAGATCGAGAAAACCACCGCGATCGATCGTGGTGTCGGGGAAGTCCTGCGCCATCGCCCCTTCCGGCAACTCCTTCAGCTTCGGCTTCACACCCGCGGCCACATAGACCGCGTCATAGAGCTGCTCTGCCGTGAGGCGCCGGGGCGCGGCGTGGGAGAAGTTCACCTCATCGTCGACGTTCCATTCGTTCGAATCAAAGCTCAGCTGATAGGTGCGGGAGGTGACAATGGTCCGGATCAGCTTCCGCCAGTCGTAGTTGGAAGCCAAGAACTCCTTTGTCAGAGCGTCCAGCAGCGCGGCGTTACTGGGCGGATTCGAGGCGCGGATGTCGTCCACCGGATCGATGATGCCGCGGCCGAGGAAATAGCTCCATACGCGATTGGCCATCGCTTTGGCGAAATAGGGGTTATCGCGGGCGGTCAACCAGGAGGCCAACGTCTCGCGCAGGTCCTTCTCTTCCGCCGAAATCTCAGGGGAGAACTTCTCGGTCTTGAACAGGAACTTGGCCGGCATCACGCGGCCGTCTTTGGGGTGATGAATCTCGATCTCTTCGCGCTTGTCGTAGATGATCTCCTCATCGCTGTCGCCGCCGTTCTTGATCCCCACGGTGGCGAAGTAGGCGCTCAAGTTGTAGTACTGGTTCTGGGTCCACTGCTCAAAGGGATGATCGTGGCACTGGGCGCAGACCATGCGGACCCCCAAAAACAACTGCGTGGTGGTCTCCATGGCCACCTTCGGGTCGCGCGTGAAGCGCAGAAAATTGGCCGGCGGATTCTGAAAGGTGGATCCCTTTGCCGTCACCAGCTCGCGAACCATCGCGTCATAGGGCTTGTTGGCAGAAAGCGATTCCTTGATCCACTCACGGAAGGCCCACATGCCCTTGTCGCCCAGCTTGCTGCGGTTCACCTGCAGCAGGTCGCCCCACTTTACGGCCCAGTGGGCCAAGAACTCCGGGCGCGCCATCAGCTTGTCGATCATCGCCGTCCGCTTCAGCCGCGTCTCGCGCTTGTCGGAGAGGAAGGCTCGGGTCTCATCCGGTGTGGGCGTCAGCCCGATCAAGTCCAGCGATACGCGGCGGAGGAATTCTTCATCAGACGACAGCTTCGACGGCAGCACGTGCAGCCGCTTCAGCTTCGCATTCACCTGCTCATCGATAAAGTTCCAGGCGGGCGGGTTGGACCAGGCGAAGCCGGCCTTTTCGGGGAGCACGGTCACGGGCACAACACTCAGGCGGCCTTCATAGCGCACCAGCACTGAGGTCTCGCCTTTGCGTTGGGTCTTGATCAGCCCGCCGTCGCTCACCGCCGCGGCGGGCTCATAGGTGCTCAAATACATCGCCCAGCGGGTGACGTCGCGCGTGGAGCCATCACCATAGGTGGCGACCACTTTCAGCCGCTGCTCCGGGCCGGGCTTCTCGGCGAAAACTTCTGAAGGCTCGATGGTCAGCTTCGCCACCCCGGCGGTGGCCGGATTGCCAAATACAGCGCCCTCGGAGAGCCAGCGCAGTACCGTTGCGTAGTCGGCTGAACTCGGGTCAATCCGCAGGCCGCCGCCGTGGGCCACCTTCATGGTGGGCTTCAACAGGATCAGCGAGTTCTCGGGCTCGGTCCGGTTGAAGCGGCGGCCGGAGAGGTCGTGCAGAATGGCGCGATAGTCGAACTCCGCATCGTAGCCGCGCAACGAGAGCTTAAAGCCGCCCTTGCCCTTCGCACCGCCGTGGCAGGGGCCGGACGTGCAGCCTACCTTGTTCATCACCGGCAGCACGTCGCGGATGAATGTTACCGGCTCCGCCGCCCAGGCCGCGCTCGAAACTCCCGCCATCAACAGAAAGGCAAACCGCATTGGAACCCTCACCTTCAGTTTCCCACCCTCAACGTCAACGCCGTCTCCGGACCCTTGTACTCGGCCTTGGCCTTACGCCCCACCTCGGGAGCGGCGCTGGTCAGCAGCACCGGGTAGCTACCCGGCTTCACCCCAGTTGCCGCCTGGCAGGCCATGGAGAACGCTCTAGCGTCGGCCGCCAGCTCAGCCCCCTGACACGTCACACCTTCCGGCAACTCCTGCATCGTCAAGCGAACAATGCCGCCCTCAAACGTGGGCTCCCGCAAGATCTCACCGGTCACCGTGAAGGCTCCTCCCGCACGCGCCGGGATCTCCTTGGACGCGGGGTAGACGTGGAAGCCGGGCACCACCTCAATCTCGATGGCCGGGCCGGGAATGGTCACCGTCTTGCCGTCAATCGTGGCGTCCGCCAGCACCAGCAGATCAAACATTCCCAGCGGCGTGGCGAAGTTCGACTGCAGCGACATGGACCCGGTATCGGGACTCTTGCCCGGCTCCGCGGCACCAATTCGCAGATTGCCCACGGCGCTGGGCTGAGACGAGGCCACCCGCGTGACGGGACCCGCCCCGCCGCGGCGTTGAATCCGGTACCCCAGCGGGATCTCAAAGCCCTGCGCCATCCGGACCTGTGTGGATACCGAACCCACCGAGACCGGCAGCGCCCGCGCCGTCGAGAACGGAAGCCGGTAGCCCAACCAGTTGGCCGCTACCGCTCCCTGCCGCAGCCCGCGTACCGGGACCGACAGGGCCGGGCCGGACAGCTCCCGGACCAACGTGCCCTGCGGTGTTTCGGCCTTCGCGACCAGCTTCAGTTCACCCATCTGAACCGCCAGATCCGCCGGCGCCGTCAGTGTCAACGCACCGCGCGCGCCGCGGAAGCCCGCGTTGTCGTTGTTGAAGTTCTGCGCCGCCGCTTCGGACGGAATATGCCCACCCGCTACGCGAACGCCCGCCGGAGCATTCAACACCGAAACCACGATCGGCCCGTCATACCCTCGGCGCTGGATCGCCACCGGAATCACGACGGTCCCGCCTGCCGGGAGATTGACGAACGGAGTGGCGACCGAAGCCACGAAATCCGCCGGTGCTTTGTTGACGCGAACGCGGTAACCGAACTGGGCACCACCGCGGCCCAGGAGCTCTTCGATGCTCACCGTCACTTCCCGCACGCCCGCGGGGACGACAAACGGCAGTGCCATCGCCGCACTGGCGACCTCATTGCGGGTGGCGAGCTTCTTGCGGCCGGGGCCGTAGACGGTGACGAACGGGTCAGCCAGCGTGGGACCCGCGGCGCGGCCCATCAGCTCCACCAGCCAGGATTGCCCGGGCTCGACGGCCAGCTTGTAGTCGTGCACGGCGCCCGCCTTCTCGAGGCGCGCATTCACCCAAGCTCTGTCATGCAACGCCGCGCCCGGTGCCGCGGCCGCATCCACCGTACCTTCGCTTGAAAGCACCGTCAATGGCAGCGAGGCGGAGCCCTCCGCCTGAACCAGAGCCACCGGCTTGCCGGCGGGCATGGTGGCTGAGATGGCACGCGGGGCTGCCAGATTCCCCCCAGCGAGCGTCAGGCTGGCGGTCGTCCCTCGCGCAGCGCCCAACGGGAACACCGTGTCGGCGAACTGCCACTGCCCCACCTTCAGCCGATAGAAATTCACATCCTGAATCGAGTACTTCGAATCATGCAGCCGAATGAAGTAGCGTCCGGGCCGGGTGAAACTCACTTCAAGCCGCGCATCGACGCCGCAGCCGGGCGAATCATCGGCCTTGGCGATCACCTTCCCTTGCGCGTCCTCCACCTCAAAGGCCGGATCCACGGCGGAACCCGCGCGCCGCGCGTCCACCTCAATCACCAGCTTCTGGGGCGCCCGCACATCCAGCGCATAGTAGTCCACATCAGGCCCGTCGAGCGTTCCATTCAGCGTTAACGGCCACTTCAGCGCCAACGCGGCCTCGCGCGTGTCGCCCGCACCATCGCGCTTGCCCTTCACTTCCGCCGCCGTCTCCGGCACTTCACTTGATTCCGGGAGCGAGCCGACGCTGAACAGGATCAAGTTCGAGAGGCCGTCCTCGTTCACCAGCCGCAGCGGATAGAGCCCCACCGGCGCGTCCGGCTTCAACTCCACCAGAAAGGCGTACTCCGCTCCGGTTAAGCGCGTGACACTGCCCGGCAGATCGCTGATCAACTTCGAGGTGGGCGTCAACCCTTCGCCCTTCAGCACCACCTTCACCGATTTGCCCCGTTGCGCACCCGGCGGCAGAGCTTCACGGATCACCGGGGCCAGCGCTAGCAAGCCACACAACGCTACGGCGATCATCGGCCAGCCGCCTGCGCGGCGCCAATCGGCACGGGCGTATAAGCCATCTGCAAACCGCCCTTCAGGTCGTAAAAGCGCAACTCGCCGTCAAATCCCGCGGCCATCAAGCCTGACCCATCGGGCACAAACTGCACCGCATAAATGCCACCCTGGTGACCGGTGCAACTGGCGACCACCTCGCCCGTCTCGGTGTCATAAACGCGAACCGGACCTGCCTCCGCGCCGACCGCGATCCGCGAACCGTCGGGTGAAAAGGCGACCGCGAGAATCGGACCATCCTGTTTGGCGAACTGGCGGATCAACGTGGAATCGTCGGCGATGCGCATGGCGCGCGGGCGATCCATGCGGTAGAGATAAGGCGTCCGGTCCTGGCCGCCCACCAGCACCCAGTCCCGGCGCGGGTGGCGGGCAATGGTGGTTAAGGAATCGCGGAGCAGGTTGACGTTCTCGACAAAGGCGCCGGTGGAGGCGTCGATCAACTTGGCCGCCCGGTCCCGGCCCACTGACACCAGGCGCTTGCCGTCGATCCCGAAGACGGTGGCGAAGGCCCAATCCTCGTGGTGGTCCATCTTGCGGATCTCTTTGCCGGCCACAACGTCGTAGAGCCGGATCGACTTGTCCGCCCCGGTAAAGGCGGCGCGGGTGCCGTCGGGCGAGAGCGCCACACCAAAAAAGGTGTCGCCGGATAGCTTCGTCTCAAATCGAAGGGTCCGCGTCGCCACGTCCCACACCTGCACTTCGCCGGACTGGGCCGGGTCACCGCCAGTGGCCACCAAAGTCTTCGAGTCGGGTGAGAATGCCAGGCCATGGATCCGCATGGCCCGCCCCGGCAGCCGCGCCGCCAGCTTCACCGGACGCCCGCCGGACATCTCATGCAGCAGGATCTCGTGATAGCCGGAAACGGCCATCGAGCGGCCATCGGCGGAGAACGCCACAGCGGTAATCAGCGGGGACTGCTTGTAGACCGGAACCTTCGGCGCGCTCGACACCAGCGTGGGGTCCGCTGCGACGGAGTCATCCTTGGCGCCTTCCCGAATCCAGCGCCGGAACAGCTCCACTTGCTCAGCAGGCAGCAGCTTCCCGCCCAGCGGCATGGAGGGCTTCATCTCCGCCGCCAGATACTTCATCACCAGGCTCTGCTCCGGCTGTCCGGCCACGAAGGCCGCGCCTTTCGCGCCACCCTTTTGAAAGCTCGCGACACTTTCGAGCGACAGGCCGGATTGCGGGCCGGAGGGCTGATGGCAGGCCAAGCACCGCCGTGCGAGGATCGGCTTCAGATCACGCTCAAAGCTCACCGGCGTCTGCGCGCAGACACCCAGGGCGATGGTAAGGCAAGACACAGCTCGGAGCATTGCCCGGAATTATATCGAAGCGGCCGAGTTGATGCGGCCAACACTGCTAATCTGGCGCGCTGTGGTCCCGATCCTCACGGATGACGCCGGTGGTAAAGTCTTCCGTTAACGGAACTAACGCGCTGAAGAGCTCCCTGCGATCTGGGAAAGGCGGGCAAGGTCTAGCTTCGTCCTTCCACGGCTTCAAGCCTGCCGGGAAGCCCTCGCCAGCGCACAATTCTGAATGCCCTGACACCTTACACCTTCGGCTTCACACCTTCGGCTTCGGCGGCGGCAGTTCCTTGGCTTCGCACATCGATTCAAAACCCTGGCGGGCGTGGGTTCCGTCACAGAACGGCTTGTTCACCGACAAGCCGCAGCGGCACAAGCCGATGGCGGTGCGGCCACCCAGGCCGTACTTGTTGCCTGCCGCGTCAACGATCTCGAAATCGCCCTCGATCCGGACGGGGCCGTTGTTGAAAATGGTCACTTTGGTCGACATTCGATCTTGATGGTAGCAAGACCGGCCCGCCGCCGATGCGCAAACCGCTAGATCGCAGGCAACGGGCGAGTCTCGGTGCCCACCCAGATCTCGCGGGCCACGTACTCGGAGGCGCCGAAGCCCACGATGCGCGGCTTCAAGACCAACAGCGTCTGGCCCTCAGACCTATTGCGGTCATTCTTGCGCAGCGCCAGGCCCAGCCCCGGGATCTCGGCCAGTCCGGCGATGCCGGAGACGGACTTGGTGTCGTTGCTGGTCACGAGACCGGCCGCGATCGCCCATTCGCCCTGCTTCAACCGCACCTGCCCTTGGAATTTGCGGTTCGAGATCACCGGGATGCCGTTCAGCGATTCACCCGTCAGCACCTTGAACTCGCTCTCAATCGCCAGCGTCACTTCGTCGGTGCCATGCACGCGCGGGGTGATCTTCAGCGATAGGCCCAGATCCTCAAACTGGATCTGCGGTGGCGGCCGGTACACGTTCGACCCGTTGGCGTTGGCGCCGGAGGTATCGCCGATGTAGGCCTGCGTCTGGATGGGGAACTTGTCGCCGATGTGCAGCGTGGCGGGGAGGTTGTCCAGGCTCCGCATCTGGGCATGAAACGCCGATTCGGCGCGCGTGCTGGTGATGCTGCCGAACACACCCGCCCCCACGGCCGCCACGCCCATCATGGAAAGACCTCCGCCAAAGGTCCACAGCGAGAGCGCACTGGAGGCGGACGGCTTCGAGTTCAAGATGCCGCCCAGGTAGCTGAAGTTCAGCGACGTCGGCAGAGAAAGGCCGAAGCTTGTATCTCGCTTCCGCGCCAACTCAATAAACTCGACATCCACCACCACTTCGGGCCGCCGGAGCATCAGTTGTTGAAACAGCAGCTGCGCGCCGCGCACCTTGCTCCAGCGGTCCCGCATCAAGGCGACGCGGCGGGTGGGATCGATGGCGAACTTCTGCAGCTCAAACGCCTGCTGCACCGCCCGGGCCATCTCTTGAAAATCCTGCACCGTGTAGGGCTCCGGCAGGTCGATGGTGATGGCCACCGTCCGTTCCTGCTCCAGGCGCTTGGGTTGCGTGTCCTTGGCCACCATCACTAGCTTCGGCGCGATGGGGATGATGAAGGCACCCGTCACCGTCTCCAGCGCCCGGATCATCTCGGAGCAGCTGGCCGCATCGAGGCGAAACTGGACGTCGCGCGCTTCCTGGAACTCGCCATCGAAAATCGAATCAAGACCGCACTGCTTCAGCGCATCAGTCCACACGTCACGCATGCGGGCGTTGAAACTGAACGCCCGAACGCCCGGCTTCACGATCAGCGTGGGTGGCGGCTGGAGCCGCTTCACCTCGGCCAAATCCGCCGGGTCCAGCTTGGTGACGAACTCGCTAGTGACGGGTGCGGTCGAGGCCGTGGCATTCGCCACCGTGCCGGAGATGACCACTTTGGCGCTTTCGAGCGCCGCCCGCTGCAGCGAGATCACCTTGCCGGCATACTTTCTGTTGTCCGGCGCAAACGCCGCCGCCTGGGCATAAAGGGCGTAGGCCCGCGCTAGTTCGCCCTTCTTCTCCGCCTGCCGGGCGTCGTAGGCCAACTGCGCGGAATCCGCCGCCGTCAGCACACCCATCGCCGCCCATAAAGCTAGACACCGCACAACAGATCTGACGCTCCATCTGCCTTTGCCGTGCAGTCCAACCGGTTGATGTACCGAAACGTCCGCCTAAGCTCCGATAATGGAAGCAAGTGCGCGCCGTCCTTCTTTCCACCTACGACCTTGGCCATCAGCCCCTGGGGCTGGCGTCGCCGGCGGCGTATCTGGAAGGGCGGGGCTGGCAGGTGCGCTGTTTTGACACTTCCGCCGGTACGCCGGATCCGGAGGCGCTAGGGGCGGCTGACCTCGTAGGCTTCTATCTGCCCATGCACACGGCCACCCGACTGGCCGTCCCCTGGATTAAGCGCGTCAAGTCGATCAACCCCCGCGCGCGGCTGGCCGCCTACGGCCTCTACAGCCAGCTGAACCGGCCGTATCTTGAGGAACTGGGCGTGCGGTGGTTTGCGCCGCCGCCGCTCGCGAAGTCAGCGGACTACCCGGTGCCGCAGCGCCAGGGGCTGAAGCCACTCGATCAATACGCCCATCTCCACGTGCTGGGCCAGCAGCGGACCGTGGGCTACACCGAAGGCTCGCACGGCTGCAAGCATCTCTGCCGCCACTGCCCGGTGGTGCCGGTCTACCAGGGCCAGTTCCGGATCATGCCGGTGGCCACCGTGATGGCCGACATCCGCCAGCAAGTCGCGGCCGGGGCGCAGCACATCACCTTTGGCGACCCGGACTTCTTCAACGGTCCAGCCCACGCGCGCCGTCTGGTGGAAGCGTTTCACGCGGAATTTCCCGATCTCACCTACGATGTGACGATCAAGATCGAGCACCTTCTCCAACAGCGTGAGCTGCTGCCCGTGCTCCGCGCGACCGGCTGCAGTTTCATCACCAGCGCTGTCGAATCGTTGGATGACGCGGTGCTCGAAAAGCTGGCCAAGGGGCACACGCGGGCGGACTTTCTAGATGCGGTGGCGCTGGTGCGCGAGGAAGGCTTGACGCTGGCACCCACCTTCATCGCCTTCACGCCCTGGACCACGCGCTCCAGCTACCGCGAGTTTCTTTCCACCATCCGTGATCTGGACCTGGCGGAGAACGTCGCGCCGGTGCAGTTGGCGCTGCGTTTGCTGATCACGCAGGGCTCGCGGCTGCTGGAGCTTTCGGACATCCAGCGGGTCCGTGGCGACTTCCATCCGCCCTCGCTGCTCTACCGCTGGCAGCACGAAGATCCGGCGATGGACACGCTGGCCACCCGATTGATGAAGCTGGTGGCCCAACCCGGCACGCGGACCCAGATCTTCGCCAAGGTCTGGGAGCAAGTCTTCGCCGAGCCGCTCGACCTAGTCCCTCGCTCTGCGATCCCCTACATGGATGAGCCCTGGTACTGTTGAGCGGAGCCCTCTGACGGCCAGTTGGCTGTTCTCTAAAGGCTGTTCTCTAAGGCTGGAGCAAGACCCCATGAGCACTCTGCTGTTGTGTGCCACCACCACTGGTTATCAGACGCAGGCGTTTGCCGAAGCGGCGCGCCGTCTGGGGCATCAGGTGGTACTGGCGACGGACCGGTGCCACGTCATGGAGAACCCCTGGGGCGATGGTGCCGTGGCGTGGCGGGCGCTCGATTTCGAGCCCGAGGCCGGCTTGCCGCCGGGCATTGACGGCGTGGTCGCGCTGGGTGACCAGGCGGCGCTGCGGGCGGCGGCGTTAGGGTTGCGATTCCACCCGCTGGAGGCGGTGCGGGCAGCCATCGACAAGCAGCTCACGCGGCAGCGCTTTGAGGCGGCGGGATTACGGGTGCCCCAGTATCAGTTGGCGGAGCTGGGGGCCCCCGGCTTTCCCTGTGTCCTGAAGCCGCTGAACCGTTCGGCCAGCCAGGGCGTGATCCGTGCCGACACACCCCAGGAGTTCGACGCCGCGCTGGCCCGGATTCGCCGTCTGGTGGGGCCGGAGCCGGTGCTGGCTGAGCAGTTCATCTCTGGGCATGAGTTTGCCCTGGAAGGCGTCATGACGCACGGCCAGCTGCATGTCGTGGCCCTGTTCGATAAGCCTGACCCGCTCGATGGACCCTACTTTGAAGAGTCGATTTACCTGACTTGCCCCCCCGACAACGCGATGATTGAGGCGGCAGAGCAGGCCGCGGCCGCGTTGGGGTTGACCGATGGCGCCATCCATGCCGAAATGCGGGTGAACGCCCAGGGGGTGTGGATGCTGGAGGTGGCTCCGCGGCCCATCGGCGGCCTGTGTGCCCGGGTGATTCCCTACCTGGCGGAACAGCTGATCGAGCACGCGTTGACGGGCCGTCCGCCCGCTTTCTACGCCGACCCGGCGGGCGTGATGATGATTCCGGTGACGCGCGAAGGGCTCTATCGGTCAGTGGAGGGGGTTGAGAACGCCCGGGCCGTTCCGGGCATCGAGGATGTCGTGATCACCGCGACTCCGGGCCAACATTTCAAGCCGTGGCCGGAGGGGAATAGCTACCCCGGCTTTATCTTTGCGCGCGGTGGAGATCCGGACAGTGCTTTGCGGCGGGCCTACGCCTGCCTCAATTTTCAACTCGCGACGGTGCTGCCGGCCTTGAACGCCCGCTAGTTCTTGGCCTTGGGTGCGACGTAGCCTTGCGGGAAAGCGGCGCCTTCGCCAAAGAAGTACTTGTCCATCTGCTCCAGCAGAAACTCCTGCGCCTCGCGGGTGCCCAAGTTGAGACGGTATTCATTCATGAGCATCTTCATGTGTTCCAGCCACAGCTTCCAGGCATCGCGGGAAACGCTGTCGAACACTTTCTGGCCCATGGGATGATTGTCGAACGGCGATTCGTCCAGACCGTACATCTCTTTCTGGAACTTGACGCAGAACACGCGCCGGCCAGTCTTATTAGGCTCTTCCTGAAGGAAGGCCGTATTCATTCCTGAACCGCAACCCATACCCCTACGATACCGCAGGTTCGTCTTCGGCCACCGGTTGCGCCGACTGTTCCGCATCCACCTGCTGGCCCAACCGCGCCAACTGCCGGGAGCGCAAGCTTTCGACATACTCCGAAAGCAGCATCGGCCGCTGACCCCGCCGTCCCAACTGCCGCTGCACGGCCTTTTGATAGCGCTTCAGCAGATCGCGCCGGGTCTCGATTTCGCTGACGCAGGCCTGGATATCCAGCAGCAGTTCCACTTCCCAAGGCTCAAACGACGTCCGCTGAAAACTACCCTTGATGACATCCTGCAGAAGCCGGTTAAAGCGCGGCAGGATGACTTCGCTGTCGTAAAAGATATCCGCCATTCAAGAAAAGATATCGGCGGAGTAAGGCCGGCAATGAGCACTTCTAGCGGCGGGAAGAAACCATTTCCTGCATCTGGGCCCGTTCGCGTTCCAAGTCCGCCGAACGTGTGGCGTATGTCATCAAGTCCAGCACCTGCAACGCCTTATCGTAAGCGTTTCGTGAGCGGTAAATGGCCCGCAGGTTGTTCAACATCCGGAATAGGACCGCGGCCGGCGGGATGGGCTTGAAGATACTGGGATCCTGCGAAATGTCCGTCCCCGCGCCTTCGGCCGCCAGTTGCACGCACTCTTCCTGGCTCAATAACTGGCCGCCGTTGAAGGCATCCACATACAGTGATTCGCCGCGGACACCCAGCACGAAATGTCCCGGCAGGCCAATCGGATCGAGCGCCACGCCCGCGCGCCGGGCCACCTGCCACACCACCAGGCTCAGCGTGATCGGAATGCCGGTGCGGCGGGTGACGACTGAATTCAGGCAGCTGTTCAGCGGGTTGTAGTAGTCCCGCTGGTTGCCGGAAAAGCAGAGCTGGCCGTAGAGCAAGTGCAGCACCGACATCAGGGAATGGCAGCGCGTGCCCCATTGGTCCAGTTGCGTGAGCGTCGGCTGCGGATCGAGGCCGGGATGCTCGATGGAGGCAATCTCCAGCGCGGCGATGCCCAGATCGCCCGGCGCTCCCCGCAACATGGTGCGCAGCGTTTTCACCGCTTCCAGCTTAGCAACGCCCAGGCGCGCGAGAATGGCGAAGGAACTTCAAGAAGAAGCGGACGATGGCGGAAGCGGCAAACGATCTCGCGAGCGATCTCTACACGGGCGGCGCCTGGCTGAACGGCCAGCTCTACACCTGGGGTGCCCACCTGCGCCAATGGAACGCAGCGCTCACCGGCAGCCGGGTGCTCACCACCGGACCCTTCCGCTTCGGCACGACCTTTCAAGGCAAACTGGTGCTGGAACGGCGAGGCGTGCTGCGGTGGGGCGATCAAGTGATCGACGTCAACACGCAGGTGATCGATGCACGAGAAGCCACATTGTTCGGCCGCACCGGCCTGCTGGTGGTGCATCGCGGCATGCAGCTGCGGTTCTATGAGCGCCCGGAGGGCCTTGTGAAGCGCTGGCCGTATCGGGAGATCTACTCCTTCTACACCGCCAGTGAGCAGGGCGGGCTGGTGCTGCACGACGTCGATGGCGACGGCCGCATCGATATTCTCTGCGGCAACTACTGGGTGCAATCGCCGCCCGAGTTTGACCTGCCTTGGCGACTCTTCGCGATCAACCTTTTCAATGAGCATCCCCAGGCCGCGTCCGCGCGGTTGGCCTGGCACGAAGGACGGCTGCTGTGGCTCGAATCCAAGCGCCCCCAGGCGCGGGCCTTCTGGTTCACGCCGCCCGCGGATCCCAAGCAGCTGTGGGACAGTGCGCCGGTAGGGCTCCCGCGGCCGCTCAACTATCCGCGGGCGCTGTTGATCGCGGGCGGCCGCGTGCTGGTGGGCGAACAAAATGGCCCCCAGTCCGCCTGCTTCGCGCTCGATGAGCCGCGGCCGGTGATCACCCGTGAGCCGCTGCACACCTTGCTTGATACCCCGGCGGGCGTGGTTGGGATCGGGCCTACCGCGGTCCGCCGCCTCTAAGGTAGGCGTCGTCGCCGCGCAGCCAATCTTCCCGGACGGGCGAAAACAGATCAGTGGCTTCACTGTCCTCAATCGCCTCCACGCGATGCGGGACGTTGGGCGGAATCACCAACGTCTGGCCGGCGCTAACGGTGTAGACGTCCCCTTCCATGAAGAACAACAGGCGGCCGCTGGATAGCATGGTCACCTGTTCATTCTCATGATGATGTTCCGGCACCACCGCCCCCGCCTTCAGCCACAGGCGAGCTACTGTCATCCGTTCCGTGTGGATCACCTTACGAGAGGCGTGCGGGCTGAGCTTCTCGAGAGGGATAGAGGACCAGTCGTGGGTCTGCATATCCTCCAGATTGTATGCTGAAAGCGTATGACCCTCGCGCCCACCCACCCGGTTCTCGAAAAGGGAATCGGGAGCATCATCCGAACCCCCCAGTCCACGGACCTCATCTCCGGGGTGGTGGTGGAGCCCTACACCTTGTGGCCGGATGACCGGGGATACTTCTTGGAAGTGCTCCGCGTGGGCCGTGGACCCGCCGGAAACTTCCCCACCGAGACCACGCAAGTATCGGCCGCCCTCAGCTATCCGGGTACCATCAAGGCCTTCCACATTCACCAAAAACAGACTGACTTTTGGGTGCCCGCCATGGGCATGTTCCAAGTGGCCTTGGCTGACCTGCGGCCCGATTCGCCTACTTTTGGCGTACGCAACACGCTCTACTGCGGCGCGCTCAAGACCTGGCAGATCATCATTCCGCCAGGCGTGGCCCACGGCTATAAGGTGATCGGTGAGCAGGCCGGTATGTTGATCTACGTCACCAACCGCTTCTACGATCCGGCCGATGAAGGACGCATCCCCTACAACGACCCCCAGATCGCCTACGACTGGGAGATCCAGCACAAGTAGCGAGACGCCACCGTGCTCGACGGAAACCAATCATGAAACTTCTAGTTACTGGCGGCGCTGGCTTCATCGGCTCCGCCTTTGTGCGCACCACGATCGAGGCTGAACCTACGGCGGAGATCCTCACGCTGGATAAGCTGACCTACGCGGGTAACCTCGACAACCTCACGCCCGTCGAGACATCGCCTCGCCATCGCTTTGTGCGCGCCGACATCTGCGACGCGGCCGCCATCGACGAAGCGTTTGCGAGCTTCCGCCCGGACGCCATTGTCCACTTCGCCGCCGAAAGCCACGTCGACCGCAGCATTCACTCACCCGCGCCGGTGTTTGAGACCAATCTCCGTGGCACCTTCACGCTGCTCGAGGCCGCGCGGCGGCACGGTTTGGCGCACTTTCAACATGTGTCGACCGATGAAGTCTATGGCTCCATCGAAGCGCCGCACGAAGCCGACGAGCAGTATCCGCTGCACACCTCCAGCCCCTATTCGGCCTCCAAAGGCGGCTCCGATCTGCTGGCCTTGAGCTACCACACCACCTACAAGCTCCCCGTGACGGTGACGCGCGCGTCGAACAACTACGGCCCCTACCAATTCCCGGAAAAGCTGATCCCGCTGATGATCGCCAATGCGCTGGAGGACAAGCCGCTGCCTGTCTATGGCGACGGCCAGCAAGTGCGCGATTGGCTGTATGTGGACGACCATTGCGCCGCCATCCGTGCGGTGATCGCCAAAGGCCGCCCCGGTGAGGTCTACAACATCGGCGGCAGCCGTTCGCTGGCCAACCTCGACGTCGTGCACCGTATCCTGAAGGCCACGGGCAAGCCTGAGACGCTAATCCGCTACGTCACCGACCGCCCCGGCCACGACCGCCGCTACGCGCTCTCAAGCGCCAAGATCGCGCGCGAAACCGGCTGGGCCGCCGCCGTCGAGTTCGAAAGCGGCCTCGCCGCCACCGTCGCCTGGTATCAAGCCAACACCGAATGGGTATCCCGCGTCCGCTCCGGCGCCTACCAGAGTTACTACGAGCAGAACTACGCCCACCGGTAGGCGGCGCCGTTCGGCACCTAGGATCAGCCCCATGCGTGAGAGTCTGTGTGAAAACCCGTAACCACCGGGCCCACAAAAGCGACTTAACAGGTATGAGCCGCTATGTGGTGTACAACCCGGATCAAGATCAGCTGCTACCTTCCAGTCTGCGGGAAGAGTTGGGGG
>JAPKYZ010000003.1 GCA_026394055.1 Acidobacteriota bacterium
CGAAGCATTGCGCGCGTTACCGGAACCGCCTCCAGTGGTTGTGATGACGGCGTGGGGTGAAGTTGACCTAGCCGTGGAAGCAATGCGCCGCGGGGCCGCCGATTTTGTCCAGAAGCCTTGGGACAATGCGCGTTTGCTGGCCTCGCTCGAGCGCTGCATTCTGGAAGCCAATAGCCAGCGGTGGGAGAAGGACGCCGCCAGGCGCGTCCAGCAACGGTTGATGGCGCCGGAGATTCGCCGCCTCGGATTGATCGAGTACCGAGCCAGCTTTGAGCCGGCTCAGGAGGTAGGCGGCGACTATCACGACCTTTTTCAGCTGCCGGGCGATAGTTTTTCCTTCGTACTGGCCGATGTCTCGGGTAAGGGAATGGCCGCGGCACTTTTGATGGCGAATCTTCAGGCTCTCTTCCACGCGCAGGAGCCCGAACTCCGCCGCCAGCCGGTGGCCCTGCTTCGTCGCATCAATGCCCACTTCCATGCCGCCACCGCGCCGGAGCATTACTGCACGCTCTTCTACGCGGTCTATGAATCCGGCCACCTTCGTTATGTCAATTGCGGACATCCCGCCGCCACCCTCCAGCGCGGATCAGGTGTCCAGGAAACACTGGACGCTTCCGAACGGCCGATTGGTCTCTTTGCTGAATGGAATGGACAGGAGCAGACAACCAGCTTCAATCCGGGCGATCAACTCATTGTCCTCTCAGACGGATATACGGAGGCGGATGAAGCGCTGGACGACCGCACCCGAATTGACCTGTTGTTCCACTCTCAGCCAGACAATCCCACCACCAGCGCGGTACACTAGAGAATCGAGTTCTCTCAGGAAAGGAGGTGACTGTACATGGCTGAAGTAGTTATCCAAGATGGTGAAACTCTGGAATCTGCATTGCGCCGCTTTAAGCGGAAGGTGCAACAGGAGGACATCATCAAGGAAGTCAAACGTCACTCCTTTTACCTGAAACCAGGTGAAAAGAAGCGCACCAAGGCCGCCTTGGCTCGCAAGCGGAACCGCAAAAAGCGCAGCAAGGACGTCGAATAGGCGTTCGGCAGGGCTTTCAGAACTGAAAAAGGGCACCGGAGAAATTCTGGTGCCCTTTCTGTTTGTGGCGATGAAGCTCGCCCGGCCGTCTACTTCTTCGTAGGCGGCGCCGGTGATACCGGCTTCTCTTCAGTTTGATCCGCCGACAACGCATCCGGGGTGTCGAAGGTGATGTTCGTCTCCGTACCGAACTTGCGGTACATGCGGAACTCGACTTCGTTCTTGATCAAATTCTTCCCAGACCGCATCCGGATCTCCGCCCGCAATGGCAACAGATACTGGCGCTCGCTGATCGACGCGTAATCGTAGTCGAGCTTGGTCGAGGCCGCCTGGATGGGGAACGAAAGCGTGATGTCGGTCGCCTCCAGGGTCACCCGCATCACCTGCGAAGTCTCCTTGTCGACGTAAATCAGCCCCGTGTACCCCGGTACATCTTCTAAACTCCGCTCATAGAGCAGCTTCCACTTCGAGAACTCGCGCGGTACCCGGTAGGAGAACACGTACATCCGATGGCCACGGAGCGTCGCCCAACGCTCCCACGCGAAGGTGGCATGAGAAGCGGGCTCAAACACTTCCTTCAGTAAGCTGCCAAATTCGCCGGTCGAGGTGGCTCCGCCCAACTTCTCGTAGTCGATATCCTGGTAGCTACCGTTAATGAAGAGGACCTTCTTCTCTTCTTTGTTCTGGAAATAGGTCAACTTCGCCGTGATTGTATCCGACCCACGCCAAAACTCCATGCCCGTCGGGTCGTAGAAGCGTCTCGTCACCTGCGCACAGATGAAATCCGGCAGCCGCTGGTCGTAGGCGAGTGCATATTGGCGTACTTGGGCCAGGACGTTGTCCTGCTCTTGACGGCTGGGCGGGGGGATCACGATGGGAGCGGCAGCCTTCACCACTACCGGCGGAGGCGCGGCCGGCAGCTTCGCCGACACTTCCCGCAGGGCGCGGAGAGCGTTCAACGTTCCGGGGCCTACACCCTGGCCTTCGAACTCTTCAATCTCTCTGTCCTCCAGGCGCTCAGTCAGCTGCACCTTCTTCAGGAACGCGGCCACCTTCTGATCATCGTGCTTCAGTTGGATGGAGGATCGCAGGAACGACCGCAGTTGCGCCAAGGTCAGCCTGGTCTGGCCGATCGACAACACCGCGGTAAACAGGAAAAGAACAACAAGACGCATCGCTACTCCATTGTGACGCGAATCCGGTGGGCCTGGTTAACACCCGAAGCGGCTAAAGCGAGCCTACAACGCAAAAAGCCCGACCTCGAAAGGTCGGGCTCTTGCAGATTTAATCGGGCGGCGTCCTACTCTCCCACGGCTATACGGCCGCAGTACCATCGGGGCTGCAAGGCTTAACTTCCGTGTTCGGGATGGGAACGGGTGTGACCCTTGCGCTATAACCACCCAAAGTGGGCTCACGGGAACCAGGGGGAGTTCAACCCACCCGGGCCGCAAATAAAGGTTTTGAACTTCTTGAATATGACGGGCTCACTGCAATTGACGCAAAGACAAAGACCAAACTCAGTATATGGGGTTAAATTTTATGGTCAAGCCGAACGGGTTATTAGTAACGGTAAGCTCAACGCATTACTGCGCTTCCACATCCGTCCTATCAACGTGGTAGTCTTCCACGACCCTTCTTAGCTTACGCTTGGGAAATCTCATCTTGGGGAAGGTTTCGCGCTTATATGCATTCAGCGCTTATCCTAACCGAACTTCGCTACACAGCTGTGCCACTGGAGTGACAACTGTATCACAAGAGGTTCGTTCAGCCCGGTCCTCTCGTACTAAGGCCAAGCCCCCTCAATTTTCCTGCGCCCACCACAGATAGGGACCGAACTGTCTCGCGACGTTCTGAACCCAGTTCACGTACCGCTTTAATAGGCGAACAGCCTAACCCTTGGGAGCTTCTACACCCCCGGGATGCGATGAACCGACATCGAGGTGCCAAACCGG
>JAPKYZ010000008.1 GCA_026394055.1 Acidobacteriota bacterium
TTGCGGATCGCTTGAGCTGCCCGCTTCGTAGGTGATGACCAACTCTGGCATGCCCACCGTGGCTTCCCGGCTGGAAAGGTACGGCGTCGCGCCGCCGGTGGCGTCCTTGCCCAGGCGCAAGCCCGCGTTCAGAAACGTGCCATTCACCCAGCCTTGCACCACCGAGCTGATGTCCCATTCACGGTAGACATTCACATCGCCATCGAGGATCAGCAGTGTGGAAACCGGAGTGGCCTCAAAGCCAGGGGCGTTGGAGGCGGTCACCGTGTCTTCGGACCAATCAGCCAGATTACGATAGGCGTACAGATTCTGGCCGAACTGGGCGTTGGCCGAGTGATAGAGGCGAAGGGAAGCCGAAGTGATTTTGGAACCCTTGCTGATCGAGGCCAGGTCGAACGAAATCAAAGCGTTAGTGGGGGCGGACCAATCGGCCCAAACAAAGTCCGTGTAGCCAAAGTTGGAATCCCGGTAGACATCCGCATCCACAATCCAGGCATCCTGGCTGGCCGCCAAAGTGATGGTTGATCCGGCAGCGGGCAAGCTGACGGCGAGTACTAGCAAGGCTGTGCAGCGCGCTGCAATCAAGAGGTTCATGGCGGCTTCCCGGATGATCGAACTCTTGAATTCTAACGCGTCCGGGCCTTCAATGTACACAGATATTCGGTGTGGATTGGGTGAACGCGGCCCTTGGCTGGATATGGCATCATAGGGGGAATGACCGTTCGTGTCCACGTTTTCCCCAAAGCCACCGTGCTCGACCCGCAAGGCCAGGCCGTGCGCAATGCCTTGGTCAGCCAAGGGCATACTGCCATCGCCCAGGTGCGTCAGGGGAAGGTGTTTGACCTCCAGATGGAGGGCGTCACCGATGCGGAGGCCGCCCGCGCCGAAGCTGAGACGGTGGCGCGCGACGTGCTCGCCAATCCGGTGATTGAAAGCTACCGCGTCGAAGTGCTCGGCTAACCGAGTTCGCTAAACTTGCCCGTTAGTCGGTGATCACCATCGACGGCGCGGACGGCGACCCCACTTTTTTCACGGTTTCAAGCAACGTCCGGGCCAACTCAAAAAACGGTACGGCGACCGTATGGCTTTCGCCGAACATCGCCACGGGCTGTCCGGTATCGCCACCTTCGCAGATCGCTCCATCAAGACCGAGGCGCCCCAGGAACGGCACTTTCATGGCCGTCGCCGTCCGCTCGCCACCGCCGGAGCCGAACGGGCCGCCGCTCATGTTCTCGACAATGCCCAAAATCTCCACCCGCAGCTGCTGGAACATGCCGATCGCTTTGCGCGCATCTTCGAGCGACACGGCGGAGGGGGTGGTCACCACCACACCGCCGGTCAACGGCGTCGACTGCAGCAAGGAAAGCTGAACGTCGCCCGTGCCGGGGGGCAGGTCGATGATCAAAAAATCGAGCGTCCCCCATTCCACACTGCGCAGGAATTGCTGGATCACCGAATGGAGCATCGGTCCGCGCCAGATCAGCGGCTTGTCGCCGGGCGAAAGAAAGCCCATCGACATCACTTTCAAGCCCTTGGTGGAAATGGGGCGGATCTTGTCGCCGCTGCCCAACGGCTGTTCCTGCGTGCCCAGCATGGTGGGGACATTGGGGCCATAGACGTCGGCATCGAGCAGGCCCACCTTGTAGCCCATCCCAGAAAGCGCCAGCGCCAGGTTCACGGAAACCGTGGTCTTGCCGACGCCTCCTTTTCCTGATCCAACGGCAATGATGTGATCAATGCCCGGAATTGGCTGCTTCGGCGGTTGTTGCGGTGTAGGACCCATCTCTAACCAGTGTGCCACTACGGCACCGGAAACGTGAATTCTTGACGGAAAGATCAGCCTGGACGGAACGCCGCCTCCCTGGTCACCGATGGAGGAACTTGATATCGTAAACGCGAAATGCGCGTCGTGGTCATTTGTTTGACATTGAGTTCCTGGGCCTATGCTCAGGACGAGGCAGCCCTGCAGATTCTCGAACGGCAATGTGCCACCTGCCACGGAGCGGCGCAGATGGGCGGGCTCGATTTGCGGCAGCGGGAAGCAATGCTGAAGGGTGGTGCGCGCGGTGCCGCCGTGGTTCCCGGCAAGGCGGCGGAAAGCTTGCTTTATCAGGCTGTGCTCCGGCAGGGTGCACTGCAAATGCCACCTGGCAAGAAGGGCCTAAGCGAAGCGGAAGTGGCGACGCTGAAATCCTGGATTGAGCGCGGCGCCAACTGGGGTAGCGCGGCGTTGACGGCGCAACCTTCGTGGTGGTCTTTCAAGAAAGTCACCCGGCCCGCTCTGCCCAGCGCAACAGCGAGCAATCCCATTGACGCTTTTGTGCTGGCGAAGTTAGCTGCACAGAAGCTGCAACCCGTGGCCAAGGCCGACCGGCGCACGCTGATCCGGCGCGCCACGTTCGATCTGCTGGGCCTGCCGCCATCGCCCGCTGAGGTCGCTGCCTTCGTGAATGACACCTCACCCGATGCCTACGCCAAGCTGATCGACCGGCTGCTGGCTTCGCCCCAGTATGGTGAGCGTTGGGGCCGCCACTGGCTGGACGTCGTGCGCTATGCCGACACGGGCGGCTTTGAGACCGACATCTACTTTCCCAACGCCTGGCGCTACCGCGACTACGTCATCCAGTCGTTCAATCAGGACAAGCCCTACAACCGCTTTGTGCAGGAGCAAGTGGCCGGCGATGAACTCTTCCCGGATGACCTCGACCTGAACGGCGGCTTCCAGATCGCGCCGGAGAAGCTGAAGAACCTGGACGCCAAGATCGCCACCGGGCTCTACACCATCGGGCCTGCGTATCATGAGGCGGCGCTGTTCGGCGGCCAGGTCCGCTACGAGTGGTTGACCGACGTGGTGGACACGACGGGCGAAGCGTTTCTGGGGCTAACACTGGGTTGCTCGCGCTGCCACAACCACAAATTCGACCCGCTCACCCAGCGCGACTATCACAGCATGATGGCCATCTTCTCGGGCAGCGAAGAGCGCGAGATTCCGGTGATCGCCAAGTTCAACATCTTCGGCTTCAAGTCCGGCTACCCGACGTGGCTGAAGGTGGAAGAGATCAAGGGCGCTATCAACCGCATCGATCAAGCCGCCCGCAAGCGCGTGGTGGAGCAGGTACGCAGCCGTTTCCCGGTGGACGTGCTGGCCGCCTACGATGTGCCGGTCGACAAGCGCTCCCCGGTGCAGCGCGGCTTGGCGGCGAAGTTTGAGGCTGCCTTGACGACGGCGGGTCTGCAGGAGAATGCCGAAGGCAAGGAGGCAGATATTCCCCTGACTCCGGCTGAAAGCGCGGAGCGCGAGCGGTTGATTGTTGAGTTGGGCCAAGCGTCACTCAAAGCCAACCCCGTCATGCAGACCGCCACCGTGCTGGGCCATGCCGAGACCGTGCCCGATATCCACATCACCCATCGCGGCGATTGGCGGTCCAAGGGCGACAAGGTGAACCCCGGCTTCCCAGCGGTGATCGCGGCCGGAAAGATGGTGCTGGATTCGCCCGACCTGAAACTACAGCGCCGCAAGTCGCTCGCTTTGTGGCTGACCGACCCGGAGCATCCGCTCACCGCCCGCGTCATCGTCAATCGCGTCTGGCACTGGCATTTCGGCCGTGGCATCGTCGCCACGCCCAACGATTTCGGGCGTCAGGGCGAAGAGCCCACGCACCCGGAGCTGCTGGACTATCTGGCGAGCGAGTTCGTCGCGCAGGGCTGGAGTATCAAGCAGCTGCACCGTTCGATCATGCTGTCCGAGACCTACCAACGGTCGAGCGAATTCAGCGAGGCCAACGCCCGCATTGATGCCAGCAACCGCTACCTGTGGCGTATGAACCGCCAGCGCCTGGACGCCGAAACGCTGCGTGATGCGGTGCTGGCCACCAGTGGCGAACTGAATCTGAAAGCCGGCGGCCGTCCGGTGATCCCGAAGCTGAGCCGGGAAGAGTACACCGTGATGTGGGCCCGCAACCAGTGGCCCGAAGCGCTGGATCCGCGCGAGCACACGCGCCGCAGCGTCTACCTTTATGTGAAGCGCACCTTCCCCATGCCGATGTTGTCCACCTTCGACGTGCCGGACACCACCATGAGCTGCTCGCGCCGTGATAGTACCACCGTGGCCCCGCAGGCGCTCACTTTGATGAATGGCGAATTCATGGTGACGCAGGCGGCGCGCATGGCCGAATCGATAGCGGCCCAAACCACCGGCGGTCCTGCTGCTTGGGTAGACGCAGCGTGGGTGAAGGCGCTGCACCGCTCCCCCACTTTGACTGAACGTCAGAAGGCGCTGACGCTGGTGACCGATCAAGCCAGCCTGGCCCGGTTCTGTCTGGTGATGCTGAACATGAACGAGTTCTTGTACGTCGATTAAGGAAGCCTGCCATGTCCTACTTTTGTGAAAAGACCCTGCGCGCGGCCTCGCGGCGCGAGTTTCTCGAAAAGAGCGGCTTGGGCTTTGGTGCACTGGCCGCCGGATTGATGCTGGGCGAGAACGCGCAGGCGGCTCCGGTCACCAATCCCTTCGCCCCCAAAGCGCCGCACTTTCCGGCGAAGGGCAAGAGCGTCATCTTCCTGTTCATGCACGGCGGCCCCAGCCATCTGGATACGTTTGACCCCAAGCCGCTGTTGAACAAGCTGGACGGCAAGCCCATTCCGCCCAGCTTTGGCAAGGTAGATTTTCAGTTCTCGAACATGGACAAGACGCCGCTGATGGGCACGCCGCGCATCTTCAAGAAGCGCGGCCAATCGGGTCTCGAGATCTCGGACCTGTTTGAGAATGTCGCGCGGCATGCGGACGATCTGGCCGTCATCCGCTCCTGCCATCACGACGGCTTTACGCACGTCACCGGGCAGACGTGGATGAACACGGGCTGGGGCCGCATCGGCCGGCCGAGCGTTGGCTCCTGGGTGGTGTACGGGTTAGGCAATGAGAGCGAGAATCTGCCCGCCTATGTGGTGATGCTCGACGGCGGCATCAAGGCCGGCGCACCGGCCTACGGTTCCGGCTTCCTGCCGGCGGCCTATCAGGGGACAACGTTGCGCAGCGAAGGCGCGCCGATCCTGAACGTTAACCGCCCCGACGGGATCACGGCCGCTCAGCAGCGCGAGATGTTCGACCTGCTGAACACCTTTAACGAGCAGCATCGCGTGCCCCGCAGTGACGACAGCGAGTTGGCCGCGCGCATGGCGTCCTATGAGCTGGCGTTCAAGATGCAGATGTCGGTGCCGGAAGTGGCCGACTTGAAATCAGAGTCTGACGCGACGCGCAAGCTCTATGGCCTGGATGACCCGATGAGCGCCGAGTTCGGCACGCAGTGTCTGATGGCGCGGCGGCTGGTGGAGAAGGGCGTGCGCTTCGTGCAGCTCTATTCCGGTGGCCGCAAAGGCGCGGAAGTGGGCTGGGATGGCCACAATGAGTGTGACCAGAACCACCAGTTCATGGCCCGCAAAGTGGACAAGCCAATCGCGGGTCTGCTGGCCGATTTGAAGTCGCGCGGCCTGCTCGACAGTACGGTGGTGTTGTGGGGTGGCGACTTTGGGCGCACGCCGTTCACCGATGGCGCGGAAGGTGGTGGTGGCAACCGCAATGGCCGGGATCACAACCCCTATGGCTTCTCCGTCTGGATGGCCGGTGGCGGCATCAAAGGCGGCAAGGCAATTGGCGCCACCGATGAGATCGGCCTGAAAGCGACGGAAGACAAGGTGACGATGCATGACTTGCACGGCACTCTGTTGGGGTTGCTGGGTGTTGACCACAAGCGCCTGACGTACTTCTTCCAAGGCCGCGAATTCCGGCTGACCGACGTGGGTGGCGAGAACAATCTGGTGGCTCGTCTCACGAAGGCCTAAGCGCCGCTCGGGCAGACGCTCCGTGACCGTCGCGGCTCTGAAGCGTCTTTCTGAGCCGCGCGCGTCAGCGAGCGGTCTGCCGATACTTGCGCTGAGCAGCTACTTGAGGAACGCCGGGACGTCCTTCAGCTCAACGTCCAACCCCGCGTGTGGCTCGTCTCACGAAGGCATAACCGCCGCTCGGGCAGACCGCTCCGTGACCGTCGCGGCTCTGAAGCGTCTTTCTGAGCCGCGCGCGTCAGCGAGCGGTCTGCCGATACTTGCGCTCAGCAGCTACTTGAGGAACGCCGACACGTCCTTCAGCTCAACGTCCAGTCCCGCGTGTGGCGCGTCTCACGAAGGCATAACCGCCGCTCGGGCAGACCGCTCCGTGACCGTCGCGGCTCTGAAGCGTCTTTCTGAGCCGCGCGCGTCAGCGAGCGGTCTGCCGATACTTGCGCTCAGCAGCTACTTGAGGAACGCCGGCACGTCTTTCAGCTCAACGTCCAACCCCGCGTGGCGATACGCCTCGATCAACGCCCCTGCCGCCGGGCCCATCTCGGGCGGACCGCAGCGGTTGGCGTCCTCCAGCTCCACCAGCATCCGGTAGCGCCACAGCAGCAACTCACTTTGGAACGCCCCGCCGATCCAGGCCACCCGCGCCACTTCGCCGGGTTGGAAGAGCATACCCCGCAAGGCCGACGTGTACCCGGCCAACTGCTGCGCGGCAGCGTGCAATAGATCCCGGGCCACGTCATCGCCATCGACGGCGGACTCATCCACCAGCTTCGACAACGCCGCGATCTTGGGGCGTGGCCAGTCGGTCGAGTAGAACTGATGGAGCAGATCATTGACGTTGGCGGCCCCCGTGGCAGCCAGCAAGCGGCTGGTCAAAATCGTCCGCGGCCCCCAGCCTTCTTCTTCGCGCAGAGCCGCCCGCAAGGCTTGCCGCGTCAGGTCGAAGCCGCCGCCTTCATCGCCGAACACATAGCCCCAGCCCCCGGCGCGCGCCGTGCGGCCATCGCGCGCGCGGCCAAACGTGAACGATCCCGTACCGGCAATGGTGATGATGCCCGGCTCTCCGGCAGTGGCCCCGGTGAGCGCGATCAGGCCGTCGTTGGTCGAAAAGATCTTCGCGCCCGGAAACATTTCGGCCAGCAATTGTTCTTTGTCAGCCGGGCCACCGGAGAAGCCGCCGCAGACGGCTGTGAAGTTCATGCCCGCGCCGCCCGCCGCATTGACGCAGCCCGTAATCGCGTTGATGAACTTGTCGCGCCCGGCAGGCCCCTTAACGTGGTTGCATTCGCCCCCTCGGCCGTAGCCCACCACCCGGCCAGTTTGGTCGCCGATCAGCGCGGTGGTTGATGATTGTCCGCCATCAATTCCCAAAAACATGCTTCATCCTCTCAGTCCAGCCGGTACAGCTTGGTTGCGCCGCGTTCGCCCAGTTCGGTGATGCCCCATTCGGTGCGCCGGTCGCGGAAATCGGCGTAGCCCAAGTCCGGGCTATCGATCAACAGATACTTGATCCCCAGCGCCTTGACGGTATCGGCAGCAAGACGCCGCAAGTTGAGCGGCGGGTCCGCCCAGCTTTCGGTGCGCTGCGCGCCGTCGATATGCATCCGCACCCCGTATTGATCCCGCGTCAACCACAGCGAAACGCGGGTGACCTCTTGATCAAAGGTGAGCTCCACCCACTGCCCGGAAGCGACCGGCCAGCCGCAGTGCCAGCGCGTCAACGGATTGCCGTCGAAGGCCAGCGCGGTCTCAAAGTCATAGTGCGAGGCCTTCATCGAGACGGGGCGGGGAAGGATCTCGGAGATGCTCCAGCGGTCCAGGGTGTTGCCGGTGTCTTGAAAGACGCGCACGACCCGGCGCGGTGTCGTCCAAGAGAAATCATGCCGCCACGTCGGCTGGAAGGCGTCCACCGATGGCGCGGCCAGGATGTCTCGAATCTGATACCCGTGGGCCGAGTTCATCGACACGGTGACGCGTCGTGACGTGTACGCCTCCGGCATGCCGGACCAGGTGAACACACGCTCGCCGGCGGGGACGAAGGTTTCGACCAAGCGCGCGGAGCGATATTCGGCGCGCTTGTGGTTCAGATACTCATCTTCGGGTTCCCGCCGCAGCACCGCCCGCATGGGCGGCAGGCCTTCGAGAAACCACGTGTACGGCCACGCATACTGCTTGTAGACCGCCGGCCAGGAGAGCACCAAATGCAGCACCAGCACCGCCGACCCCAGCCACGTCCACCGGCACAACTGCTTCGCCATGCCCACGGCGAGAAACGGCAGCGCGGGGATCAGAAAGCGCGTACCGACGTTCAACGGATACGTTGCGCCCGCCCACAACCAGCCCCATTCGCTGATGCCCAGCGGCGCCAGCAAGAATACTGGTCCCAGAAACCCGCCCAACTTCTCGCCTCGCACAGTGATGTTGGTCACCCACTCGCGGAGGCTTTCCACGCCGTAGTGGCGCAGCCATTCGGAGTACTCGCGCTCAAACGCCACCGTGATGTGCGGGTTGGGGAATACGGCATTGGCGAACGGCGCCACCGGGTTGCCCAGCCATAGCCAATTGCGGATCAGCCAGGGCAGCATGAAGATCAGCGCGACGCCCAGGATCACCAGGGCTCGCTTGCGGTGCTGCCACATGGCATAGATCAACGCCAAGCCGGCCGTGTACTTGGCCGCGAAGGCAAAGCCCGCCAGCACGCCTATCGGCACTGCCGGCTTTTCGCCCCGGGCCAGCACATAGAGCGCGAACCACACCGCCGCCACGGCCACATCGACATAGGCGCT